>CAJQIB010000021.1 GCA_905478325.1 uncultured Flavobacteriales bacterium | reverse complement strand
ATCATGTCGTTTAGGTGTCTATTGCGGTGCGGTCCACCTCTTCCCATTCCGAACAGAGAAGTTAAGCCCACCAGCGCAGATGGTACTGCTACTGCGGGAGAGTATGTCGACGCCATTCTTAGGGCCCCCTCGGGGGCCCTTTTTTTTTGACTAAAATTTAGATGTTGGACCTTTGGGAAGACATTTTCAATTGAACAGACGCATGAACAACCTTGTAGCCATAGTGGGTCGTCCAAACGTAGGGAAATCGACCTTGTTTAACCGTCTTACGGAAACACGGGATGCGATAATAGATCCTACGAGCGGTACGACACGTGACCGAAAATACGGTAGGACAACGTGGACAGGAAGGCAGTTTACCGTGATCGATACGGGCGGCTGGATCACCAAAAGCGATGACGCTTTTGAGGCTGCGATTCGTCTTCAAGTAGAGGTGAGTATCGAAGAAGCGGCATTGATCCTGTTTATGGTTGATGTTCAAACGGGCGTTACAGACTTGGATGAAGACATCGCCCGGATGTTGCGAAAAAGCGGCAAGCCGATTTTGATGGCCTGCAATAAGGTCGATACATCCGCACACGATATTCTAGCCTCTGACTTTTACCGTTTGGGTCTGGATACGAATATCCATTCAATTAGTGCCTCCAATGGATATGGTACGGGAGAGCTGTTGGATGAGATGATTTCTTTGTTGCCCGAGGAGCTCGAGGAGGATGAGGATCGCTTGCCACGTTTTTCAGTGGTTGGCCGCCCCAATGTTGGCAAGAGCACACTGATCAATACGCTTTTGGGCAGAGAACGCAACATCGTAACCGATATAGCCGGTACAACACGCGATAGCGTTCACACGCATTTTAATATGTACGGGTTCGATTTTGAGTTAATCGATACCGCCGGATTACGACGAAAGAAGCAGATAGAGGATCAGCTGGAATTTTACAGCACCGTTCGAACCATCCGGAGCATAGAACAAAGCGACGTTTGTTTGCTGCTCATCGATGCCCAGACGGGAATGGAACGCCAGGACCAAGCCATCTTTTGGCAGGTCGTTAATAGCTATCGAGGCGTGGTGATCGTGGTAAACAAATGGGACCTTGTCGAGAAGACGCACAAGACGATGGCCGAATTTGAAGCCAACATCCGTGAACGGATCCAACCGTTTACCGATGTCCCCATCCTTTTCACATCGAACTTGACCAAACAGCGGATCTTGAAAGCCTTTGAGTCTGCCTTAAAGGTGCATGAAAATCGAGGACGTAAGGTGTCCACGAGTAAGTTGAACGACTTGCTTTTGCCCATTATTGAGCATCAACCACCCCCGATGTACAAAGGAAAGATGGTGCGAATCAAGTACGTCACTCAGATCCCGTCTCAGACGCCGACGTTCGCTTTTTATTGCAACCTCCCTCAGTATGTGAAAGATCCGTACAAACGCTTCTTGGAAAATCACATCCGACAGGCATACGACCTAAGCGGCGTATCCGTCCGGTTGTTCTTTAGAGAGAAGTAAAGCAGTGCTTACGCTTCGCTCTCAGCAAGGAAGGTGACGCGACCCGTTGCGACATTGTAAACCCCGCCAATGATTGCAATCGCTCCGCTGGACTCCATGTCATAAAGAATATCGCTTTCCTGGCGAATACGGTCGCAAACCATTTGGACATTGACAGCAACAGTTTCGTCGATGTTTTCGGCTGTGGCTTCGTCACTGCGTGTAGCACGAATGGTTTCGACAGCCGGTTTTAATTGAGCCAATAATCCGGTGAGGTTGCCATCTTCCAGTCCAGCCCAAGCCCCTTTGATAGCGCCGCAAGAGGTGTGTCCTAAAACAAGGATGGCCTTTGAACCGGCGTATTTGCAGGCATACTCCAGTGATCCGAGAATGTCTGGATTCACGGTGTTTCCGGCGACTCTAGCAACAAACAAATCGCCTATAGTAGCATCAAAAACTTCTTCAATTGGGACGCGACTGTCGATGCATCCTAAAACCGAGGCATACGGAAATTGACCTTCAGAGGCATCCTCTAGAAGTGCAATTCGAGATCGTTTCAGGGGCGTATTATCGTTAAACCGTTGATGGCCAGTTCGAAGAAGTTCGATGGCGTCAGTTGGAGAGAGCTCCTCTTGGAATGATTTTGTGACCGCACCTTGAAGGGCTGCGTACGATTTTGGTATCGACATATGAAGCGGATTCGATTGATGAGACGAGCCAAAAATACAGACTTGATCATTCAGACTCCGTCAAAAAACTGTAAAATCAATTGGCGTGTTGAGTGAATGAGTCCAAAAATGTAGACGCCATGGATGAATGGACTCAAAAAACTTCCCTTGCAATTCGAGCGGTTGGTTCCGCTTTGCCCATTGTATAGAAATGCAAGCAAGGAACACCTGCAGCCTTCAATGCTTTAGCCTGTTGAATGCACCAAAGCACACCGGCTTCCTTGACATCCTCTTTAGATTGAGCGTTTTCCACCATGCGAACAAGTTCATCGGGCATGTTCACATGGAAATTCTGAGGCAATGAGCTCAATTGTCCTTTTGTACTGAGGGGTTTAAGTCCTGGAATGATGGGAATGTTGATTCCCTGTTCCCGGCATTTGCTGACAAAGTCGAAGTAGGCATCGTTGTCGAAAAACATCTGAGTAATGATGTATTCAGCACCATCTTCTACTTTGCGCTTTAGCCAGCGTAAATCACTTTCTAAATTGGGTGCTTCGAAGTGTTTCTCTGGATAGCCTGCGACTCCAATACAAAAGTCGGTTGCGTTGGTGTTCTTTAAATCGGGATCGAGATAGCGGCCCTTGTTCATCGCGGCAACTTGATTCAGTAAATCAAGAGCATACGCATGGCCGTCGGCCTCCGCTTTAAATCGACCTTCCGAGCGAATGGCATCCCCTCGAAGAAGCAATACGTTGTCCACCCCAACAAAATCCAAGTCGATCAAGGCGTTTTCCGTCTCTTCCTTGGTGAAGCCTCCACAAATGATATGAGGAACGGTATCCAGATTGTATTTGTGGCTGATAGCCGCACAAATCCCAACGGTGCCGGGTCGTTTTCGTACGGTCCGTTTTTGCAATAGACCCGATGTGACTTCGTGGTAAACGAATTCTTCGCGGTGGTAGGTCACATCGACAAACGCAGGATTGAACTCCAAAAGGTTTTCAACGGTAGAATGGATCTTCTGGATGTTTTCCCCTTTCAAAGGTGGAAGCAACTCAAAGCTGAAAAGTGTGCTTTTCGCTTCTTCCAAGTGGTGTGTAATTTTCATGAGGTGTGCAGATTTGAGGCGAGCCAACGTGCCGCTGAATCGCGGGAAATTGCTCGCCTTTCGGCAATGTCTTGTAGTTGATCTTCAGAAATAAGTCCAATGCCGAGGTAGCGGCTTTCAGGGTGAGCGAAGTAGTAGCCGGAAACGGAAGACGCTGGAGTCATGGCCAATGATTCAGTCAGTTCAGATCCGATGGTGTTTTCTGCGTCGAGCAATTTCCAGATGAGCTGTTTGTCCAGATGGTCAGGACAGGCTGGGTATCCCGGGGCAGGACGGATTCCCTGGTAGCGTTCGCGAATCAATTCTTCATTGCTCAGGACTTCTGTTTTCGCATATCCCCACGACTCCATCCTGACGTGCCGGTGTAACCATTCCGCTAAAGCCTCTGCCAAGCGATCGCCGATCGCCTTGACCAAGATGGCTTCGTAATCGTCTCCGGCATGTTCATGTTTTTTTGCAATGGCATCCACTCCGTGAATGGATACTGCGAAACAACCGATGTAGTCTGTTGGTTGATCTGATCCGGGCGCAATAAAGTCAGCAAGAGATTTTTGAATCCCATTTTGTTGGACGATTTGTTGCCTTAAAAATTCAAAAGATCCAATCGTTTCATCGATGGATTCTGGATTGAAGAGGGTAACGGTTTCATCTGCTGTTCTAGCTGCAGGAAATAGGCCATGTACCGCTCTAGCTACGATGCTTTTAGGATTCTTTTCAAGTGAATCCAATACGCGTTGTGCATCGATGAGTAGTTTTTTAGCTTCGTCACCTACGACGGTATCCTCCAAAATCCGGGGGTATTGACCGGCCAGTCCCCAAGAACTGAAAAATGGTGACCAGTCGATATAGGACCGCAAGGCGGATACAGGTATCGAATCGAGCATGTGAACCCCCAATTTATTTGGAACGGTGATCTCAGTGAATTCATGCCCGGGAGCTTTGCTTCGTGCAGTAGCAAGAGGCATCATTTTCTTTGCAGCACGGTCGCGAGCATAAAGCTCCCTAACCTTCGCGTAATCTGTATTTATTTCTTGAGTGAATGCTGCGCGATGAGAGTTGGAAATCAGCTTTGATGCAACAGGCACCGCACGCGAAGCGTCGTTGACATGCACGATGGGTGAATCACTTCTTGGAGACAATTTTACCGCGGTATGTACGCGAGAGGTCGTTGCCCCTCCGATGAGCACTGGTGTGGTCATGCCCCGTCGTTTCATCTCTTCTGCCACGTCAATCATCTCTTCGAGGGAGGGGGTGATCAATCCACTTAGACCGATGATGTCTGCTCCAACCCGAACGGCTTCATCTAATATTTTCTCCTTGGGGACCATCACACCGAGATCGATGACGTTGAAGCCGTTGCAAGCAAGAACGACTGATACGATGTTCTTTCCGATGTCATGAACGTCTCCTTTGACCGTCGCGAGCAATACAGTTCCCGCACCGGTGCCTGTGCTTCCTGCTTTCTCCTCTTCGAGATAGGGAGTCAAATAGGCAACAGCACGCTTCATGACGCGTGCGCTTTTGACCACCTGGGGTAAAAACATTTTACCCGAGCCAAACAAATCTCCTACGATGTTCATGCCGTCCATGAGGGGGCCTTCGATGACGAGCAATGGGGAGCCTAACTTGACCCGCGCAGCTTCGGTGTCTTCCTCGATGAAATCTGTGATTCCTTTGACCAGGGCATGCTGTAGCCGTTTTTCCAAAGGCTCTTCTCGCCAAAGTTGGATACTGGCCTCGGTGACTTTGTTTTTCCCTTTAAAGGCTTCCGCAAAGTCTAGCAGTCGTTCGGTCGCGTCTTCACGGCGATCTAGGAGCACATCCTCAACGTGTTCCAATAGATCTTTGGGAATGCTATCATAGACCTCCAGCATGGTGGGGTTGACGATGCCCATGTCCATCCCGGCTTGAATTCCATGGTAGAGAAAGGCGGAGTGCATCGCCTCTCGGACGGTGTTATTGCCGCGAAAAGAAAAACTAACATTGGAGACACCTCCACTCACATGGGCTCCTGGAAGATTGTGTCGAATCCAACGGGTCGCTTCAAAAAAGTCGAGGGCATTGCGGCGGTGTTCTTCCATTCCGGTTGCGACCGGGAAAATATTGGGGTCAAAGATGATGTCTTCAGGAGGGAAATGCACCACGTCAACTAAAATGCGATATGCGCGTTCGCAAATTTCAATGCGGCGTTCATACGAATCGGCTTGTCCATGTTCATCAAACGCCATGACGACGGTAGCGGCACCGTATCGTCTTATCAGTTTCGCCTGGCGAATGAACTCATCTTCGCCTTCCTTCATGGAGATGGAATTCACCACGCTCTTCCCTTGAACCACTTTGAGACCGGCCTCGATGATGGACCATTTGGATGAGTCAATCATCAGAGGGATTCGGGCAATGTCCGGCTCTGCGGCAATGAGATTGAGGAAGGTGGTCATGGCGGCTTCGCCATCAATCATTCCTTCGTCCATATTGACATCTAAAATCTGAGCACCACCTTCGACTTGATCTCTGGCAATGGCCAAGGCCTCATCGTACAGTTCTTCGCGGATGAGACGCGCAAACTTGCGGCTTCCAGTCACGTTGGTTCGTTCACCGATGTTGATGAAATTAGATTCTGGCGTGACAATGAGAGGTTCGAGTCCCGCTAGCTGAAACGAACGAAATGTGGGGTCGTTGTTCATGACGGCGAAGAATTTGGTGGCAAGGGACGCGGAGCGTAGCGGGCTGCTTTACGGGCAATGGCTCCAATGTGTTCGGGAGTGGTTCCGCAACAACCACCGATGACATTGATCCATCCGCGGGCCAAAAACGGCTCGATGGCTTGTGCCATGGCTTCTGGCCCCTGGTCATATTCCCCCATTTCATTGGGCAATCCCGCGTTGGGATATGCGCTCACGCCGAAAGGCGATCGTGTTCCTAAGACTTCCAAGTAGGGTGTTAATTGCTCCGCTCCCAATGCGCAATTCAAGCCAATGCTAAACAAGGCCGCGTGACTCATTGAAATCAAGAAGGCCTCCGTAGTTTGTCCGCTTAACGTGCGTCCGGAGGCGTCGGTAATCGTGCCTGAAATCATGATGGGTAAGCGCCAACCTACGCGGTCAAACGCTGTTTCCACAGCAAACAGAGCGGCCTTGGCATTGAGCGTGTCAAAAACTGTTTCAATGAGGACGATGTCTGCACCGCCGGCCATCAATCCCAAGGTCTGCTCTTCATAGGCTTTCGCCAGTTCGTCAAAGGTAACCGCCCGATATCCAGGGTTGTTGACATCAGGAGAAAGGGAGGCTGTTTTGTTGGTCGGTCCCAGCGCCCCGGCGACGAATCGCATCCTTTCTGGGGTGCTGAGTGCGTCGGCTGCTTCCCGAGCGATGGCGGCAGAAGCGCGGTTCATTTCGTACGCCAAGTGTTCCAAGCGATAGTCTCCTTGTGCGATGGTGGTAGAACTGAATGTATTGGTCTCAACGATGTCTGCGCCAGCTTCCAGATAGGCGCGGTGAATGTCACGAATCACATCGGGTTGAGTGATGGACAATAAATCGTTGTTGCCCTTGAGCGGAGAATCGTGATTTTTGAGTGTATCTCCGCGAAAGTCCTCTTCTCCCAACCGGTGCCGCTGGATCATGGTGCCCATCGCTCCATCAAGCACTAGGATTCGCTTTGACGCAGCTTTTTGAAGCGCTGCGGTTCGCTGCACTACGGATTCCGCGGAGGGGAATCGGCTCAAATCCAAATGGACTTGTTCTGATAATTTTTTTGCCATGGCGGGCATAAGACTTGAGTGTTCCCGATGTCGGGGATGAACAAAAAGCTGCTTCCGCCAAAGCCAGATGTACGGGAATGAATTCCTTCGTACACACATGCTCATCTTTCCACCAATTTGGTAGTAGGATGTGGCACCCGGCCTTATTCCCGGGTTGCCAAGACATCGTAGGGCCTTTTCCCTCCGTCTTTCGCGATAAGCGTTGCAAATATAGAATGGCCGAAGGAGAATTCTCTAGCTTCGGTGATTACTTTTGCTTCAACTATGAGCTATTTCTTTACATCCGAGTCCGTTTCAGAAGGACACCCTGACAAAATTGCTGATCAGATTAGCGATGCGTTGATTGATCAGTTTCTGGCATTCGATCCTCAATCCAAAGTGGCGTGTGAAACGTTGGTTACAACGGGACAGGTTATTTTGGCAGGAGAAGTGAAGAGTGAGGCGTATTTAGACGTCCAGACCATTGCGCGTCAGGTGATTAGTCGCATTGGGTACACCAAGAGTGCTTACATGTTTGAAGCCCAATCCTGCGGTGTCTTGAGCGCGATTCATGAGCAATCCAATGACATCAATCAAGGAGTGGAACGAGCGAATCCGGAGGATCAAGGGGCAGGTGATCAGGGTATGATGTTCGGCTATGCGTGCCGTGAAACGGATAACTTCATGCCGCTTCCGTTGGATTTGTCTCACCGCTTACTCCAGGAGCTCGCAGCCATTCGTCGCGAAGATCCGAGCCCGATGCCGTATTTACGTCCAGACTCGAAGTCTCAAGTAACCATCCAATATGCGGATGACAATACGCCAGAGCGCATAGAAGCCATTGTGGTCTCAACCCAGCACGATGATTTTGATGCGGAGGAAGCCATGCTCGCTAAGATCCGGTCTGATGTCAAAAACATTCTGATCCCACGGGTAAAGGCAGCAATGAGTGCGTCGATTCAAAGCTTGTTTGGTGATGACATCAAATTGCACGTGAATCCAACGGGTAAGTTTGTGATTGGTGGACCCCATGGCGATACCGGACTGACCGGTCGCAAGATTATTGTAGACACCTATGGTGGCCGCGGGGCGCACGGAGGAGGTGCTTTCAGTGGCAAGGACCCTTCCAAGGTTGATCGCTCAGCGGCCTATGCTTCACGTTACATCGCTAAAAACTTAGTCGCTGCAGGTGCGTGCGATGAAGTGTTGGTACAGTTGGCGTATGCCATTGGCGTTGCAGAACCGGTCGGTTTTTATGTGAACACATACGGAACGAGTAGGGCCAAGATGTCCGACGGCGAATTGGCTGAACGCATCCGAGAGATTTTCCCTTTGAAGCCCTACCACATCGAGCAGAAGTTCAAGTTGCGCACGCCCATCTATGAAGAGACGGCTGCGTATGGGCACATGGGACGCCAGCCTGAGATGAAGACGAAGACCTTCGTGAGCCCTGAAGGACGTGAGGTTTCGATGACCGTGGAGCTCTTCCCGTGGGAGAAGCTCGATGCAGTCGACGCTGTGAAGACGGTGCTAGGATTGGCCTAGGAAGAGCTGAGCCAAGCGCACCTTACTGTCGTTCTGTATTCAGAAATGTGAATCAGACCATCAAAACAAAAAGTCGTAGCCTTCCAGCTTCATCTTTTCGTACTTGTCCTTATTGAAGCTAAACAGCTGGGAACCCTTGTGTTGTCCTGAACCTTTCCCATCGGCATTCTTTTCCAAGTCGATGAGGAGCGTGGTTTTGAATAGCTTCTTGCGGAAGTTGCGCTTATCGAACGTTTTGCCCAACGTCGTTTCATACAGAGTCTGCAATTGACCCAAGGTGAACTCTTCAGGTAGTAAGCGAAATCCAACTGGGCGACGTTTTACACGTCTTTTTAGACGCTCCTTGGCGTATTGTACGATTTCGTTGTGGTCGAAAGCCAGGTCTGGAATTTTCGAGTATGGCACCCACTGCATGTCATGCTCGTCCCACTGAGAAGCTTGGAAGTCGTCCTTGCTGACGAGCGCATAATGGGCAATGTTGACCACGCGTCCTCCTGGGTGACGAAACACTTTTCCAAACGCTTGGAGCTGCTCGATCATCGATGGATCGTCGTACCCAAATAACTGCTCGAACATGCGTCTTGCGGACAGCATCAATTCATCGTCAAAATTCAAATAACGGCTAGGCAAGAACAAAGCGCCTTCAAATGGAGCACGTTTACTGCGTGCCAAAAGCACTTGTAAATCAACCCCATCAAAGCCAATAAGAACCAAGCTAGTAGAAAGAGCAACCTGAAAGTCAGGTTCTTCTTGAGGGAATTGAAGCATGTACTATTTACTCGAAAAGTGATCCCGGTAATTGACGGGTTTCAGGAGCAAATTTAAGTTGTTATGATGATTTTGACGGGGGCTTTTTAAGTCAAAACGGATGATTTAGGGAATCATAACAAAACCAACGTCCACCGTGTTTGTTGGCAAGCCTTCCCAAAGCAACGTTGGGGTGTCGCTCGCAAAAGACCAGCCCCAAACTTCATGGCTCGAACCGGAGTTGTTTGAGGTGAGCCAAACAGTGGATTCTGGTCCCGGACGAACACATTGTACAGCGCCATAAAGCGGCCATTGGCTGCCGCTCGCTACATCGCCAATAAGCTGGTTGCAGACCGTGTTGCCTCGGATAAAAACAGCCCGACCTTCGGGCTCCCCGATTGTTGTGTCGAAGCCTTCAGACAAACTTCCTGCTCCGATCAGTGAACACAGATCGTCCAACTGTCCCGTGGTGGGTTCGCACAAGGTGAGTCCTTGGGATGCACTGATTAAAAACAATCCTCCGGTCGCAGCTGAACTATGCGTATCAACAGCACCAAAGCCCTGCAAAGCGAAGGGCAATGCGATAATAGGGCCAGCAGCGCCCGTAGTGTAATTCCATGAGCGCAAACGATCGCTTTCTGTCGCCTCATTTCGTTCCCACAACACCAGTTGATCGCCGGAGAAAATGGCGTCAACGGGACTCCATGGAGCTTCGGTAAAACGTTCAAACAGAAGTTGTCCCGATTGTGATAACGCAACCACTCCTCCTGCATGCACCACTAAAAAACCGGCCTGAGGTGTGAGCAGGTGCATGCGTCGAATGAAGGGTTCAGCACCCCCTGAGGTGGGGTCAGTCCACGAGCCAAGGGGTTGGCCGGTGAGTGCATCCAATAAGGTTACAGTCGCTTCTTGCACATGGCCTAAAGCGATTGTGGTTTGACGAATGGCCAATGAAGAACTGAGGGGAAGTCCTTCAAACACAACAGGTGATTCGCTGGGATTTGATCGCGCGATTACGTGGGATGTACCATTGGGTTCTTGGGTCAAAGCGACTGTTGTTTCGGGGATGTCATCAGATCCTGTGTAGTCAAAATCTTTGAATGCTGCCGCACGATTTCCAGCGGCATCGTCTACCACTACGGCGAGCGTCATGGTACTCGTACTCCATAGTGGGGCATTCAATAAAAAGGAAACCACCAAGGTATCAGAGGAGCGTCCTTGCCAGAACCCAGCCTGCGATGTCATGACATTGACGCCATTCTCAGACCTCAATTCGACGCGCCAAATCCCGCCATCTTCGCGGTCGTCTTCGGCGATGAATTGAGCAAAAAGCACCTCGCCAAAAGAAACGTCACTGCCATCATACAACGGATAGGTGATGGTAACAGCTGGTGGAGTCTTGTCCCGATTTAGACACGATGTCAGCGTCAAAACAACGGAAAGAAGGGCCAACCATCGAAGCTGCTGCAACCGGGGTTTGGAATTGTTCATGGTGCGAATTTACAGGGCAGCGGGCGTTGTTGGAAACGTTGTCAATGCGTTGTGGATTATGAACCGTGAAAACCCATGAGGGGTTGTTACCTTCACACCCCTATTAGCCATGAACGAATACAATCCCACCGATACGCCGACGACTCGAGGTCGTGCCCGAACATCCAGTGCTGTGCCTGCACATGAGGTCCTAGGAAAGTTGCAACCTCAAGCTTTGCAGCTGGAGGAGGCTGTTTTGGGTGCCATGATGATGGAGCAAACGGCGGTCAACTCAGTGATTGATGTCTTGAAGCCGGAGAGTTTTTACCGGTTGGCTCACCAGCATATTTACACCGCCATTGTCGATCTATTCAATGATTCTGAGCCGGTAGATTTGTTGACAGTAACGGAGACGTTGCGTAAAAATGGCAACCTACAACAGGTGGGTGGTGCTCAAGCTGTGGCTCAATTGACCTCCCGCGTTGCGAGTACAGCGAACATAGAAGCGCACGCTCGAATTGTTGCACAGAAGTACATCCAACGCGAGTTAATCCGAGTTTCTGCCAACATTACCCAAAAGGCATTTGAAGAGACAACCGATGTCTTGGACTTGCTTGATGAAGCGGAAACGCAGCTTTTTGATGTGGCACAAGGCAACATTCGGAAGAGTTACGAATCGATGAGTACCATCATGCGAAAGGCGCTTGAAGACATCGATAACGCACGAAATCAAGAAGGGGGGATGAGCGGTGTTCCCACCGGATTCGCGGACCTCGACAAATTGACAGGAGGCTTTCAACGCTCTGACATGATCGTGCTTGCTGCTCGTCCGGGTATGGGAAAAACAGCATTCGTATTGACCATGGCCCGCAATGTTGCGGTGGATTATAAGACACCCGTGGCTGTCTTCTCTTTGGAGATGTCAGCAGTTCAGTTGGTACAACGACTGATTTCTGCAGAGACGGAAATCAGTTCGGATAAATTTCGAAAGGGAAATCTGGCAGCACACGAATACACGCAATTGCACGAACGCATTGGAAAACTTTCCGATGCACCACTGTTCATTGACGACACACCAGCCTTGAGTATTTTTGAATTGCGTGCGAAATGCCGTCGCTTGAAATCCACAGCGGGCATAGAAATGGTGATCATCGATTACCTGCAGTTGATGTCAGCGGGCTCCTCTTCTGGGAATAGAGAGCAAGAAATATCAAGCATCTCACGGTCTATCAAGAGCATCGCAAAAGAATTGGACATTCCGATTATTGCGTTGTCCCAACTTTCGAGAATGGTCGAAACACGGGGAGGCGACAAACGACCAATTCTTTCCGACCTCCGGGAATCAGGAGCGATTGAGCAGGATGCGGACATTGTCGCGTTCATTTATCGTGCAGAATATTATGGGCTGACAGAGCACCCTGACGGAATTGATACGGCTGGATTGGGCGAGTTGATTTTAGCGAAGCACCGGCACGGCGCGTTGTCTACGGTCAAAATGAGATTCATTCAGCGTCTTGCGAAATTCACGAATTACGACACGTTCGCGAATCCAGTCTTTGACCGTGGTGAACACCAGGAGGGACTGCGTCCCAATGCGGACTTTATATCCGATCAACAAACCGTAACGGTTCAATCCAAGATGAACGACTCAGGTGAGGACGGTTCTCCATTCTGATGGAACTTTGAATTCTCTCAAGTCAAGGATGGTCGTAACTTAGAAGCCATGATGAATACGTGGAATTGGGGACGGTATGTGCTCTTGTTAGCTTGTTTATGGGGAGCCTTGGGTGTACGTGCCTCACAACTACTCATTCCCATGGACGATAGTCAATCCAATCATTTGAAAGCATATGGATTGGCATTTTGGCTGTTGGAGCAGGAGGTAGAAATTGAATGGTTGCTGAACTACAGAGGAGGGAGCTTTATGCTTCCCAATTTGCCTTCAGCGGTCAATGAATGCGTGATCCGAGGGATTAGTCACCAGGTCATTGCGGATGTTCAAGCCAGCCAGATATTGCAACAAATCGCTGATCCCGAATCCAATACTGAACGTGTGAAGTTAGAAGTCGCTCCAAAAGTTGCGGTGTATAGTCCTTCAGGAAAGCAGCCTTGGGATGACGCGGTGACCTTGGTTTTGACCTACGCTGAAATTCCATACGAGGTGGTGTACGATGCAGAAATCATGGCCGGAACATTGCCTGTCTATGATTGGCTCCATCTGCATCATGAAGATTTCACAGGCCAATACGGTAAGTTTTATCGTTCTTATCGCAGTGCGGCATGGTATCAAGATGAGGTGGTTCGGCAAGAAGGAATGGCCAGGACGTTGGGGTTTGAAAAAGTGAGTGTGATGAAGCGCAATGTCGCCTTGGAGATTCGAGACTTCATTCTTGGAGGAGGTTTTTTGTTTACGATGTGTTCAGGAACGGATTCCTTTGACATTGCATTGGCTGCGGAAGAAACTGACATTTGTGCCCCTGTTTTCGATGGGGATGCCATCAGTCCTGGAGCACAAAACAAATTGGATTTTGAACGCGGTCTGGCGTTTCATGAATATCAGATCATCACGGACCCCATGGTGTATGAATTCTCAGATATTGACGCAACCGAAGAGCATGGTAAGGTGAAGCAGCTCAACGACTTTTTCACTCTATTTGATTTTAGTGCCAAGTGGGACATCGTACCTACGATGCTAACTCAAAGCCATGAACGTGTGATTCCTGGATTTATGGGGCAGACGACAGCCTTTAGGAAGCGGTTTGTGCGACCTGATGTAACCATACTCGGTGAGACCAAGAGTACACGATCTGCAAAATACATTCATGGAACATTGGGACAGGGACAATGGACTTATTACGGAGGCCATGATCCGGAAGATTACCGCCACTTGGTCAACGACCCTCCGACCGATTTAAACTTGCACCCCAATTCAGCCGGTTACCGGTTGATTTTAAACAACATTCTTTTTCCTGCAGCCAGGAAAAAAGAGCGGAAGACCTGATTTTAGTTTTTGACCATTACAGCCAACGTGAACAGGAACATCTCCTGTTGTATTTCGTTGAAGTGGTAGTCGAGTGGCCCATTTGTTTTCTTGGCCATGCTCAATAGCCCCAAGCCTGCACCGCCTTTTGTGCTCAACTCAGTTTGACACATGACGTCTACATAACGCACTCTCAGCTCTTCGTGCGTAAGGCCATTGACCTCCGACAAGCGACTTCGCAGGTCAGCGGCCATTTCAATATCGACCAAATTACCGCATTGGATTTGATACCCGAGGGGTGTTAGCTCCACCGTGAGGTACAGATCTAACTTTCCTTCGTCATTGATCCATCCATGCCGTGAAACATTTTGCAGACATTCAATGAGAACACTTCCGATCCGGCGCATCTGTTTTCGAGTCGCTCCCGCACCGATCACGGCACTTTCCGTCAAAAGAAGCAATGAATCTGTCACTGAGCTATTCAATTCACCCGAATACCCTAAGAGGATATTTCCGTCCTGATCCACTCCAACTTGCTGTTTGAAGGCATGTTGCAGCTCACGAAGGAGTTGGGGTTGTTTAATTAAGCTCATAGCACAAATCGATAGTCGAAATTAGTCATTTAATCGACTAATCGACGAATTAATCGGATTAAATATCTCTACCGTGTGCAATTTATGACCAATGGCATGGTTTTGATTCCTGATATCGCCGCATGTTTTCAACCATTTACACCAACTTATTGTACTGTGAGGGATTGATAATCAGTCAGTTCAGCTTTATTATGTTAAATAGAATCACTGGAAGAAGAAGAAACGAAGCGTCTGAAGCGTCTCTCATTTAAAATGTTAATGCCTTCTGGAGTCTGAATCATGTCGTAAAAAGAGGGATGAAGGAAATTCAACGTGCGGTTGAAATGGCGATTTTCCAGGTGACATCTCCAAACCAACATAGCCAGTCTTTTCGTGGTAGACCACGCATGTGCGTTGAAGCAGTCGGGACGAGGAAAGCCATCAATCCAACGTTGAGCTTCTGCCATTGTAGTGATGCTAGAGTGCTCTTGAAAAGCTGCAGGGTTCAGTGGGATAGACATGTGGTTCCTTCTTTTGAATTTGTTGACATGACAAATCAATGAAGGCACACCGTAATGGATTTACGGTGCGAAAAAAGGAGGTCTATTGATACTGTTTCAGCGTTTTTTCAAGCTGAGTTGTGATCAAACCTTTAAGCTCTGCGGGTTCGATCACCTCTACGGCAGGTCCCAGCCCCATGAGAAACTGCACCAATTCAAAAGTGAGGAACACATGCAGTTTTAATTCGAAGAGGTCCTCATCAATTTGAATGAGCTCTTGACTGCTGTGCACCGGTTGACTGGCGAGATACTCGTATTGCAATCGGCCGCAGCGGACTCGAATGTGACGCGGGTGCTCGCTAATTTTAGAAATACCGAAACTGTGAACGAAAAATTCGTCGGCATTGAAATTGGATTGCTGGTCAAAACTCTCGTCGGAGAGTTCAATCGTTTCAATGCGATCCAAACCATATGTTCGGAATTGGCCTTTGTCTTCATTCCAGGCAATGACGTACCAACGGTTGCGATACTCCCGCAAGAGATAAGGGTCGATACAGTATGCGGTTGCATCGGTAGAGATGAACTTCCGATGGGAAATGATCACGCGCTTATGCTTGCGAATGCTTTGCAAAATGGGGATGAGGTGCTCAGAACCGCGCGTTGAGGGGGCTGATTCAAATTGAACGACAGCATCCAAAGTGTGCGTGTCCAAATCGGGTGCAAGCCTCAGACGATCGTCAATTTTGCTGATCGCTTGATCGAACTGGGAAAAGATGGGAACATTTCGAAACTGCACGAGCGTCTTGGCGGCAAACCGAATGGCATCTAGCTCTTCATCGTTGAGCTGTAGGTTTTCAATCGAATACCCCTCCTCCTCATAATAATAACCGCGTTGGTCACGGTGGTAAACGATCGGTGCGTAATACCCGAGTGCGCCATCATTGCGCATGGCGTTGAGGTCTTTTTCAAGGGTTGATACGCTGATGCGATCTCCCGCGCTCCCATAGAGGGCCTCTTCACAGGCCAAGCGCAGGTCTTCTTTACTCGGATATACGTTGGACCGATTGGTAAGGCATCGATCGATGGTCCGGTAACGAATGAGGGCGTATTTATTGGCTGGCATGGCGTGACAATGCAATCAAGTTTACGAAGGAATCGTCAATTCCAATGGCTCTGTTGATTCCTCCGTGGAGTAATGATCCATGAGGCGAATTCCGCGCGGAACATAATCGGGGTGGTATGTCTTTGGTTTTCCGGATTTAGGAAACGGTCTTCCTGTGTTGTGGAGGTGAAAGGCATCTTGATAGGCCTGTCTTCTCAGCTGAACGCCATAGGTCTGGTTGATCCAGTCAGCACCAAATTGGATGGCTTCATTTCCTCGAATGTCTCGAATTTGCACTTCGAGCAAGATGCATTTGTATCCCATTAGCTGAAAAGGTCCCCAAGAGGTCGCTAAGTTCTTCAAAGCATCATCATTCGCGTCGGCTAAATGCACTGCGGTGACATTTTCATAGGCGGGTCGTAAGCCATCTCGAACGGCTTTTAATTGCTCGAATACATGAGGTTCGAATCGTTTTCCTGCGGGCTTTCTGCCGCCTGACTCCAACTGGATGAGTGCCATGAGGTAGGCGTAAGGCAAGTCAAACTCTTCGGCATATTGTGCAACATCGTCGCTGTAGTGGCTCTTTGTTGCACGAACTCCCCACCAGTCACCGGGGCCTGTCCATTGGCCATCTACCCGACGCTGGACTTCCCAACCTCCCCAGCCCAGAAGGCCCAAGATGAAAATGGCCACCAAGGCGCGCACGCTTCGTGATGTTCCGGATCCCTGAGACGTCAATGCATTGAACCGTGTCATTGATCAGGCTAGAAGTTGAGGCCAAAAGGCCTGGAGCCACACCGCTGCAGCCTTGGTGAAAGGCAAGAGCAAAAATGCAGGAATGAGATTCAATAATTTAAAAGACCGCATGCCCAACAAGTCCAATCCAAGGGCTAAAAGTAAGATCCCCCCCAAGCCCGTGTAATCCTGGATGAGCTCGTCAGACCAGCTCGAACCGATGCCTTGGAACATCCACGTTAGGCCTCCTTGAATGATGAATACGACTGGAGCAGCGAGCAACACTCCCCGGCCCAATGCAGCGGCAAGAAATGCAGCGCTCACAAAGTCCATGGTCCCTTTGATGAGAAGAATGGTCGGGTCTCCGTGGAGGCCATCGTTCATGCATCCGATGAGCGTCATGGCCCCGGCACAAAAGAGCAACACGGATTGGGTCAACGCACTCCCTGT
The DNA here is from genome assembly GCA_905478325.1 of uncultured Flavobacteriales bacterium. Classification (GTDB taxonomy): domain Bacteria; phylum Bacteroidota; class Bacteroidia; order Flavobacteriales_D; family Sanyastnellaceae; genus UA16. The sequence continues at coordinate 4,642 of CAJQIB010000021.1, read as the reverse complement.
TCCATCGCCGAGTCGTTGAGTGCGTTTTTGCACCCATTGGTCCCAGTCCATGGCATGCCCTAGAAGACCACCTCCAATTAGCGCAAGAAAAACGCCAAAGGGTTCGTTCATGTCCCCACACATGATGATGCCAATTCCTAAAGTGAATAAACCCAGCGTCGTAAAAGCTGAATTCTTGAGCCCAACTGGGATTTTTGAGCCCAAAGCACACCCCAATGTTGCTCCCAGACCAACTGCTACCGCATTGTAGAAGGTTCCTACCATGCTCCGAAGTTACATTTGCAAACCCATTCTTGATTCCCATGCCACCGCTTACGTTTGATATCGAAGCCCAAGACCCGGGCTCAAGTGCACGAGCAGGCCGCGTAACCACCGACCACGGCGAAATAGAAACGCCGATTTTCATGCCTGTAGGCACGGTCGGAAGTGTAAAGGCGGTTCCGCAGCGTGACCTGAAAGAACAGATCAAAGCCCAAATTATATTGGGCAATACCTACCACCTGTATCTCCGGCCAGGCACGTCTGTTCTCGAGGCTGCCGGTGGTTTACACCGGTTTATGCATTGGGACGGTCCCATCTTAACAGACAGTGGAGGCTACCAGGTGTTCAGTCTGGCTGACCGTCGAAAGATCACGGAGGAGGGGGCCACATTTCGAAGCCACATTGATGGCAGTAAGCATTTGTTTAGTCCAGAGAACTCAATGGACATTCAACGAAGCATTGGGGCTGATATCATCATGGCCTTTGATGAATGTCCACCGTATCCGAGTGAATACAAGTATGCCCGTGAATCCATGGAGCTGACCCACCGTTGGTTGGACCGTTGCATCAATCAACTGCAGGCTACTGAACCGATGTACGGTCACCATCAGGCCCTCTTTCCAATTGTACAGGGATCGACGTTTAAAGATTTGCGATCACAAGCGGCCCATGAGGTGGCCAATCGTGGAGCTGAAGGGAATGCCATCGGAGGTTTGAGCGTTGGAGAGCCTCATGAAGACATGTACGCTATGACCGAGTTGGTCTGCGATATCCTTCCAAAGGATAAGCCCCGATACTTGATGGGAGTGGGGACGCCGGCCAATTTGCTAGAAAACATGGCCTTGGGAGTGGATATGTTTGATTGTGTCATGCCAACGCGCAATGCCCGTCATGGGTTGTTGTTCACGTGGGAAGGAACCATGAACATGAAGAACGAGAAATGGTCCAATGACCACAGCGTTCTGGATGCCAATGGAACTGCTGATGTGGACACGTATTACTCAAAAGCCTATGTGAGGCACTTGCTCAAGGCCAGTGAGTATTTGGGACTGACTATCTGCAGTATTCACAATTTGGCCTTTTATTTGGAGCTTGTCCGCCAGGCAAGACAGCACATTGTGGCTGGAGATTTTTCCACGTGGAAGGATGAGGTTATTCCAAAATTGAATCAGAGGCTTTGAACCCCGTTGCATGAAACCATTCCGTTTGCCACGATTGGATCGCTACATCATCCAAAAATTCCTGACCACGTTTTTTTTCATGGTGGGTATTTTTTGTGTGATTGCGGTGGTATTTGATTTGATGGAAAATGTGAGTCGGTTGTTGGCCAACGATGCGCCGTTGGGAGGAACCGTCATGTATTATTTGAGTTTTTGCTTTCATTTTGGCAATTTGCTCAGTGGATTCATCGTGTTCCTGACCATCATTTGGTTTACGAGTCGGTTGGCACAGCAGACAGAGATTGTGGCTATGCTGAGTTCAGGAATGAGTTTTGGAAGGCTCATGCGCCCTTACTTTATGGCGGCGACTGTCTTGGTTGTGATGTCATTGGTGATTTCTCACATCATTCTTCCAAAAGCAAATGAACGGAAAGTGGATTTTGAAGTGCAGCATGTGCACGTCAATTTTCACATTTCTGATCAGCACATGTACCGGGAGATTGCTCCCGGTACGTTGGTTTACTTCCGCAGCATTACGGTCGATCGCAATACCGGTTACCGGTTTCAATTGGAGCGTTGGTCGGAGAGCGGCCGTCTGGAGCAACGGATTCTTGCGGCCAAGGCTACGTGGAATACAGAGGACAGCACATGGCGTCTCATCAATGCGCGTATTCGGGATATTGAACCGGATGGCAAGGAGCGGTTGAACTATTTGACACGGTTGGATACGGCACTGAGCATGCGCATTAGTGACTTTGGACAGCGTTCCGCCTTGGTTTCGACGATGTCCACACCGGAATTGAGCGGGCACATTGAACGCGAAGCACAACGGGGTGCGCCTGTCAATTTGTTGAAGTTGGAAAAGCACGCGAGAACGTCAAGTCCATTCTCCATTTATGTACTGACCTTGATCGGGGTGGGGATTGCATCCAGAAAATTGCGAGGGGGCATGGGGTACCACTTGTTCCTCGCGGTCGTGATCGGTTTCTTCTTTGTGTTCACGTCCAAAATCATCACGGTCTATGCCGCTTCCATGATCCTGCCCGCCGATTCCCTGATATCGTCGGATCAATGGTTGTTGCTAGCGGCTTGGCTGCCCAATGCGCTCTTCGCGATTTTGGGAGGCTTGATTGTCTGGAAGGCACCCAAGTAGGTTGGATTAAAAGGCGCTGCAATGGGTTCGCCAACCTCGTTCCGTTCCCCATCGGGCAATTTCAGCGGCATCTTTTTCGTTTCGGAACAACCCGAATACAGCAGACCCCGTTCCGGTCATTTGCACGTACGATGCACCAGCTTGCTGGTGTTGAACGATGGCTTGATTCACGGCATCATGCTTTTCCCGGATGATTTTTTCGAAGTCATTGCGAATGAGACTTCCCCAGTCTTCCACCCGATGGGTGGTCAATTCCCTCAAGTCGAAAGGGGCAGGTGAAGGCTTGATCGCAGCGAATGCTTCCCGGGTGGAAACGTGCACCCCTGGATGAAGAATGGCAATGTTCCAGCCATTGAGGTGAGTAAACATGGAAGGGTTGGGTTCGATACGTTCGCCTCGACCGTAAGTCATCGCGGCTTCGTCTTGCATAAAGAACGGGCAGTCTGATCCCAAAGCGGCCGCCCATTGATTCCATTGTTCCGGTGTTGCATTCACAGAACAGGACTCCTTTAAAAGGCGCAGCATGTGAGCTCCATTGGAACTTCCACCGCCAAGTCCAGCGCCCAAAGGGATGTTTTTGACGACGCATGCCTTCACTCCAGGAAGCTCGTGCGTTCTAGCTACGAGGTTGTAGGCTTTGACGATGAGGTTGTCTTCGGGGGCTCCTGGAATCTGCAATCCTGAGGTGGTGAGTTGGATGCCCGGTTCTTCCTGCAATTGAATTTCCAACGCGTCCTTCCAAGGGATGGGAATGAAAATACTTTCCAAGTCATGAAAGCCGTCGTTCCTGCGACCCGTCACAAATAGACCGATGTTGATTTTTGCAGGGGTGAACGCGATCATGGCAGCAATTCCTGTTTAAAACTTTAGTCGAGATAGCCGAGACGACGGAGTTTAATTTCATCATCACGCCAGTCTTTATCGACCCGCACGTATAGTTCAAGGAAGACTTTCTGTCCAATGAATTGCTCAATGTCCTTGCGAGCATCGGTACCTACGCGTTTAATCATACTGCCCCCGCTACCGATGACAATCTGCTTTTGGCTGTCACGCGCGACGCGGATTTCAGCACGAATCTTCACGATGGTTGGCTCAACATCATACGATTCAACCACCACTTCACATGAATAGGGAATCTCCTGTTTGAAGTGTGTCAAAATCTTCTCGCGAATGATTTCAGAAATGAAAAAGCGCATCGGCTTGTTCGTCAATTCGTCCTTGGGGAAATAGGGAGGGCTAACGGGCAGCTTCTCGACAATGCGTTCCAACAAGGAATCGACATTGAATCCGTGCAGGGCACTGATGGGTGCCACGGTGGCTCGCGGCAAGCGCGCTTGCCAGAATGCGATCCGCTCCATGGCCTTTTCCTGATCCGTGAGGTCAATCTTGTTGATGAGGACAAAAACAGGGATGTCCATCGCCGCGATCTTGGTGAACGTATCGGGATGAGCCAAATCGTCCTCATAGATATCGGTCACCAAAAGGATGAGATCCGCATCTTGTAAAGCTGTTTTGACAAACTTCATCATGCCCTCCTGCATTTTGTACGAAGGGTCCAAAACACCCGGGGTGTCGCTGTAGACAATCTGCCAATCGGGCTCGTTAACAAGCCCCATAATCCGATGGCGGGTTGTCTGCGCTTTGCGGTTGATGATGCTAATGCGCTCACCTACAAGCTGGTTCATCAGGGTACTCTTGCCAACGTTGGGCGAGCCAATGATGTTCACAAATCCGGCACGGTGTCCTTCTGGGGCACCTTCCGGTAGGGGTTGTTTTTCGTTCGATTCCACGGTTTGCATGATGCTGTCGGTACTGCGAAGGTACGCTTGGGAGCAGTGAAGAGCATCGGGTCAAATTCAATTCCTGTTTAGAGCATCTTTTCTTTGTTGGAACGAAAGGATACACGTATCTTTGACGTCCCAAACAAACAGAGTTTCTCTGAGTTTGTGGTAAATCGCGGGGTGGAGCAGTTGGTAGCTCGTCGGGCTCATAACCCGAAGGTCGTCAGTTCGAGTCTGGCCCCCGCAACACAAAAGGGCAATCAGAAATGGTTGCTCTTTTTTGGTTT
>CAJQIB010000020.1 GCA_905478325.1 uncultured Flavobacteriales bacterium | reverse complement strand
TTAGACATTCTTATTGCATTTCCTTTCTTTTTGACCACAGCGTCTGACGCCCACCAATGTCCTGCAAAGTCCAATTCTTCCATCTCACCAGAGCTTGATTTCATGCCTGCAGGAAGGGCTGTAAAACCGCTTGAATTGTTCCCATTCATGGATGCTGCTTTCAACTTGCCACCTGCCACCCGTTCGCCACCGAGATGCCAATTCAAGGCTCCCCAGTCATCGGCAGAAGGAACCTCCCAACCCGTTGGGCATAGCCCGTACGGAGAATGAACAGCATGCAGGTTGTACAAATAACCGTACATATCCGATTTCCCAGATTGCTCATGCAAGCAGTGCGCTCCAGTGAACGAATCGTTGGATTTGCTCCATGATTTCCATTCTTTCACCCCAGTTACGCGAACAATCAACGCCCCATTGGCATACTGATCACTCCGCAGGTTTTCAGCAAACCAACAATCCTCACCGATGCGAACAAGCTCGTAAGTGTGCCCCGCATGACTTACATCGTAGCAGTCAAAAGCCTTGTCATCCGCATCTTGAGCAGATTCTGCTTCTTGAGCAGCCAATGCCTTTGCTTCCTCTTGCAATTGACGTTCTCTCTCTTCTTCTTGGGCCTTGAGTTCCAATTGCGCGGGGGCATTGTCCAACTCATCAAGAATCGTGGACAACAGTTTGAAGATGTCGGCATTCACTCCTGAAGCATTCCATTGCTGCACCCCTTCTTGGCAATCGACCAATTTCAGATTGATGACCTCCCTTGATTGAATGCATCCTACCGAACAAAACACAACGCCTTGCGATCCTTGCAGCCTGCCAGCATCCACCGCTGAGTTTTGAAATACCAGCCCCGACATACCCAATCGCTGTTCCTCTAACACCCGATCCAAGTACTGTCTTTCTAAGATGGTATACACTTGACCGAGCTGCATTTCCGCTATGGTCACAACGGATTCGCTGGTCAGTTGACCTCCCGAACAGCCTTCAGATTCACCAGGTATAATGAAGATCCGGTCAATTTGGGCACCTCCAGGATTTACGGTGACTCGGATATCTCCAGATTGCGCACACACAGAAGACAAACAACTCAGCCCGAGCAGAAGCGTGGCGAATTTCGTCCTAGTCATCATGGATAGTCGAGTCATTAACAGCGCTTTTAACAGTTTCACTCCCGTGAGCAAAGTTAATGAGAGAGGCCCACCATTCGATACGATGCCTCCACACATCTCAGCACATAACACTCACTGCCTAATGTCACATTAATTACCTTACAATCAACGTGTAAACCTCTGTATTCCGTAAGGATTTCACGACAACGTAATACACGCCAGCAATACTCGGGGCCATCAGTTCTGCGCTCTGATCCAGAGCGATTCTGTGCCCCACTCCGTCCCACAATGTCATTTCATCACCAATCTCAAAAGGAACTCTGAATCTCCCCCCTACACCCACTGGGTTTGGATGCAGTAACGTACGAGGTACTTCAGAACCGGAGACCGTCTGAGCCTCGCTGCAATTTCCTCCATAGAGATCCAGTGTAAACGTCGTGTCCAACGACAGAACTTCACCAAATAGTGAATAATAGGACCAGTGTTGAAGATTCCATGCCATCCCCTCTGCAGGGTCTACCAGCTGCATGTTGATGTAGGAGGTGGGCGAACTAACCGCCTGCAGGTCATAGCATTCGAACTGACTCAAACAGAGGGAATCCGATTGCGCCACAAACGCTGTTGATTCATTCATCTCAAGCACTTCTGACCAGACATTTTCACCTGCACCGTTTTCCAAACTCAATGCAAGACTGCAGCCGTCTTGTTCATTGGAATAGGCGACGACGCGAACAGGAAAGCATCCTTGATCTCCTGTACCGGTCCATTCCAATTCTCGCGGCACAAATTCCCATTCGAAGCTGCAGGCAAGAACCTCTCCAAATCCAGTCCATAATTCCATTGTAACGGGCATTGAATTGGCATTGTTTGGCCAAGGGTTCGTGGGTACCATACGATGAAAGGACGCGCCGGAAATCCCAAAATATTCCACTTGCTCTTCCGCCATTACATTTCCTTCCAGATCCCGCATCAGCCAACTCGGATAACTGTAAATCTCATCCCAAGACTCATTGGAACAAAGGACGTTAATCTGTTGGTTATTAAATGGGTCAAGCCATACCCCATCCAATGTCAGAAGGTCGCAGGTCTGAGCATGAGAAGAGCGCGTAAAAACGAGAAAAACAGAAATGAGAATAAAGCGCATGAAGCGAATGTAATTTATTTCCAAGATGTCTCCGTTTCTTTCAGGCATTGCATAATTTGCAGTCATGGAAGACGGGATGCGTGTGGCGGTCATTGGAGGCGGAGCAGCTGGTTTTTTTGCCGCGCTTTCTGTCGCAGAACATCACCCTTCTGCACACGTGGTTCTTTTTGAAAAATCAGGCAAACTGCTATCCAAAGTCAAAATTTCCGGTGGTGGCAGGTGCAATGTGACCAACGCTTGCTTTACGCCGAGTTCCCTTGCGAAGAATTATCCTCGAGGAGGCAAACAACTCAAAAAGGCATTCACTGAATTTCAAGCCAAGGACACTGTGGAATGGTTCACCTCGCGGGGGGTCCCTTTGAAGACAGAGCCTGATGGCAGGATGTTTCCGCAGTCGGATGATTCGCAATCCATCATCGATTGTTTGATGCAGGAGGCTCACAAAAAAGGTGTGGAAATCAAAATGCAAGCGCCTGTTGGCTCCATTGTATTGTACAACGGGGAATATCAATTGAATGCTGCCCGATTTGACCGCGTGATCATTGCTACTGGAGGCAGCCCCAAGACCGAAGGCTTCGATTGGCTGCGGACACTGGGACATACCGTGAGCGCTCCCGTCCCCTCGCTGTTTACCTTCAAAATCCCCCATGAACCGGTCAAAAAACTGATGGGACTGGTGATCAAGGACGCACTCGTTCGCATTCAAGGCACCAAACTGGCTCACCAAGGTCCCGTCCTCATTACCCATTGGGGCATGAGCGGCCCGGCGGTATTGAAACTATCCGCTTGGGGCGCACGAGAGCTCGAGAAACAAGGTTACGCCTTCAACATTCAAGTGAATTGGGTCGGGATATCCAATGAAAACGAGGTGTCTGCCCTGATCGATGAAGCATTGCCTGAAATTCGAAAGAAGAAAATGGCCAACGCGTGCCCTTTTGATCTGCCCAAGAACTTCTGGTTGTATCTGCTGGATAAATCAGGAATTGACGCCGATTCGTTGTGGCTCGAACTGGGCAAGAAATCTCGCAACAAGCTCCTCAACACGTTGTTGAATGACATTTACGGGGTGCACGGCAAAACCACCTTCAAAGAAGAGTTTGTGACGTGTGGCGGGGTGAACTTATCGGAAATCGATTTCGCCACCATGCAGAGCAAGGTGATGCCTGGGTTGTACTTCGCTGGCGAAGTACTTGATGTCGATGGCATTACCGGAGGATTCAATTTCCAAGCGGCCTGGACGACGGGATTTCTAGCGGGACGTTTGCGCTAGGTCGATCAGATTGGCGTACCCACAGGGAGTCACGATTCAATACAGGAATGATTCAAGACCTGCAATGGATCAAGCAAAACGAGAGAGACGAATTTGCGTTCAATGGAGTTGAATGCGCTTTTCAACGCTGCCGTCTGAGTAGAGATACAACTGCAATCGATTGGGTTCGATGTCCGTTGTTCTTCCCATCAAGTCCATGACACGAATCACCTTTTTCGCAAGAAGGGTTGACGGAGTCTCTGAAGCAATAGAGTTTGTGGATTCTTCACAAGCCGCAGAGAAGAATTCCCAGATCAATTCGGTGCTATCAATGTCTTGGTTGCCCCATGCTCCGAACCAATCATGCCCCCCTCCGTTGACCCGGTAATGGTGAAACTCTTGTCCACCTGGGGCACCAAAATGCCGAATGAAATCGACGGTACTGAGATCCAACAACACGGTATTGGGGACAGCTTCTTCAACCACCTCCGTAGTCCCCATCAGTCCTGTCCAATATGCCATGACATTCTCGACACCCCACCCCCCGCTCCAGGGACCGTCAAGAATGACCCCTTGATTGTAACTGACCGTGGGATCCAAGGTGCCGTGCAAGTGAATGGTCGGCAAGGCGGTTTCAGGGTTGCAATTGACTTGATCGTAAGCACTCATATTTCCCGTTACTGATCCAATGGCCCGGAACAAATCCGGCCTTTCACAGGCGAGGGTATAGCTCATGAAGCCTCCATTTGACATGCCGCACGTAAACGTGCATGAGGAACTCAATCCATACTGCTCTTGCAACGTCTCCACCAACGAGGAAAGAAAACCGATGTCATCGGTGTCGCTGATTCCCAAGTTGGCATTCCAATGATTGATGCCTAGATCGTCTGATGTCCCCTGCGGATAGCACACCACGGCCTCTCCATTTTCTGCCACATCAGACCAACCGGAATACCCTCTGATGATGTTCGCAGAACTAACGTATCCGTGCAGAACCAATACCAGTGGAAGCCCGCTGACTTCTCCATCCGGTAAATCCAAAAGGTATGTCCGCTCCAATCCATCATAAGACAAAGTGAATTCTTCCTGAGCGAGAAGAATGGACCCATGTGTGCAATAAAAAAGCAGTGCGAGCGACGCAAATAGACTATTTCGCATGCTGCAAGTTAAGAAAGGACAGCGCCTCAAAATTGACACCCCTATCCAACGATTTACATCGCAGCATCCTCATAAGAGCGACCACATGCCCGGTCGAATAATTCCAACATCATGTCTTCCGCTTTCTCATCAGGCGGACCTCCTTGTGCACGCTCGAAGCCGTATGGTTTCTCAAGTCCCTGATCGATCAATTTGAAGCGGAAAATGTAGTCATCTGCGTCTTTCGCTCGGCCCGAAAATGTACCAAAGCGCAGGTCGTTTAGTTGCAAGGAACCGTCGTTTCGGCGCACCGCATTGAGGTATCCATCACTGAACCAACGGAGCACACCAAGTGTCTCATCTGTGTCGAGGTGATGAAGAAGCTCATATCCTTTGCTCGTTGGATGAAAAGCAATCGGAATCTCGTCCAAAATAGAATATTGGGCCAGAAGAAACGTTTCTTCCGTGTCCACGACCACATTCCAAAGGAGATTATTGAAGATGGTCGGCGTGATTAGAAATTTTTTGTAGTTCATCCCCTGCTCGTGAAGTGATCCTTCAATGGTCCGATGCACCTGGTGGTAATTGAGAGCCGTCAACGTCAAATACAGGCAGCTCCAACCCAATCCCACCCAGTTCCAAACCCGTCGGCGCGAATCGTGCCGCGCGAAACGTGCCGCTATGAGCAGACACACGAGAAACGGAAATGTATACAATGGATCCACTACCGATACGGTTCCCCACGCCACGCGGACGTCAGAAAACGGAGCGAAAATCTGAGTGCCATAGGTGGTGAAACAATCGAGCAGAACGTGGGTCAAGAAGCCCCAAAAGAACAAAAGCACCCACCCTCTAACATCGGCATCTGGAGCCTTCCAATCTCCGCTGAAATACCGCCTTTGTCCATGCCTCCACAACCCAAAAACTACCAACGGGATGTAGGCCGCCACAGGCCACCATGATCCCGGAGCAAAAATCTGGAACAGGAAGTTCACAACAAACCCAACCACAACCGCTGCGGCCGCTTTGGTACCCAGCGCCAACCAGGCGTGATGACGGCTGCCGTACAACCGGTCTGTCACCCACCCGAAGACCAATGCGCCGACTACGCAAAAAACCAAGGAATGGCTGATGCCGCGGTGAAATGCCAAGTTGTCCAACTCGCTTAGAAAGTACTGACCCAAGACATCCATATCAGGAATTGTACCCGCCACAGCTCCCCAAATCATCGCTCGGTTGCCAATGCGGCGACCGAGGACCGCTTCACCAACAGCCGCTCCCAATACGATTTGCGAAAGAGAATCCATTTTCCAAAGTTCGGGTGCACTGCTGTAGACTCCTACTGCTTCTTGAACTTCATCCTATTCGTCTGTCGTGTCGTTCGAAACGGCACCTGCAGGCGCGACATGAACAGCGAGGATCCGATGGGCTTCCTCACGCACCATCCCTGACTTCTTCAACGCCCAAAGACGTTCTCTTGCCGCACGACCAGCGGAGTCAATATCCACTACAGGATCGCGATAGGCATTGTCCAAATCAAGCCATTGACGCTCCAACGGTGGAATGGTCCAAGGCGCATGCAGGGAATGCGATGGAATTCCCTGCAGTTCAGGAACCCACTGCGAAATGAAAGCTCCTTGAGGATCCCGCTCCAAACCTTGCTTTACTGGATTGTAAATCCGAATGGTATTGATCCCCGTCACCCCTGCCTGCATCTGGAATTGACTGTAGTGGATTCCCGGTTCAAAATCGAGAAAGCACCGCGCCAAATGTTCCACACCCGCTTGCCATGGATGGTCCAAATGGTGGGTCAAAAAACTAACCAGCATGGCACGCATTCGGAAGTTGAGATATCCTGTGGCAATCACACAGCGCATGCACGCATCGACAAGCGGAACGCCGGTCATTCCCTCCTCCCACGCTTGAAGCGTTGCCGCTGTTCCTTGGTAAACAACCCCACGGTAACCCCGATTGACCGATTCAAACTCCATGCGATCCTCCGCTTCAAATTTTTGAATGAAATGTCCCTGCCATCGCAGTCGGCTGCCAAAAGCCTTCAAATCGGTTTTTGCTCCAGGCACAGCGGCCTTATTGTACGCATGAAATACCTGGCGCATGCTCAAGCAACCCCAAGCGAGATAAGCAGACAGTCGACTGCACGATTGTCTGCTCGCGAGGGGTTGGCCGATTTGTCGACGGTATCCCTTGACTCGGCCCTCAAAAAATGAGCGCATGTAACGGTGCGCATGCACCTCGCCTCCCATTTGAAATGGTCCCCGCAGACCAGGATCTTCAACATGAGCGACCAACGGACAATCAACAAGTCGGAAATGCTCTGGCCATGAAATCGCAGCAAGGGTTATTCCCTTGATCTCAGAAAGCGAAATGGGCTTTGTCAACTGAGCCAGCATCGTGGCATGCCACTCAGTCGCCCAGCCATCTCGAGAGCGTCTACCCCTTTGAACGGCTTGTTGAGGTGTCTCAACCCACCTGATTTTCTTGCGATCGCACCACAATTGAAGTGCCTTATCGCGATCATAGGTATGCCGGAGACCCGTCTCCTCGTAGCTGTAAATTCCGTGAATGGCGCATTCCTCAGACAACCATTCAAAGCAGTCCAATGCATCGGCCTGAATGGCCTCTACGCTTACGGGCCACCCCAGTTCGGCCACCTCCTTGTGCATGGATGTCCACGCCTGCCAACGGAATTGAAGATGCCGATTGGCGGTCGTAGGATGTCTTAGATTGGAAGGCTCGAAAATATGGAGCAAAAGAACGGAGTGTCCTGCTGCTGCAGCGAATTTCAAAGCATGGGTGAGAGGCTCGTGATCCCGAAGCCTTAAGTCTCGCTTAAACCAAACAATGTGGATGTTCTTTGTTAATTCCGGTGGCACAGAAAAGGAACCCCTTTGCTTCATGTAAGGTTCAATTCAAGCGTTTAGAGCACCACTAGAAAGGTGTTTTCAACCGACCTAAAATGCTCTAGAAGGAAGACTAGATTACTCGATGGCTTCGGTATTCCGACTGCTCAATCCGCGTTGCAAAAGGAGCATGATCACGGCGAGTAAAACCGCAGTTAATTCGTAAGAAAAAGCATGCCAAGCTTCAATACCTAACGCCCTGCGCAGTAGGATTGTCGCAACAACAAAACCCGAATTTCGCAATACGAATCCAAAGTCATCGAGGTACTTGAAGGAGACCACCAGGAGCAAGACATCCACGAGAATCAAGGCTGTAAAGAATTCATCATAGAAAACGCTGTTCAGGTCTGTGTGCAAAGCTTCAGGGTAGGTAATCCACTCCCAGAGCCAATTTCCGACGGAGTAAAAGCTGAGAACAATGAAGAATATTGTGAGCAATCCGGCCATTCCCATTTTGAAGCGCACAAACTTCTTCAATTCGGTTTCCTCCAGACGAGCGACTCTTCGGGGCAAGAGGTTATAAAAAATCACCAGCATTCCACCCAATACAACTGCGGATAGCATATGCGGAAAGAAAGCTGATTCCCAAGGCCACGTTGATGTGTCTTCGAGACTTTTAAAAACCGATCGAATTTCGATGAGCGCCACGATTTCAATTTGTTTCCCCAATGAGCGTGCAAAAGAGGTCGGCAGGTAATAAATCAACAGATAGACCTCCGCGATGAGTATCACAGAAAATGGCGTGTACAACGTCGCCAATGGATGGGAAAAAAGTGATTCAGGCAAGCCCCAAGAAAAAACTTCGTTTCCCGCGTAAAGCGTCAAATGAACAAGAAACAACGTAAGCGCACAACTGACAAGGAAGCGCTCAATGACGCCTCGCATTGTAGGATTCAGTGCATATTGGGCAAATGTCTGGAGAGGGCCTAGTCCTTTCATGTGTCTATAACACTCGATGTCCGGTAATGTTTGTCAATCAGTGCTTTATTGGGCATAAGCAACGTTGCACAGCGCAGAAACCTTCAACGTATTTTGGACGAGAAGAAACTCGCGCTACCAGGTACGAGGAAGGAAAGACGCTCAAAGCAGAACCGATGACACCCCGCTTCACCGCACTCATCCCCCGCCCTGCGGGGGTCGCACGCTGAAAACAAGAGTCAACACAAAAGTACCAAAGGGACAAAGAATCAAAGGGTCAAGCCCCCCACAAGCCCGCGCTTTTAATCCCGAACGCAACGAACTGAAAAACCGTTCGTCTGGTAGGTGTAGCCCCGAGCGACTTCAGCGTTACCACCATCCAATCTACGGTACCAAGCGTAGCTTAAGTAAGCCGAAGCCGAGCAGAAATCACCGTAGCTGCCTTCCTTTTGGAAGACCCCAATGCCGACCCGGTAGCCACCAGCCAAACCTGAAAAACCGCTTGTATTCGTGCCGTCCCATGCAGGTGAGTCTGATGCTGACGATTTCATCTGTGTGCCTTGGTCGGTGCCGCGCCAGCCCTCCAGATTCGCCTCAGATTCGCTCATCCCCAATTCCATCTCCAAGGTCATAAACTCCCCATCCGTCGGGACGTGCCAACCGCTTGGACACAATCCACGCGCGTCATCCACCGCGTACCAGTTGTACAAACGGCCGTAGTCAGCAAGGTTTGAAACTTCATCGTCACTTCCGCTGTAAACAGGCGATGTACCCTCTCCATAAACCGTCATCGCACCATTCGTTGTGCTGGACCATTCTCCATCGTTCAACTCCCCTGGAATTACATCGCCGTTGGCGTAATGCTCGTTGCGCAGGTTCTCAGCAAACCAACATTGGTCCCCGATCGCCACCAAGGCGTAGGTGTAGCCGTCATACGTCACCGTGGAAGCGCCGCCGCAGCCCGACAATTCACCGTAAACACAACTGTCGTCGTCAACAGTCGCATTAGCGCTGAAATTAAGCGCGTCAGGATCCATGCAGCCCGACAATTCGTTGTCGTCTTCGTCAGGGTTACATGAGACTAAAACCAACGGAAGTGCCAATAGGAGGAACAGAAAATGCTTCATGAATCAAACGTAATAACAAATGTCCAAAAGTCATTCGGTTTGAACCATATACAATTCGAGTAAACTCAACGTGTCTTTGGTGGGAGTTGGTGATTTTCCCTCATCGACCGCCTCAAAATCGACCCATGAACGACATCAAAACCATCGAAGAACTCAAGGCGCACCACGAACGATTAAAAGGCGTTGTATGATTCAATGCTCCCTTATTCCTTGGCATATTTTGGTCTTCTTTATTTCCCTACCCACGACAAG
>CAJQIB010000019.1 GCA_905478325.1 uncultured Flavobacteriales bacterium | reverse complement strand
CCGAATACGGGGTATGACTGCAATGACCAATGCCTCAATGATGCCGATAATGACGGCGTCTGTGATGAATTCGAAACAGCGGGTTGTACGGATGTTACAGCTTGTAACTACAGTACTTCGGCAACGGACGATGACGGTTCTTGCGCGAGTTTTGATGAGTGTGGTGTCTGTGGTGGTGATGGCATCGTGGCAGGAACTTGCGATTGCGACGGGAACTTGCCAGAAACAGGATATGACTGCGAAGGAGTCTGCCTCAGTGATACGGATGGCGATGGAGTTTGCGACGACTTGGAAACGCCCGGTTGTACGGATGAGATGGCCTGCAACTACAGCCAGTCGGCTACAGACGAGGACGGCTCGTGTGTTTATCCAGAGGAGCTTTTCAATTGCGATGGCTCATGTGCCAATGACGAAAACAACAACAACATTTGCGATGAATTGGAAGTCTTTGGTTGCATGGCAGAAACTGCCGACAACTACGACTCCGAGGCTTTGACGGACAATGGGAGCTGTGTATGGCTGAATGGCTTGGTCCAGGGCTTGGAATACGAGGTGTTTGCAGAGGATGGTATCGACGGCATGACGACATACCGTGTCTATGCCGTGTTTGCTTCGGATGACATCGAGGTCACTGCGATGTATGGCACCGAGGCTTCGCCTTGGCAAATCACGCCCTCGACTTCCTTCTATCAGGATGCTGTCGGTGGTCCAACAGCTGCGGGAATCAACCCCTTGTTTTTTGCAGGATTCCCTTCTTTGGAATTTGACTCATGGGTAACGCTTGGCGCAGCCCCAGGTGTGGATGATTCAAGTGGCAGTGTGGGCATGGATGCTTTCTTCCCTTCTTTTGAAGCAGGCGATGCACTGAACGTGAACACATTCTTAGGAGGGTCGCTGTACTTGATCCCAGGATCGTCGGATCAGGCGGTGCCTGTTGACGGTAAAGTTTTGGTAGCGCAGATTACGACTGATGGCACGACGGACATGTTGGTCAACCTTCAGATTCGTGATGAAGCGGATGAGTCGGTTGAGATTACTGGATTGCCATTGACTTTTCCGATGGCAGAGACGCCCGGTTTGGGATGTACGGATGCATCAGCATCCAATTATGATCCAGCAGCGACGTTGGATGATGGAACGTGTGATTATCCCGAGCCGAGTTATTCGGGCTTGTCGTATGAGTTGATCTCAGAAAACATGCCGGAAGAGGGGATGCGCACTTTCCGGGTCTATGCCAATTTTGACAATCCTCAGGATCAAATGACAGCGGTCTTTGCTCAAGCAGGAAACGCCATTGATATAAGTTCCTCGTCTTCATTCTATCAGAATACATTGGGCGGCACGTTTGCGAGTGAAATCAATCCAGCCGCTGTCTTGGTTGATCCTGACGTTGCGTATGATAGTTGGATGACCATCGGAGGCGAAGACAATACAGTCAGTATTTCAACGGTGGGCACGGACGACGCGGCACAGGTATTTGCTACCGGAGGCGATTTCCAGGTCGACAATGATCTCGGTGCGAGCTGGTTTGTGTTGCCAGATATGGAGCCGGCCGCTTTTCCGGATGAAAATGGTCAAGTCTTGCTTGCTCAATTGACGACAACGGGTGAGGTGACCTTCCAGGTCAGCATCCAATACCGAGCGCAAAATGGGGACAACCCTCAGGCTTTGGACCAGTTGTTGGTCTTCCCTGATTTGAACTTCGGATGCACGGATGCAGCAGCTTGCAACTACGATGAGGAAGCGGAAGCTGAATCAGGAGAATGTACCTATGCCGAGGATTACTTGGATTGTGAGGGAGCATGTTTGAATGATGCGGACAACGATGGTGTGTGTGATGAACTCGAAATCCCGGGTTGTACCAACGACGATGCAGACAACTATAATGCATCGGCAACGGATGATGACGGTTCATGTGAATTCTTGGGTTGTACGGACGAGGCGGCTTGCAATTATGATGCAACGGCCAATACCAACGATGGTTCCTGCGACTTCCCAGTGCAGTATTACGATTGCAATGGGGACTGTATGAGTGATAGCGACAACGATGGGATTTGCGATGAGTTGGAAATTCCAGGTTGCACGGATGATGACGCGCCGAATTACAATGCCGATGCCACTGACGATGATGGCACTTGTGAGTATCCAGGGTGTACCAATCCGAATGCTGAGAATTATGATCCTTCGGCCAATGTTGATGACGGGTCATGTATTGCAGGAGGGTGTCTTTACCCCAATGCATCCAACTATGACGCGGGTGCTTCATTTGAAGATGGAAGCTGTACGTTCTCAGGTTGTACCGATGAAATGGCGAGTAACTACTGTCCTTTGGCTTTGGTTGATGATGAGTCGTGTGTCTTTGATGTAATGGGTTGCACGTACGAAGAAGCGCCAAACTACAATGCGGATGCGACCATGGATGATGGTTCATGCGAAATGCCAAGTGGCGAGTCCGATTGTCCATTTGACACAGATGGCAATGGAATGGTCGGCTCTGCAGACTTGTTGGAATTCTTAGCTGCCTACAGCTATCCTTGCCAATAACCCAAACAGATCATTGTATTACGAAAAGCACTGACCTTCGCTGGTCAGTGCTTTTTTGTTGAAGGGCGTCATCGACAGAAGCCCTGCCACAGTATTATTGTGAAAAATGACATTATGAATTCGAAAGCCTCACCGTCTAAGTCACTTTCTTTTTGGCAAATCTGGAACATGAGCTTTGGGTTCTTGGGAATCCAGTTTGGTTTTGCGTTGCAAGGAGGGAACATGTCAAGGATTTTTCAAACCTTGGGTGCCAGTCCTGAAGAGCTGCCTGGGTTGTGGATTGCTGCCCCGCTAACGGGCCTTCTGGTTCAGCCCATCATCGGCTATCTAAGTGATCGCACCTGGAGTCCCAGATGGGGCAGAAGGCGTCCATTCTTCATGATTGGAGCCGTTCTGAGTTCGTTTGCGCTCTTTTTCATGCCCTACAGTTCCACGCTTTGGATGGCGGCAGGATTTTTATGGATTCTCGATGCCTCGATCAACATTAGCATGGAGCCGTTTCGTGCGCTGGTAGCCGACAAATTACCTGAGCATCAGCGCTCTTATGGGTTTGTGATGCAAACGCTGATCATCGGTATTGGTACGTGGGTGGCGTCGAACTTGCCCTGGTTTGTTACAAAGCTGGGCGTACGAAATGAGGCTGCTGCCGGAGAGATCCCCGATTCTGTGTTTTATTCATTTGCCATTGGAGCAGCTGTTTTTCTAATCTCCATTGCGGTCACTGTTTTTACTACTTCGGAAGATCCTCCAGAAGATTTGGAAGCTTTCAAGGCGGAAAAAGAATCTTCGGCTGGATTTACGCGAGCTGTACGCGAGATTATCCAGGCCATCCTGACGATGCCTCGGGTGATGGCGCAATTGGGTGTGGTGCAGTTTTTTAGTTGGTTTGCATTTTTCACGATGTGGTCATTTGCGACTCCTGCACTCACAGAGCATGTGTTTCAGGCGTCAGACCCAGCGAGTGCGGCTTACAATGAAGCGGCAAACTCAGTTTCCAGCGCCATGGGGATGTATGGATTGAGCTCGATGGCGTTTGCCTTGCTGCTTGTTTTCTATACAAGAAAGTATCCGATCAATCGACGATGGATTCATGCCTTGGCTATGGTGCTAGGGGGTGTCGGCTTTTTCTCAATGCTGTCCTTGAGTCCCGAGTCAAGTGAGGGGTTGAAGTGGAGTTTTGCTCTGATTGGAATCGCTTGGGGCAGTATGCTTTCGATGCCTTATGCGATGTTGTCGAGCTCAATTCCAATGAAGCAAATGGGCATTTACATGGGCATTTTTAACATGTTTATCGTCATCCCGCAAGTCATAGCTGCCTTGGGAGGAATCAATTTTATCAATGATATTGCTTTTGGAGGAGAGGTTATTCATACGATGACCATTGCAGGGATCGCTCTCGTGTTGGCTGGTCTTGCTACTTTGTTTGTGAAGGAGTGAGGTGTCACTTGCATCATTTGCTTGAGACGGTTAAAAATCAATGCATAAAGTGTTGTTTGTACACCTTATTTATCGTACATTTAGGGATTGAATTTGGGTTTTCAATGCTTAATAACCCGGTTTAGTGGAATTTTTCGGAAAACAACTACTCATGAAAAACGTTTATTTACTCTTTAGTCTGTTGGCGATTGCAACAGTGTCCTTTGCGCAAACTGCTTCAGTTACGTTCAATTTGAACATGGCCAATGAAGTGGTTGCTGAATCAGGTGTCTATCTCGCAGGAGGAGCTGACTGGGGTAATCCTGGTGATAACCCAATGCTCGATGAGGACGGTGATGGTATTTATAGTATCACGGTTGAAGTGAATACTCCATACACAGGAAACTATACGTTTACCAATGGTGCTTGTGGAGACTGGTCGTGTAAAGAGAATATTGAAGGACAGGATTGTGCAGATGGACAATGGAGTGATCGATTGCTTTCAGACATATCGGAAAACACAGTGATATCCACCTGTTTTGCTCAGTGCACCACGGACGGTTCGTGTTCTGCGCCACCTCCTGTAGAGACAGCAGACGTAACGTTCAATATTGACATGAACTACCAGGATTTTCCAACAGCTGATTATGATGCTGTAGCAGTCAATGGTAGCTGGAATGGATGGCAAGGTTGGGGTGTTGCTTTGGCTGACGATGATGCCGATGGCATTTGGACGGGCACAATCGCACTCGAAATAGGATTGACATATGAGTATGTTGTTTCTACAACGGGCGCGGCAGATGGTTACTCTGGTTGGGGCTTTGTATACAATGCCGGCCTCGATTGTGCATTGGCAGGAACGGCTAATTTTTTCTTTACTACAAGTGCAGAAGGTAATGTGGTGAACCTATGTCCTTCAGGTTGCGGTGAGACTTGTTCTCCTGTTACTGAAGACCCAGTGAACTTGACTTTCAATGTTGACATGAATGTAGCTGGAGCAAATCCTGCTGGGATCTTTGTGGCAGGCGATTTCATCGCTTGGGACTTTACTCAAATGGCTGACGAAGACGGAGACGGTGTGTTCTCTTACACGCATTCGGTTCCTGCGAACAGCACGGTGCAGTTCAAGTACATGAACGGACCAGGGTGGGATTTTGTAGAAAATGTTCCTGCCGCTTGTGGCACGGCTGAATTCTTCAACCGATCGGTTGAAGTCGGTGTGGTTGACGTAGTCGTGGACGCTGTTTGTTACGCTGCTTGCGTTGGGTGCGACACGGAAGTCGTTCAACACGAAGTCACGTTTATGGTGAATATGGCCAACGAAGAAGTTGCAGAAACCGGAGTTTACCTCGCAGGTGGTGCATATTTTGGCGTACCGGGTGACAATCAAATGATGGACGACGATGGTGATGGCGTCTATGCGATTAGCATGATGTTGGACGAAGGGTTTGCAGGCCACTACGCGTTCACCAATGGTGCTTGCGGTGATTGGTCTTGCAAAGAGAACTTGGCAGGCCAGGAGTGCGGAGATGCAGCGAACTACAATGACCGTTTCTTACCCGCTATCGAAGGTCCTACGACGATCAACACGTGCTTTGCACAGTGCTCAACAGACGGGTCTTGCAGTTCTGTTTCTGAAGCGTCCGTTACATTCCAAGTGGACATGTCCACTAGTGGTGTGACAGGTGCGGTGACGATTTTCGGTGCTTCATTGAACGGCTGGAATGCGGGTGCAACCCCAATGACCGACGAAGACGGAGATGGTATTTATGAGTTTACAACGGTATTGGCTTCAGGCGGTCACGAATTCAAATATGTCAACTCAGGTACTGAGGAATCATTAGACCCTGAGCTTACAGCAGAATGCACGTTGACAACAGGCCCTTACACCAACCGTTACATCACCGTTGAAGGCGGCGTTGATATGGTATTGGAAGTGGTTTGTTTCGAGTCTTGCAGTGCATGCGACACCAATGAAGGGGACGTATACGGTTGCATGGACTCAACAGCGAGCAACTACAACGAAGCGGCGAACCTTGACGATGGTTCTTGCTTGTATTCAACAACATTCAACGTGGACATGTCTTGCTCAGGGATTGAGTTTACGACAGTGTATGTGACGGGTCCTTGGTGTGGATGGTGTGCTGCTGAAGATTACAACTTCTTGTCTGATGACGATGGAGATGGCATTCACTCGTTGACCATTGACTTGGCTGGAACGATCGAATACAAGTACATGGTTGATGGATGGGCTCACCAAGAGGATTTGGTGGACGACATGCAAAACGGTGGCGAGTGTGCTCCAGTGACTGATTTCGCAGGTTATGCGAATCGACTGACTGACGCAGGTTCAACGAACAACGATGCGTATGGCACGTGTTTGACGTGTGATGAAGTGAATCCACCTGCGATTGTTGATGTCATGTTTGACATTGATATGAACGGAACGGGCTACCCGAACGCAGACTTCGACAACGTTGTTGTCAACGGTTCTTGGAACGGCTGGGGCGGCTGGGGTGTGACCCTTGCGGATGCTGACGGCGACGGTGTATGGTCTGGAACTTTGGCTCTTGAAGAAGGCGCTGCATTTGAATTCGTCATTGCTGTAACCGGTCCTCTAGATGGATATTCTGGTTGGGGCTCTGTATTCAATGCACCAGCTGAGTGCTCTACCAATCCCGAAGCTCCGATCGGAGCGGGTGGTGGAAACTACGGGGCTACAGCGGCTGAAGGATTGGTTGTTGCATACTGCGCAGGAAGCTGCGTTGCGACTTGCCCAATCTTGGGTTGTATGGATCCATTCTTTGCTGAGTTTGACTTGTATGCTACCGAAGACGATGGATCTTGTATGACATCAGTGGTATTCGGTTGCATGTATGAGTCAGCAGAGAACTATACTGCTGCAGCAAACACAGACGATGGAAGTTGTGAATTTGTGGACAATGCGTGTCCTGGTGATTTGGATGGTGACGGTTTGGTGGCAACACCTGACTTGCTTTCCTTCTTGTCCGTATTCGGAACTGATTGCAATTGATTTGATTGATTAGAATAGGAAAGGCCGACTCCTCTTGGAGTTGGCCTTTTTTATTTCAAGGGCTTGCCACAAGGAGCGTCAAGCTTCCTTTGAACATCGTAACTTTGTATCGTGAAACGTTTGGTTGAATCTCGCTTGCCCACTGCCGTGGGTTCCTTTACCATTTTGGCCTTCGGAGAAGAAGGGGATTTGTTTCCCCATGTCGTCTTGATGTCAACTCTCGAGTCCGATGCTGCGCCCGTGGTCCGCATCCATAGTGAGTGCATGACCGGCGATTTGTTTGGCAGCGCACGTTGCGATTGCGGTCAACAATTGAATCGAGCCCTCGACTCCATCGCCAAAGAAGGCGGCGCCTTGTTGTACCTCCGTCAAGAAGGCCGAGGCATCGGTTTGGTGGAGAAACTAAAGGCTTACAACTTGCAGGACAAGGGACGGGACACGATCCAGTCCAATGAGGAGTTGGGACATCCAGCGGATGCCAGGGGGTATGATGATGCCGTGGCCATCCTGAAAGACTTGGGTTGGGACGCTGTCCAATTGATGACCAACAACCCGTTGAAGATGGAAGCGCTGAATGCCGGCGGCATTGAGGTTGTTAAACGGCTACCGGTGATCATCCCCGCAGGCAAAGAGAATGCCGACTACTTGCACGTCAAGCAATCGTTGATGGGCCATTTGCTGAGCTAAAACCCCGCTTTACATCGAGATCGCGTGCATGAGTTCCATGCACACAATGGCTCCCACGGTCCCCACTGCATAACCCAATACTGCTAGTAAGACGCCCACAGGTGCTAGAGCTGGACTGAATGCTGCGGCTACGATGGGAGCAGAGGCTGCTCCGCCGATGTTGGCTTGCGATCCGACAGCTACATAGAAAAATGGCGCTTTGATGATCTTGGCTACGGTCAGCAATGTGATGATGTGCGTGAGCATCCAGAGCAATCCGATGAGGATGACGGACCAGTAGACGTCCCAATTGTGGTAGAGCTCGACCACATCCATCTTCATGCCGATGGTAGCGACGAGCACATAGAGAAAGACACTGCCTGTCTTGCTCGCGCCAGCACCCTCGTAATTTCTCAACTTCGTAAAGCTCAGTCCAATCCCAATAGCTGTTGCGGCCACTACGAGCCAGAAGAACCCGCCTTCCAAGCTGCTGAGGTATTGAACGAAGCTATCGGGATTGGCCGTTTTGATGCGGGTAAACCACGCGCTGAAACCGGGAGCCAAGCCATCCGCCAATGCATGCGACACGGCAACCGCTCCGAATGCAATGCCCGCAATGATCATGAGGTCCTGAAAAGAAGGTACCCGTGCGATACCCAATTGGAAGGCTTCCACCTTCTCTTTGAGTTCATCCACGGCCGAGGAGTCGGCCTTGAGCTTGCGGTCCAAAATGGCGCTCATACCGGCGCCAACCAGCAAGAAGGGCATCCATAAATTGGCAACAAACACATCCACAATCAACATGGCGCTGAACTGGCTGTCCAAGGTGCCTGAAATCTCTTTAAGTGCCGCTTGGTTCGCTCCGCCGCCGATCCAGCTTCCCGCTACCGTCGACAGTCCGCGCCAAAACGCTTCAGGCGAATCACCTCCGAGCACCGAGGGTTCGATGAAGCTGACCGCCCACAGCGCCAATGGTCCGCCGATGACGATGCCGAATGTGGCCGTAAAAAACATGATCAGTGCTTTCGGTCCCAGGTTCCAAATTCCTTTCAAGTCGATGCTCAAGCAGAGCAGGACCAGACTGGCCGGCAACAAGTAACGCGAAGCCACGAAGTACAAGTTGGAGGATTCCCCGTCGATCAACCCCAATGAATTGTAGGCAGCTGGAAGGAAATAACACAGCAGCAACGACGGGATGATTTTGAAAAATCCAGCAAATTTTGGAAGCGAGCTGAAGTGAAAAATCAGGGCCAAAGTGGCTAGGAGCAGACCCAGTACAACCGCGTCATTGGTAATCAAAGCATTCATAGGATGCAAACTAAGGAGGACTCGGCAGAAGTCGGTTAGGAGAGGCCAAAAGAAAAGGCCTGCTCCATCCTTAAGGATCGAAGCAGGCCTTCATCAGCGGGTTGCTGTCTGCGGATCAGTCCACAGAGATCAACTCCACATCAAAGACGAGTGCTGCAAATGGAGGGATCGGTCCGTTTGGATTTGGATTCGCTCCGTACGCCAATTCTTGTGGAATGTAGAACGTTGTTTTTCCTCCTGGCTTCATCAATTGAAGGCCTTCAGTCCATCCAGCGATTACGTTTCCGAGTGGAAAAGAAATCGGCTCTCCTCGCTTGAACGATGAGTCGAATTCGGTTCCGTCGATCAATGTTCCGCGGTAGTGAACGGTCACGGTAGAGGCAGCCGTTGGTGCGTCACCTGACCCTTCTGTTTCGTGCGTGTATTGCAGTCCAGATTCAGTCACTTGGATGCCGTCTTTCTTGGCGTTGGTGGCCAAGAACTCAAGACACTCGTTGCGGTAACCCGCTGAGGACTCTTCCTTCTTTTTCGTCATGAATTCACCGACCATCTCGTTGGCTTGTTCGGGGGTCATGGTGGCTGAACCGTTCATTTGATTTTCAAAACCGGCAGCGAGCTGAGCTGCATCAATTTCAGTAAGACCTTCCTGCATCAGGTTGGTAGAGAACAAGACGCC
Source organism: uncultured Flavobacteriales bacterium (assembly GCA_905478325.1). Lineage (GTDB taxonomy): Bacteria > Bacteroidota > Bacteroidia > Flavobacteriales_D > Sanyastnellaceae > UA16. The sequence continues at coordinate 34,473 of CAJQIB010000019.1, read as the reverse complement.
TAAGGCGTAACTAATGGATTCCATTGAAGTGGAGTTGGATTGTGCCCACACATGTGTTGAGCTAGTTGATAAGAACGAAAATGCGATACCTGCGCACAAGGCTGTAGGTTTAAAATTGAAAGAAATCATGAGGATTGAGTTGTTTTTTTACGAGTGAAGACCCAGTCATTTTCAGTGGATAGATCCGCATTGAATGCGTAGCCCATGCCAGTGAATTTCTTGAGATCTATGGGGTTTTCAATGCGTTGTTGAATCAGATACCGCGCCATCTGTCCCCTAGCTTCTTTGGCGTAAGTCATCAGCGATTTGAATTGACCGTTGACCTCATCCTTGAACTGGGGGGTGATCACACGGATCGGGGTGTCTTTGCGCAAAATAGCTTTGCTGTATTCGTTGCTTGCGAGGTTGATCAAACACCCGTTGGCTGCACCAACGATATGATCAGCCAACCGATCTTCCCAGTAGTGATACAGGTTCTTTTTCTTGGTTGTGATGGGCCATTTTAAACCCATTTCCAAACGGTAAGGCTGCATGCGGTCCAAAGGCCGCAAAATACCGTACAGTCCACTGATGATGCGCACATGCCCTTGCGCGAAAGCCAAATCATCTGAGGAGAGTGATGCGGCATCCAGACCACGGTATACTGCTCCTTGGAAGGCCATGGCGGCCGGCTTGCCTCCGTCCTCATGCGCTGAAGCATCCCACGCATCGGCCCGTTCCTTGGTTTGGGCAGCGAGATCAGGGTTCAGTGCCATCAATACCGCCAAGTGCTTTGCCGAGTGTTTACGCAGCTTATCAGCCAGGTAAGTGGCATCGCTGAGGAACTCGGGCTGCGATGCCGGGCTGACATCGCGTGCGTTTGCAAAGTCGATGGTTTTGGCTGGAGAGAGGAGGCAGATCATGGGTCGAGCGCACAAAAGTACAAGATGAGGAGAGGGGAATCAATTCGATTATCTTTCAGGCATGAAAAATTTGCAAAAAAGCTTTTCGCGCGCGTTCGTCCAAGGAACACTAACCGGTGTGTTTATGGTGCTAACAGCTTGCACATCTGTTGCTTGGTCCCAGTGTGAGGCCGGTGAAGTTGCCTTGGAATTGACCATTGGAACGGATGCCTGGGGCTACGAGATGTATTGGGAAATAGCACCTGTAGGCGTGGGTTGTGGATCACTCGAATTCATTGCGAGTGGAGGCAATTCGGATGGTGTTGGCTGCGATGGAGCGGGCAACATGGGATCAGGGGGAACGACATACGGCAGCAATGCTCAGTTTGTAGAAGGACCGTTTTGCGTGGTGGATGGAACGGCATTGGAATTGATCCATGTCGACAGCTATGGAGATGGAGGGACAACATTCGAGCTCAACATGGATGAAACACTTTCAGGTGCCTTTGGCGGAACCGGCGCGGGCAACGTGTGGTCGTTTGTTGCTGGCGAAAGCTTGTTTGCCCCCCATGATGTGCCTTGCGATGCTGCGGAGATTGTGTTGGATGGCGAGACTGTGATGGTATCCAATGCAGGGCTCACGGTCCAATCAGGCGAAGTCAGCCCACAGGCAGCTCCCAATGGCAGCTGCAACCTCCCGGGGGCGTGGTGTGGAAGCGATGGCAATGCTTCGGCTTCTGCTTGGCTCACTTATACGCCGATCGTTTCCGATCCTGTGACCGTTATGGCCTGCTCAGATAGCACCACATTTGACACCCAATTGGCGATGTACCGGGTGGAGGACTGTGGAGATTTCACCACCTTCGAACTGGTCGGATCCAATGACGATGCTTGCGCGGGGTATGCTTCCATCCTTTATTCCAGTTGCTTGGAAGTGGGTGTGACCTATCTCATCCAATTGGACGGTTGGGCTGGTCAGCAAGGTGTGGCCGAGATAACGCTGTTTACTTCCGAGACGTATGAAGGATCGGCCGATGCCCAGCAGCGCAATGTCACCTGTCCATTGAGCAAGGATTCCGAACCCAATGGCTTGTTGCTGGCCTATGTCAACAATGGCGGTTCAGACTTTGATTGCACCTGGACCGGCCCTGATGGTGTTGAAACCAATGAGGCTTGGATCCAGAACCTTTCGCCTGGAACCTATACCGCTGAAATACTCACCGCCTGTGGCAATGCCTTCACGTTGGAACGCAATATCATTGCCCCGTCTTCTTGGAGCATGTCTTCGGAGGTGACGCAGGCCTCGTGTGAGACTTCGGCCGATGGTGCCGTGGAGGTGGAGGTGTCTGGAGCCAACGGGGGGTACACTTTCGCGTGGACAGGTCCTGGAGAATTTACCTCTGAAGAAGAGGATCTTCAAGGCGTTGTGGCGGGAACCTACCAATTGGTGGTTACGGATTTGAACGGTTGCACCAATCCTTTGACGGCCTATGTGACGGATGCTGGTTATGGTGATTTCACCATTGGCAACGACACCATCATTTGTGAAGATGAGCCGCTGTTGCTTTACGGACCTACCGGTCTCACCTACGAATGGCAAGATGGATCGAGCAATCAGTTCTACTACATCGAGGCGGGGACCTATGCTCCGGGGACGTACAGCATTATTTTAAATGCCACCACCGATTCCGGGTGTGAATTTGCCGATGCTTTGATTTTGACGGTGCACACTTGCTCAGTAGGAGTGGATGAAGTGGGATTGGAGGCGTCGCTGGTTTATCCCCAGCCGGCCAATGAGCACGTTTACCTGGACATCGACTTAACGGACCAGCCGTGGGCCATTTCGGTTCGCGATGCTGCCGGTCGTGAAGTGCATCGGGGCATGTGGTCCGGTGGCTCCGCGCCGCTGTTCAATGTTTCGAGCTGGAGGGAAGGATGGTATCAAATCCAGTTGTTGGATGGTGACCGTTCGTTGGTTCGCCCTTTGATGGTGCGGCATTGATTTTCTGAACTCGTAAGAACAGCGTATGAGGCCTTTTCATTGGGGTGTTTCCCCTCGTCTTCTTCTTTTGTTGGGTTGTCTTTCTTGGGGGTGTGGAACGCCAAGTCTTGAGGGCCCTCTCGTTGGGTATGAAGCGGATTCCCTCGCATGTGACAGGATCGCAGGGGCCGAGCCGATGAACATCGCCGAGCAAATTGAACGCGCGGGCATCACCGACTCCACGGCCACCTGGGCCTATGTCTTGGAGGAAGGGGAAGAGGCGATTTTTACCCGTGCTTGGTTGGGACAAAACAGCGAACGCTCTATTGACATCCAGTACTTCATCTTTTCAATGGACAATGTGGGCATCATCGCATTGGATTACCTTTTGCGTGCCGCGGATCGCGGGGTCAAGGTGCGCATGTTGGTGGACGACATCATGTTGGATGTGTCCGAAGAAGATGTTTTAGCGCTGAGTGCGCATCCCAATTTTGAAATCCGCATCTACAATCCGAATCCGGGCAAAAATGGATTTCAGAAAGTGATCCATGCGGCGCGCGATTTCCGGGGGTTCAACCAGCGTATGCACAACAAGACCTTCATCGTCGATGGGCGGGTGGCCATCACCGGTGGCCGCAACATTGCTGATGAATACTTCGACTATGACCAGGAATACAACTTTCGTGACCGGGATGTGATGTTGATCGGTGCCGCTGCAGCAACCATCCAACAATCGTTTGAATCCTTTTGGAGCCACCCGCTTGCAGTAGAAGTGGATGGAAGCGCCGCGGTCGAGGCGGACCATCGCCTCGCCTTGTATGATCAGATCCATGCCTATGCATGTGATCCTGACAACTTCTGGCCTGAGATCCGAACGATGATCGCTGGCATCCCGCAAGCCATCCCGCGCATTCAGTCATCGGGTCGGTTGCATCGATTGGATGATCTCCAATTTGTATCGGATGTGCCCGGGAAAAATGCATCTGATGGATTTTATGGGGGAGGACGAAGCACATCGGCACTGGTCGACTTGGTCGAAAAATCGAGGGAATCACTCATGATTCAAAGCCCTTATTTGGTGCTTACGGATGAGGGCATTGCGTTGTTTGAATCCGCTGTGAATCGAGGTGTGAAGGTGACCATCTTGACCAATAGCCTCTGCTCTACCGACAATTTGGAAGCTTTCAGTGGGTATCGGCGCATTCGTGAGCGCCTCCTTTCCGCGGGCGTGGAGGTCTATGAATACCGGCCTGATGCAGCTATCCGTACAAAGCTCATTACGGCGACTAAACAGCAGCGCTCAGGCTACCTTCCGACCTTTGGCTTGCACGCAAAATCCATGGTCGTGGACCATGCTACCACCGTTATAGGTACGTTCAATTTGGATCCTCGAAGTGCCAATCTCAATACAGAATGCGTCGCGATCATGCGCTCAAAATCAATGTCTCAACAAGTGGAATCGTTGATGTTTTTGGAGCTAGAGCCTGAAAATGCATGGCGCACCACAGCGGATGAGAATCCGGATCATCACGCGGGGTGGTGGAAGCTGTTGACTACTTGGATTCGTGGCGTAGTGCCTGAGCATTTGCTTTAGATGCGGCCTGAACGGCGCATCACTTGAGTGCGGCCAGGCGGCTGCAGGCCTCCTCGATGACGCTAAGAGTCAAGTCGCGGTGCGTCACAAAGCGCACTTGTGTGGGGCCAAAGGCAAAGCAGGCGATGCCTTCTTCTGCAGCTTTTGCCACAAAGAACTCGGCGCTCTCTCCGTTTGCGACTTCTACGATGACAATGTTGGTCTGCACCGTTTCTACGGAGGCTATAGCATCGGAATTATTCAGCGCTGCAGCCAACAACTGTGCATGCCGGTGATCTTCGGATAGGCGGGGCAATTCATGATCGAGCGCATGCATGCACGCAGCGGTCAATCCTCCAATTTGACGCATGCCACCCCCCAAGACTTTGCGGGTGCGATGGGCTTCTTCGATGAAGGGCTTGGAGCCCAATACTACCGATCCCACGGGTGCGCCCAATCCCTTGGAAAAGCAAATGGAGATGGAATCGAAAAGTTGTCCATAGGCTTTCCATGCCGCCGCGTCGGGCACGCTATTGCCATGACGTTGGACCATGGCGTTCCAGCAACGGGCTCCGTCGAGATGCAAGGGCAAGTGATGGGCTTTACAAGCTTGCGAGAGTTCGCTGAGCTGCTGCATTTCCCAAACTGAACCGGCTCCTTTGTTGACCGTGTCTTCTACGCAGACCAGCGAGGTACGAGAATAATGGCTGTCGGCAGGGTTGATTTCGGCCATGGCTTCTGCTGCCGTAAACCGTCCTCGGTCGCCGTGTAGCAAGCGCATCGAAGCACCGGAGTTGCGGGCAATTCCACCGCCTTCATAGTTGTAGATGTGGGACAACCGATCGCAAATAACTTCGTCGCCCGGCCGCACGTGGACATTGATGGCAATTTGATTCGTCATCGTGCCCGATGGGCAAAACAAAGCAGCTTCGTGACCGAAAAGATCAGCGCAGCGCTCCTGAAGCGCGACCGCGCTTGGGTCTTCAGCAAAGACATCGTCACCGGTCGGTGCGTTGTGCATGGCCTGAAGCATGGCTGAAGTAGGGCGGGTCAGGGTGTCGGAACGGAAGTCAATCATGGTGGTCGGGTCAATACGGAAATCAGTCTACGTTTGCCAAAGCTAAGTTCCGCAGATGCCGGTTGCAACGCTCTGTCGTTATCTTGCTTCATCAAACGATAAAAATCGCCACATGACCTTGAATTCATCGAACGCACTTGTTTTTCGATTCGCGCTGTGCGCATTGACCTGCGCCACCGCATTGCAGTCCCACGCCAAAGAAGGCATGTGGATTCCCACGTTATTGCAAGCGGTAGAAGGCGATATGCAGTCCATGGGCATGCACCTCTCAGCGGAAGACATTTACAGCATCAACACCGGTAGCCTGAAGGATGCGGTGGTCCATTTCAATGGCGGCTGCACCGCTGAAATGATCAGTTCTCAAGGATTGTTGTTGACCAATCACCACTGTGGTTTTGGACAAATTGCATTCCACAGCACGGTCGAAAATGATTACCTCACCGATGGGTTTTGGGCCATGAGCCGTGAGGAAGAACTTGTGAATACAAATCTGGTGGCCACCTTCATTGACCGAATCGTGGACGTGACGTCCGCGCTGTTGGGAGCTGAAGACCTCGAAGCGGCCAAGCAACAATTAATCGAAGCTGCCATTGCAGGTACTGATTTGGAGGGCAGCGTAGTCGCCTTTGATTTTGGCAACAGCCACTACCTGATCACCACCCGAACCTATCGGGATGTGCGGCTCGTCGGAGCACCGCCCTCAGCGGTGGGGAAATTTGGAGGTGATACAGACAACTGGGTGTGGCCGCGTCACACGGGGGACTTCAGTATGTTCCGCATCTATGCCAACGCCGATAACGACCCAGCGGATTACGATGAGAGCAATGTCCCGTACCAACCGGCGCATCATTTTCCAGTCAATATTGGCGGGGTGGAAGACGGGGATTTCATGATGGTGTTTGGATTTCCTGGGACAACAGAACAGTACCTGACGCGCGACGCCGTGGACCACGTGGTGAGCCGACTCAACCCCATGCGCATTGCTATGCGGGACGCATCATTGAAGGTGATCAACGCAGCACGATCACAGTCTCCGGCCATGAAAATTGCCTATGCGGACAAGCAAAGCTCGGTAGCCAATGCCTGGAAAAAATGGATCGGCCAGAACAAAGGATTGTTGGAGTTGGATGCCTTGGGCAAAAAAGCGGAACTGGAAGCGGAATTCAATCGGCGAGCGCTCGAAGCGGGTCATACCGAATGGGCCAATTTGTTCGCGGACATCGCCGCGCAAAACGAAGTTCATTTTCCGTTGAAAGAAGCCCGAAGTCTGTTCATCGAGTTGGTTTATTATGGTCCCGATGCGCTGAATTTTGCACTTGGTTTCAAACCGCTCATTGAAGGCTGGGAGTCGCTCGAAGAAGCCGGAAAGTTGGAGGGCCAGTTGTCCCAAAGTCGCGAACTCATCGCGGGCCATTTCCGGCACTATGACGCGCAAGTGGATGAAGCCATTTTGGCGGCGCTGCTGTCTCCCTATGTCGCGGCCATTCATCCCGATTTGTGTCCAGAAGTCTTGAAGGATTTTGATGGAAATGGCACCGAGTTCGCTCGATCGCTGTATGCCAAGTCAGTCTTTGCCGACCGCGAAGCGTTGGAAGCACTGTTGGACAAGGGGCAAGCCAAGGGCTTTTCAAAACTTCAAAAAGATCCCGTGTACGTCTTGATCAACGCCCTGCGGTCCGCTTATTTTGAGCAGGTCGCCACAGAATACCGCACCACCAAGATGCAATTGGATGCGCTCACGGGCCAATACACCCAAGGACTGCGAACGCTCTTCCCAGAACGGGCGTTTTTCCCGGATGCCAACAGCACCATGCGATTGACCTATGGAAAAGTAGAAGGCTCTTCGCCGTATGATGGCATGGAGTACAAACCCTTTAGCACGACAAAAGGCATTCTACAAAAGTATGTTCCGGGAGACCCCGACTTTGACTTGCCAGAAGACCTGGTCGGCGCTTTACGTGAAGGGAATTGGGGCGATTATACGGATGCACAGGGCGAGCTACCCGTTTGCTTCACCGGATCAAACCATACCACAGGAGGCAATTCAGGATCTCCTGCCATCGATGGCGATGGCTACTTGGTGGGCATCAACTTCGACCGTTCATGGGAGTCGACGATGAGTGACATCTTGTTCGATGAGAACCGATGCCGCAACATCATGGTGGACATCCGCTACGTATTGTGGATTACGGACGTATACGCAGGAGCGCATCACCTCATTGATGAGATGGACTTGGTACGCTAATCGCCGGGGGGGTGTTCGCAGGCCTGACTCAGGCCAAGAACGAAATGACGATGATGACCAAGGCAAAGAGAAAGAGGGCAAAGACTACAGGTCCGCCGATCTCGTTTTGTTCGGGTTCGGCATCGTGGCCGTGTGAATGTTCATTTGACATTCTGCAAAAATAGGCTGATTCCATGCCTCGCACAAGGACTATTTTTAGTTTAATCAGGCTATGCAACCCTATTGTGCCAGCTTGAGTTACCACTGCAACAGGTTGTTGTATCTTGCCGACACCTGTGTTCTTTCATGCAAATTGAAGCCATTATGCCAAATCGTCGCTTTTCTTTTCTCGCCCTTACTTTTTTCGTTTGCGCGTTTTCTTTGGGAGTTTCGAATCTCTCTGCGCAATGTGCCGAGGGTGAGACAACGATTGAAGTCTTGATTGTAGCCGATGGCTACCCCAATGAGATTTCTTGGACCTTGGAATACGAAGGCAATCTCCTGGCTGAAGGCGGTTCTGTGGGCGATACCATTTGTTTTGATGCGTCCATTGAGGACCCTTGTTTTGTCTTCAGTGCGTACGATTCATACGGAGATGGAATTTTTGACCCAGGAGGCTACTGGATTTATGAGAATGGCGTAGAGATTGCCTCAGGTGGGAGTTACGGTTACGGGGAGTCCATCAGTTTCAACTGTTCACCGGGAGCTACCTGCAATGATGCGTTGGATCTGTCCGATGAAGATTACGGTACGATCGCGCAAGATGCGAGCAACGCCTGGTACCTGTTTACGCCTCCAGCCAACGGCATGTACTTGATGTCCACTTGCGATGTCGAATGCGATACGCGCTTGTGGGTCTATGATTACTGTAACATGGGCAACTTTGACAATACCAACGAAGGGTCCATTTACTATGATGATGAAGAGGGCGGATGTGGCGAACAAGCCAATTTGACGGTGTTGCTGGAAGGCGGAGTGTCGTATTGGATCCGAATGGGATTGGGCAACGCGGAATACGACGGACTCGTGGGATTGGAATCCAATTGGAAGTATTTGGACTCGGGAGAAGACTTGGGTACAAGCTGGTTGGCGAGTGATTTCGATGACGCGAGCTGGGCTTCAGGCAATGCTGAATTGGGCTATGGAGATGGGGATGAGGCCACGGTCGTGAGCTACGGCGATGATGCCTCCAATAAGCACACCACAACCTACTTCCGCCACGCGTTTGAATACGATGGTGAGTCGGACAGCAACTTGAATGGCCTTTTGCGCTTGCGTCGCGACGATGGTGCGGTGGTGTATTTGAATGGGCAAGAGATCCAACGAAGCAACATGCCGGATGGCCCGATCGCTGCCAATACGCTCGCCTCTGCAGAAATGACAGGCAACAATGAAACGCTCCTCAATGAGTATCCTGTTGCATTGAATTTACTCAATGGAACCAACGTAGTGGCGGTGGAAATCCATCAAATCAACACGACCAGTTCGGACATTAGTTTTGATTTGGAATTGCAGGTAGAAACGATGACCGGTCCGTGTTCAGCGGGCTTCGATTGGGAATTTGACTTTGTAGGCCCTCCCACGGGATGCATGGATGAGACGGCTTGCAACTTCAGTCCGTTTGCAGAAGTGGACAGCGGAGATTGCTTGTATCCAGGTGATCCTTTGTGTACAGGACCGGATTTATTGGTCTTGGAATCGGCGATCACCAGCAGTCTGTATGCGTCCACTATGGAAGTCGCGGAGTCGGATTGTTACATCGTCGAAGGCTGCCTCAATGGCTACGGCACGCGTGAATTGATCCGATTCACCACCCACATCAAAAACATCGGGGATATCGACTACTACATTGGTCAAACGTCCAACAATTCAGGCACCCAACAATTTGAGTGGGGCGATTGCCACAACCACTGGCATTATGATGGGTATGCGGAATACACGATGTTCACCATGGACGGAGAGTCGCTGCCCATTGGGTTTAAAAACGGATTCTGTGTGATGGACTTGGAGTGCAGCGATGGCGGAACGGCCCAATACGGATGCTCTACCATGGGGATCTCAGCGCATTGCGGTGACATTTATGGTTCCGGTTTATCCTGCCAATGGGTTGATGTAACCGGTATCCCAGACGGCCAATACCAATTGGTTGTGCGGGTCAATTGGGACGGTGCTCCCGATGCCTTGGGACATTACGAAACAAATTACGACAACAACTGGGCGGTGGTATGCATCGGCTTGGACCGTAGCAGCGGCGAGTTGTTGCTAGAGCAGTATGACGACTGCGAAGAATACGTGGACTGCACAGGAGAGATGTTTGGATTGGCGACGATGGATTGCAACGGCGATTGCAACGGTTCGGCGCTGATGGGTGATTTGGATGCCAACGGCGCTCAAGAGTATGCTGATGCGGTTAGCTATGTCGAGCACATTCTCGGTGACGACATCGAACCATTGCCTTGTACGGATGTGGATCAGGACGGTGACATCACGGTAGCTGACGCTGCGTATTTGGCTCAATGCCAATATTTCAACACGGCGCACCAGCATCCCGATAGCTCCGGGTTTCATGATAAGTGCAACTTCCCGGTCAACCACATCGTCAACCCATTTGATACGGTGCACTTCACCATCGGTGCGGTGAACTGGACAGAGCAATACCTGGACATCCACGTATTGAACCCCAACAACCGCATTGTGGGTTATCAGCTCTCAATGAGCGGTATGGGAATCGCTTCAGCGTATAGCATTGCAGATCCCATCGACTTCCCGATCACTCCGGAATTCATGCCTGGAGGCGTCGAGGTCATTGGGTTGTCATACACCAACATGAGCTTTCCAAAGCACTATGACTACGTGCCGTTCTTGCGCTTGTACTGGACTTCGATTGAAGACGAGGTGTGCATCGACTTGATCACGGATGTGGTCAACCCAGAATACCACAACACATTGCACGTGATTGAAAACGGGTGCGTGGTATCCAGTGGAGTCAGCCAGAACATGGAAGCTTCTGCGCCCATGTTGTACCCGAATCCATTGGTGGAATCGGCAACGCTTCGTTTCGATAACCCCACCCGACAAGATTTGGTGTTGCGGATTACGGACGCGTCAGGTCGTCTCGTGCGGGAGGAGATTGCTACCGGCAATACCCACATCATAGCACGAGGTGATTTGAAGTCTGGCTCGTATATCTATACGCTCTCAGGTGATCACATCGTATCGTATTCCGGTCGCCTGAACATTCAATAAAAAGATTTGTTGACTCCCTATACTATGTCAAGATTTTCATCATTTATCCTTGCGCTTGTCTTCGGATTGCTTTGTTGCAAAGCCGATGCGCAAGTCATTATCACTGAATTTTCTGCGTCCAATTACACGTTAGGTGTGGGGGGAGATAACGAGGATTTTGTGGAGTTTTATAACGAAGGAAATGTCGCAGCCGATATCAGCGGTTACTTCCTTTCTGACAACGTCGACAACGTCGATATGTTCGAATTGCCTGCGGGAACAGTTGTTCCTGCAGGAGGCTACCTACTGGTCATATGTTCGGGCGAGGGAGAAATCCCCGGTAATTTGTACGTGGGAGGCAATTTGAATACGAATTTCAAGGTGACTCAAACAGACAATGAATCCGTTGTGTTCTCGGATGAGAACGAAAATGTATTGGAGTCCTACACATTTGGAGTCGATTGGACCCCAACCCTCGCCGACCACAGCTGGACACGCGATGCCAACGGAAGTGCGGGCGCTTGGAAGGTGTGCACAGACCCGACGCCTGGGTTTGGAGTCGGAGGCTCGTTGTTTGCAGAGTATGCTCCAACGCCCACATTTGAGGTGGACGCGGGGTACTACGCAAACGGGACTGATGTCGCCATTTCAGCGCCAGGAGGGTATGAAATCCGGTACACGCTCAATGGCTATGAGCCCACTGCTGCAAGTGCAGTGTACAACGGCCCCATTGCAGTGAACGCTACCACGGTGATCCGAGCGCGTTGCATCGATCCTTCAGGAGCGATGACAGCTTCCCATGTATCGACCAACACCTACTTCACAGGAGATGATAGCCACACCATGTTGGTGGTTTCGGTTTCGGGTAATGAACAAGAAGACGGAGTTTGGCCCGGCGGATGGGGAGGCGGAGCAGATGAGCCGGCACACATTGAATTTTTCAACGCGGATGGCACATTTTGGTGCGAAGGTGGAGGCGACTCCAACGAGCACGGCAACGATTCCAACGCGTATCCACAAAAGGGCTTTGACTATGTGTCGCGCGACCAGATGGGGGAGAGCCATGCGATTGAAGCGGAATTGTTTCACGTCAAATCCCGCGATGAATACCAACGACTGATTTTCAAGGCAGCGGCCAATGACAACTATCCGTTTTCAGGGGGTGGTCACATCCGAGATGCTTACGTCCAGACGCTGAGTCATTTGGCTGGATTGAAGGTCGATGAGCGGACCAACGAAAGCTGCATCGTATACCTCAACGGAGAATACTGGGGTGTTTACGAGTACCGTGAAAAGGCAGATGACATTGACTTTACAGACGAGTACTATGACCAACCCCGGCATTTTGTTGACTTCATCAAGACGTGGGGAGGGACATGGGTAGAGTACGGAAGCGATGCGGATTGGGGCCCTCTGGTGGGCTTTATCACGGGCCAAGACATGTCAGATGCAGCCAACTACGAGTACGTTGAAAGCGTATTCAATACCATGAGCCTCATCGATTATGTGTTGCTGAATTCGTTTGTCGTGTGTGCAGACTGGCTCAATTGGAATACGGCTTGGTGGCGTGGTCGCCATCCCGATGGCGATGCGAAGCGCTGGCGTTATGCCCTCTGGGACATGGACAACACGTTTGGTCACGGCGCGAACTACACCGGCATTCCATCGCAAGGACCGGATGCGGACCCGTGCAATCCGGAGAGTTTGAACAACCCGGGAGGCCAAGGGCACATTCCGATTTTCAACGCGCTTTTGGACAATGAGGATTTCTGGGCAACGTACATCAATCGTTGGGCGGATTTGAGCAATACGCACTTCAGTTGTGACAACATGCACGCGGTACTCGACAGCATGATCAACGTCATCGATCCGGAAATGGATCGTCAAATGGACCGTTGGGGCGGGGATTATGATGAGTGGGTCGGCAACGTGCAGGAAATTCACGATTTCATTGATGAGCGCTGCGAGGCGACATTGATTGATGGCATTGAGGATTGCTACGATGTGGAGAGCGTGTCTTTGACCATCATGATCGAAGGTCAAGGAGAGATTCAAATCAATTCGGTTGAAATTGGTCCGGAGGACTCCCCGCTGGAGGGGACGTATTTCTCGGGCGTTCCGATGGAGTTGCAGGCACTGGAATCCATGGGGGAGTTGTTTTTGTTTTGGCAAGTGCTCGATGGAGACATCGTTCTGGCCAATTCGACCAATCCATCATTGGATTTTACCTTAACGGGCAATGCCACGCTCGTGGCGTATTTCGCTGCTTCTGCGGAACCCCAGCAAATCGTCTTCGATGTGGACCCTGCGGGGGCTGGAAACATCTTGCTCGACGGACTGTCTTTAGAGACCTACCCTGCAACCGAGTTGGTTGACTTTGGAGGGCATTCGGTTCAAGCTGTGGGCATCGATGAGTGGCATGTCTTTACAGGATGGACCACCACCGGCTCAGAAGTGAGTCCTTCGATGACTTCTCCGACAGGCAATATCATCGTGACAGAATCCAACACCATCGTTGCGCATTTTGATGCCATCGAGCACGTGGATTTAGTGGTGCGTGTTGAGCCCGCCGGTTCCGGTTCAGTGAGTGTTGAAAATGGTCAAATTGTGACCCAAGGCTACTGGTCTGGAGGCATTGAGTCCAACGGTCCGATCGACGCCAAAGCGACGCCCATTGAATTTTGGGAGTTTGACCACTGGGACGGTTTGTTGACTGATCCCAATCCCGACGCGCAATCGTCGACGGTGACTTTCCCAATCGAAGCCTACGACGAGATCACGGCCTACTTCCGCCCGGTCGAATTCGCGATGTACGTTCCCAATGCCTTTAGCCCGAACAATGACGGCTTGAACGATGCCTTCTTACCTGTTGGTGATGCATTTATTGCCAGTTCGTATCATTTGGTGATTGCCAATCGCTGGGGAGAAAAGGTGTTTGAATCGACCAACCCGAATGAACCGTGGTTGGGCCAGCATCAAGGTGGCGATCACTTTGTGCGGGACGGACAGTACATGTATCGATTGTCGGTACAATCGGTGCATGCCTTGGCACCGGAGTTGTTTACAGGATCCATCTCTGTCGTCCGATAACCACCGCAGCCACGTGATCATCTCGCTGTGGTCCGGTCCGCGCAATTGCAGTACAGCTCTGATGTACAGTTTTGCGCAACGCCGCGACATGAGCGTGATGGACGAACCGTTGTTTGGCCATTTCTTGGAGCATACCGGTGCAGCGCGACCTTCTCGCGAAGCGGTGTTGGCAACGATGCCCCTCGATCGCCCCTCGATTTTAGCCCAATTCGATCGCCCTCAAACGCCCCATTTGTTTCTGAAACACATGGCCAACCACACGGAAGGTTGGGAAGAGATAGCGGATTTCACACAGCACAAGCAAGTGCTCCTCACGCGCGATCCCGTTCGGGTGTTGGCCTCGTACCAACAGCACATCCAAAGTCCTACCCGGTTGGATGTGTGCTACGACCACCAATGGCGCCTGCTGAACTCCTGCAAAACACAAAGAATTCCCTTGCTTGTCGTGGATTCGGACGCCTTGATCAAAGACCCTGAAAATCAACTCAAGCGGTTGTGCACGTTCTTGGACTTGCCATGGGACGCGAACATGTTGCGCTGGAAACCGGGACCGCGACCGGAAGATGGTGTCTGGGCGCAATATTGGTACCAAAGCGTGCATGCTTCAGCAGGATGGGAAGTCCCTAGAATCGACCAACCATTGCCTGAAATTTCGGATTGGAGTCAAGATCTTCTTCAACTTTTAGCGGAAGTCCAACCCATTTTTGAGAGATTGCAATCCCATTCCCACTGACCATGCCAAAATTCAATCAACCTGACCTGCGCAACGAAAATACCCAAGTGTGGGTGGATGGGTTGGTCCCTCGTGCAGATGCCAAGGTGAGCGTGCTAGACAGTGTTGTTCAGGGGGGAGATGGCGTGTGGGAAGGACTGCGTGTGCGAAATGGTCGCGTGTTGCAACTCAAGGAACATATCCGTCGCCTGCGCGATTCAGCTCATGCTTTGGCCTTTGTAGACATTCCGGATGAGGATGAGGTGGTGGATGCCGTTTTGCGTACGTTTGAGGCCAATGGCATGTGCGATGGAGTGCACGCGAGAATGACCTTGTCGCGCGGACTCAAGAGCACCTCAGGAATGGATCCGCGACTCAATGTCCATGGATCGACCTTGATCATTTTGCCGGAATACAAAGGGATGGTTTACGGTGATGAGGGCACGCGGCTGGTCACAGCCTCCACGCGGCGCAATTCACCTGCGACCTTGGATTCCAAGATCCACCACAACAACCTGCTCAACAACATACTGGCGAAAATTGAAGCCAATGTGGCGGGCGTCGATGATGCCGTCATGTTGGATGTGAGAGGCTTCATTGCAGAGACCAATGCGACCAATATTTTTGTGGTCCGTTCGGGCGTGTTGATGACGCCATTTCCCGTGGCTTGCCTGCCCGGCTTGACGCGGTCTATGGTACTGGAGGTTGCCGCCCGCATCGGAATCCCTGCAGTCGAAGCCGACCTGTCCTTGACAGAGCTGTACACGGCGGACGAAGCCTTTACGACAGGGACGATGGGTGGGCTATCGCACATGCGCGAAGTGGATGGGCGCCTCATTGGACCTTCCGACGCCATGGGACCGATCACCTTGAAATTGCAAGAAGCATACCAACAGATGGTGTGGGATGAAGGACATCCTTTGGCTTATTGCAGTCTATAATTTATATCCGCTCATGAACACGGTCATTAAAATTCTCCTTTGGGTGGTCGCCTTTGTAGCGGCGACTTTGGTTGGTATGTACAGTATGATGGGATTGCATCACCTCTCTGGATTTGTATTTCCCGAAGCGGCCATAAGCAAGATTCCTACAGATCCCGTTGAATTGGAGTCGTTCATGACGGGATTGGGTTTGGCGCCCAAAATCTCGGTATTGCTTTCGCATTGGGGAGGAACCGTGATGAGCGCTCTTACGGCACAGCTCATCGCTCCGACCAAGAAGGTGTGGCCGGGAGCCACCATGGGAGTTGTCTTTCTCATCGGCGGTATCCTCAATGCCATGATGATTCCCATGCCCACTTGGATGGTCGTGACCGATGTGTTGGGCTATGTCCCGTTAGCCTGGTTGGCTGCACGGGCATTGCAGCACCGCGTGAATCGCGCCTAACAGCTTACGAAGCCAGAGCACCCATTTTCTTTGAGCGGTAGCGCTTGTACAACGTGTTGGTGATCAAAGAGGCGATGACCAAGATCATGCCGGCAAGGGCATACGCATTGAGGCGTTCATCAAAGAGCAGCAACCCAAATACAAAGGCGAGAATTGCTCCGAGGTATTTAAACGGCATGACCACATTGGCTTCACCGCGATGCAAGGCATGCGTCATGGCGACTTGGGCGAGGATACTCAATACCCCAACAGCGAGTGCCAACAACCATTCATGGCCTACCGGCGGCACCCAGGTAAACGCCGTCCACGTTCCCGTCACGGGAACAGCCACCAAATGAAACCAAATAACAACTCCCACCGGATGGTCTGTGTCGCGGCATTTCATGGTGGCGAGGTAAGCGACGGCAGCACAAATGGCACTGGTGATGCCGAGGCCGAGGTAGAGCCAGCTGATGCGCGGGTCAAACCCTTTGACCATCAACACCCCAAGAAATGCCAATCCAAAGAATACCCATTGCACGGGCCGCATGCCGCGCTGGCCATCAAAGCGCGCCGCCAACAACACCGTGAAAATGGGACTCAAATACTGGATCACAGTCGCGCTCGCGAGCGGAATGAAGCGGATGGTATGAAAGAAGGTCGCTAAGCCAATGGTCCCGAAAATGCCTCGGATGAGCAGCCATTTTCGGTTCACGCCCAGCAACGATTTGCCTTTCCAAAGCAACCAGCTTCCGGCGAGGATCAACGAGGTCGCGGAACGCAAGAATACCAATTCCTCCGTCGGCAAATGCGCCAATGATTTCACGCACAGATTGGCTGCGGTGTACAACACCGTGGCGGAGATCATCCAAGCGATGCCTTCGGTCGCCTTGGTTTGCATCATTACATGTTACGTCGATACGCGCCGCCCACTTCAAACAAAGCATCGGTCAATTGGCCCAACGAACAATGCTTGGTCGATCTCAACAAGGCTTCGAAGAGATTTTCACCCGCCACGGCCGTACGCTTCAGCTCGACAATGGAGGCCGTTGATTCGCTATCGTGGCAAGCGTGCAATGCCGAAACATGATCGAGTTGCGCCTGTTTTTCTTCCACTTCAGCGCGAATAACTTCGCCCGGAGTCAGGGTGGGAGAGCCAGTCTTCGACAGGAAGGTATTCACACCAATAATGGGGAATTCGCCGGTGTGCTTGAGCATTTCGTAGTGCAAGCTTTCCTCTTGTATGCGTGATCGTTGGTACATGGTTTCCATCGCACCCAACACGCCGCCGCGTTCCGTAATCCGATCAAATTCAAGCAGCACCGCTTCTTCCACCAAATCGGTCAACTCCTCAATGATAAACGAGCCCTGCAGCGGGTTTTCATTCTTGGTGAGCCCCAGTTCTTTGTTGATGATCAGCTGAATGGCCATCGCACGGCGGACACTGTGTTCCGTCGGTGTCGTAATCGCCTCATCATATGCGTTGGTGTGCAACGAGTTGCAATTGTCATAGATGGCATACAAAGCCTGCAAAGTCGTGCGGATGTCATTGAAATCGATTTCCTGCGCGTGCAGCGATCTTCCGGACGTTTGGATGTGGTACTTGAGCATCTGCGCTCGCGACGATGCCTTGTATTTCTCGCGCATGGCTTTGGCCCAAATGCGGCGCGCCACTCGTCCAATGACAGCGTACTCCGGGTCGATGCCGTTGGAAAAGAAGAAGCTGAGGTTGGGACCAAAGGCATTCAAATCCATGCCCCGACTCAGGTAGTATTCCACATACGTGAATCCATTGGCCAAGGTGAAGGCCAACTGGGTAATGGGATTGGCTCCTGCCTCGGCGATGTGGTAACCGCTGATGGAAACCGAATAGAAGTTCTTGACGTTGCGGTCAATGAAGCTTTGCTGCACGTCGCCCATCAGACGTAAGGCAAATTCAGTGGAGAAGATGCACGTATTTTGGGCTTGATCTTCCTTGAGAATGTCGGCTTGCACGGTTCCGCGTACCTGCGTGAGGGCCTCGTTGGTGAGCCGCGCATAGGTGTCGGCAGGAAGGATTTCATCTCCTGTACATCCCAGCAATAACAGACCCAAGCCGTTGTGGCCATCGGGCAATTCCCCATGGTAGGTGGGCCGTTGCAATCCCTGGTCGTCCCACTTCTTTTTGAGGAGGGCTTCAACGTCTTTTTCAAGTCCTTCCGTACGGATGAATTTTTCGCACGTTTGATCGATGGCGGCGTTCAAGAAGAAGCCCAAGATCATCGGGGCCGGACCGTTGATGGTCATGGACACACTGGTCGCAGGATCGCACAGGTCAAATCCGCTGTACAATTTCTTGGCGTCATCGAGCGAACAGACGCTCACGCCGCTGTTGCCCACCTTGCCATAGATGTCCGGTCGAACATCGGGGTCACGCCCGTACAGGGTGACGCTGTCAAAGGCGGTTGAAAGGCGTTTGGCCGGCATTCCGACAGAGACATAATGGAATCGCTTGTTGGTGCGCTCAGGTCCGCCTTCACCGGCAAACATGCGGGCGGGATCTTCGCCTTGTCGTTTGAACGGATAGATGCCGGCGGTGTAAGGGAATGAACCGGGTAGATTCTCCTGCAAAGCCCATCGAAGCAAATCCTTCCAGCCGCTAATGCGGGGGACACTCACCTTGGGAATATTGAGTTGAGACAGGCTCTTGGACGTGGTTTCGATGTCGATTTGCTTTCCACGGACATCAAAGCTGTACACCGCATCGCGATACCGTGCTCGGAGCGCAGGCCATTGGTCCAGCCACGCCATCAACTTCGGGTCGAGCTCCATCTGCACTTCCTCGGCTTTTTGGATCAACGCCTGCTGATCGGCCGGGTCGAGGAGGAGGGTGGCTTCGCGCAACGCTTGAAGGTTGCCCGCCACTTCGGCTTGCTCTTCACACCATGTATTGTAAGCGCGGTTGGATTCGGCAATCTCACTCAAGTAACGCACGCGTCCTGGAGGAATGACAAAGAGCTTTTCGCTTTCGTCTTGGCTCACGTCCCAAGTGGATTTCAAGTTGTTGCCGGTGCGCTTGGCCAAGTGATCCATTAAGAGCTTGTACAACCGATTGGTTCCGGGATCATTGAATTGAGAGGCAATGGTGCCAATGACCGGCAAGTCTTCGTCAGTAGCTTCCCATAGATCGTGGTTGCGCTTGAATTGTTTCCGCACATCGCGAATGGCATCCAATGCGCCGCGTTTGTCGAATTTATTGATGGCGATGACATCGGCAAAATCCAGCATGTCAATTTTCTCCAGCTGCGTCGCAGCGCCAAATTCAGGTGTCATGAGGTACAAGGCCACGTCGCTGTGGTCCATGATCTCGGTGTCGCTCTGGCCAATGCCGCTCGTCTCCAAGACGATGAGGTCGAACTGGCTCGCCTTGAGCACTTCCACCGCTTCGGATACGTGCTTGGACAGTGCCAAATTGGATTGTCGGGTCGCCAGTGAGCGCATGTAGACGCGCTCGTTGTGGATCGCGTTCATGCGAATGCGATCACCCAACAAGGCGCCACCGGTCTTGCGCTTGGAAGGGTCTACACTGATCAAGCCAATGCGCTTATCCGGAAAGTCCATCAAAAAGCGACGCACCAATTCATCGACCATCGACGATTTGCCCGATCCGCCAGTTCCCGTAATACCCAAAACAGGCACTGCAGCCACATTGGGTTGGGCGGCTTTGAACGCGGCGGAAAATCCATCGGGGTCATTTTCCGCGGCGGTAATGCAACGCGCAATGCCCCGGTGACCGGCGTGATTCAGTTGCTTCAATTCTTCGGCAACATCCGCAACGGAATGCACCGTTTCAAAGTCGGCTCGTTGAACCAGATCGTTGATCATGCCCTGCAGTCCCATCGCACGGCCATCATCAGGATGGTAAATGCGCTCGATACCGTAGGCATGCAATTCCGCAATCTCCTCGGGCAGGATGGTGCCGCCGCCGCCGCCAAAAATGCGGATGTGGCCGGCTCCTTTTTCTTCCAACAAGTCCTTCATGTACTTGAAGTACTCCATGTGCCCTCCTTGGTAGGAGGTCATGGCAATGCCCTGGGCATCTTCTTGAATCGCACAATTGACCACTTCATCGACACTGCGGTCATGCCCCAAGTGAATGACTTCACAGCCCGACCGTTGCATGATGCGCCGCATGATGTTGATGGCGGCATCGTGCCCGTCAAAGAGGCTCGCTGCGGTGACGATTCGGACCTTGTTTTGGGGGTGATAAGGAGGAGCTTGTTCCATGGAAGATTGAACCATTGCATTGATGGTGAACGCGAGATTCGCTGTGAATCTGAATGCAAAGGTAGGAAGTCAAGGATGGATGCTTTGGCTGCATACCTTTGCGCCATGGAGGAATCTCAGCCAAGCGGCAAACGCATCAATAAGTACCTCAGTGAAATTGGTTATTGCTCGCGACGAGCAGCCGATAAGCTGATTGAATTGGGGCAGGTGACAATCAATGGCGTAGTCCCTGAAATGGGCACCCGACTGCAGCCTGGTGATGTGGTCGCTGTGAAAGGCGAGGAGGTAGGTAAGCTAGAAGGTGCGGCACCGGTTTACATCGCTCTGCACAAGCCGGTTGGAATCGTTTGTACAACAGATCAAGTCCGCGAAAAGGACAACATCATTGACTTTATCGATTACCCTACACGGATTTTCCCGATCGGTCGATTGGACAAGATGAGCGAAGGCCTCATTTTTCTGACCAATGACGGCGACATCGTTAATAAGATTCTACGTGCCCGTCACCAGCACGAAAAGGAATACCATGTGATGGTGAACCGCGAATTTGACGATGCTTTTCTCGAAAAAATGAGTGCAGGGGTTCAGATTCTTGACACCATCACGTTGCCGTGTGCTATCGAGCGAACAAGTGCAACGACGTTTCGGATGATCTTGACTCAAGGTTTGAATCGCCAAATTCGACGCATGTGCGAGGCCTTAGGACACCGTGTGATTCGCTTGCAGCGTTCCCGAATCATGAATGTTGATTTGGACATGCCGATGGGCGAATGGCGGCATTTGACGGAAGAGGAATTGACTGAGATTCATTTGCGGATTTCCAAAGTGGGCGAGGGTCAAGAACCTGATTGGGTTGAATCCGAAGAGCCAAACGTGGAAAACGAATCGGACCAGCCGAGTTGATCGAGCGTCTGTTTCCAGTGCTCAGGCAACGGAGCCTGCACGGTTTTTTCCAACGCAGTGTGAGGGTGTTCCAGGGTCAACTCACCGGAATGCAGCAACAAATACGGTTGGTTTAAATGCTGAGCGAAATAGCGGTTGTGTGGCTTGTCACCATGTGCCGTATCTCCAATGATCGGGTGTTTGAGGTGCTTGAGATGCAATCTAATTTGATGGAAACGTCCCGTTTGAGGCGTGCATTCGACCAGGCTAAATCGACTTGTTTCATACCGCGTGATGGCCAGCGGCAATTCAGCCCGACCCAAGGTTTTGTAGGTGGTGATGGCTTCTTTTGGAGTGCTGTTGTGACTCGTCGGTAAAGGCTTTTCAATAACACCCTCATCCTCGGTCCAACCTCTGACGATTGCCAGATACGTTTTGGCCACAGCGTGTTGCGCGAACTGCTCAGAAACCATTTTCAGGGCGTCAACGTCGCGCGCAACAAGCACCAGCCCGCTTGTGGGACGGTCCAATCGATTGATCGGTTGTGCGAAGGACCAGTCGGTAGTTTCCAAAATCCAATCCTTCAGGTTGAGCAGATCATGCATGGCCAAGTCGGTTCTGTGGACCAAAAGATGGTTGGGTTTCCACACCCAAGCCAAGTGATCATCGCTTTCTAGAATATGGGGAATTTCGTTGGCGACAGGCAGCGCTTGAGCGGTTGTAACGATTTTCATGTAGGCATTGAATGGTGATTCCGAGGAATGAAGGTAGCTATATGGACGAAATCCGCTAATTTGCGCGCTCAACATATATCGATGCAACGTTTGCACGCGATATCTTGTTTTGTTTCTAAGCCATTGAATCTGCATTCATGAAAGCAATAGAGTCACGTCTCCCTGTATTACGGATCTCTTCCGTCTTGTCGCATTTAACGACTGTTTGGGCGCCTGCCCTGTTGTTTTTAATGTTGTTTGCAGTTCAAACGAGCTCAACTTCCCAAGTTGTGGGCATTGAAATAGAGGTCGATACGGCATTCTATGCTCCCACGGGTGATGGTTTTGATCTAGAAGATCTGCTCAATGGCTATGTGACCTATGATATCTACGCTGTTTTTCAGAATGAGACGGACCAGTTGAGTGCCATGTATGCTGACAATACCGTGGCATTTACCGATCCATTGTATATGAATGCTCCTTGCGGATGCTTCAATCCCTTGCTGGGGGATGTGCTGTTAGGGTCAGCTCAAAATCCGGGACTGTTGGACTTTTTTCCAGAAATTGAATACGACACGTTTTGGACATTGGGCTTCGCGCCCGGTGAACAAATTGTCTCAACGAATACCGATTATTCGAGCACAACCATGTGTTCCGAGCAAGTGATTGAAGGAACGGTTTTCACCATCGCACCGGTTGAAGCTGGTCCTGACATGAGGATACAAATTGCTCAGGTGACGACGTGTGGCCCGTTTTCGTTCCATGCCTGTTTTCAAGTCTTTGTTGAAGGCGATCAAAGCGATATTGATTTGTGGTGCATGGAAGGTGATGGCGGCGGCGCTATGACCGTGCCCAATCCCTGTGGTGAATTCGCTGCATCCAATTCAGAGGTGAATGTGACGACTCCAATCAATTGTTTTGGAGAAACAGCCACGGTTGAGGTGAACGCCGATGGAGCGAGTATGAACCCGGTGACCTATGAGTTGTATGATGCTTCTGATTCAACCTTGATTCTGTCTCAAGATGACAACGGTACATTTTCGGACATTGGACAAGGCGATTACTTTGTTGCCATTTTGGACGGCAATAGCTGCCGCGATACGACCGACCTGTTTGCCTTCATCGACCCCCCACAGTTGAATGCCAACTGGGAATTGCTGCAGGATAACGAGTGTCCTGGTGATCAAAACAGCGTTGTGCAAATCAACTATCAAGGTGGTTCAGATCCATTGGATATTGTTGCCTATCCGTTAGCGACTCCAGGAAATGTGCAAGTCCCTGTGGCTGAACAGTGGATTGGCCTTCCTTGTGTTGCTGGAGATGGCCAATGGACATTCGAGATTACGGACCTCTACGGCTGTTCAGTGGATACGGTCATCGAATTGAGTTGCATCGATCCCTTTGAACTGATTTTGAACGAAACGGATATCTCTTGTTTCGACTATGGTGATGGGCAAGTTGATGGAAGCATGTCCGGTGGTAGCGGAACCTTAACCTTGACTGCAGATCCAGCATTCCCGGAAACCATAACGGGCGAAGGCAATGTGGTCATTGACTTGGACAACGTTTTGCCAGGGCAATACAATGTGACGCTCACCGATAGCAATGGTTGTACGGAAGAAGCTCAAGTGACGTTGATAGAGCCTTCTGCGGTGGAGATTTCAATTGACCCATCGGATTTGTTGTGTGCGGATGCCTGCAATGGCGAAGTCGTCATAGTCGCGACAGGCGGGACAGGCAATTTCGATTATTCAGTAACAGATGAAGAGGGCACCGAATTCAACGGAAACGCTTTGTGTTCTGGCGCATTTATAGCCAATGCAATTGATGACAACGGTTGCGTAATCCAAGATGATTTCTTGATCAATGCACCGGACTCCATTCAGTTTGACTTAGAGCTTTTGGATGTGTCATGTGCAGGAGAGTCGGATGGTGAGATTTGCATCGTGAATGCGCAAGGAGGAACGGGAGCGCTGTCTTACCAAGTCGATCCTCCAGCGGATGGATTTGGGATTGAACCCTGTTTTGATTTGTCGGTTGGAACCTACACCTTGAGTGTTACGGATGAAGCCGGTTGTATTGTCAATTCTGAGCCGCAAACACTCATCGAACCGGAACCGATTCAATTGATTTTGTCATCGACCCCGATCTCATGTACGGCCTATGGCGATGGCACGGTGTCCGTCGATGCCGTTGGAGGTACGGGAGTTTTGACATTGCAATCCCCTGAATCGGGAGTGCTGCCTTATACGGTAGAGAATTTGAATGAGGGAAACCTCGATGTCATTGTTGAAGACGAGAATGGATGCTTGGTGTCCGGCATGCAGGCGGTATTTGAACCTGATTCTTTGGTGGTTGAGCTGTTGCTCAGTGAAAATGTCGTTTGTGGGGGTGATTGCGACGGTTCAGCTGTTGTGGACTTTGCAGGAGGAACAGGCGACGTCATGTTGACGCTCAATGCCAACGAGACATTCAACTTCAGCGCCCTGTGTGCGGGCGATTATGCGGCGCAAGTGATTGATGCCAATGGATGCATGGACTCAGCCTTATTTGAGATTTTGGAGCCAGATCCGATCGAAGTGCTGATCAACGTGACGAATGTCACCTGCACCGGAATGAGCGATGGGGCCGTCAATATTTTTCCGGTTGGAGGAACAGGCGATCTCGTTTGGGAAATTGAAGAACAAGGAATTGATTTATTCAATTTGTATGAGGGAGTGTATCATGTGACCGCCGTGGATGCGACAGGTTGCATTGAGGACACGCTATTTGAAATAGGAGCAGAGGAGGATACGGATATGATCCTCACCATGTTGAGCAGTCCGGTCACCTGCTGGAATGAACAAGACGGCACGGTTACCGCTTCGGTCGATGGGGGGCACTTGCCCATCCAATACCTCTGGAGTGACTTCTTAGCGCAAGAAACAGCCACGGCGACGGGGTTGTTTGAAGACACCTATGCAGTCGTCATTACGGACAGCTTGGGATGCACTTTGTCTTCAGCTGTTGTGGTGGAACCGACGATTGGATGCTTTTTCATCGCGGACGCCATCACTCCCAATGGAGATGGATACAATGATGAATGGATTGTAGGGGGGCTTGAATTCTTCCCATCCTCCAAGGTGTCGGTTTACAACCGTTGGGGACAGGAGCTATTCAGCTCTCTTGGCTATGCAAAGCGCTGGGATGGCCGTTTCAACAACGCGCCGTTGCCGATGGCGGATTATTATTACGTGATCGATTTCAACGGTGATCAAGAGCCTATTACCGGAACAGTAACCTTGAAGTATTAAGGAGTATGTGGATACAAAATAAATCACTCATCGTTTTTGCTGTCAGCGCACTGATGCTTACAGCTATCGGAAACGTTCAGGGTCAGCAGTTGTTTCGGAGGTCGCAATTCATGACCAATCCGTATCTCAGTAACCCTGCGATTGCGGGGACATTGACCGAGACTCCGATTTCGATGTCGTATCGGAACCAGTGGACAGGTTTTGAGGGTGCCCCAACAACCATGACGTTTAGCGGCCATACGTCGCTTCCCAACAACATTGGTGTCGGTGGTATCGTCTATTCGGACAACACGGGAGGAGCGATCAAGCAAACGGGTATGGAATTGACGGGGTCGTATACCATCGATTTGAACAACTACGATGCCGTCTCATTTGGATTGAGTTTGATGGCCAACCAATGGTCGTTTGACAATGCCTCTCTTGATGTTTGGGATGTCGAAGATCCGGCATTGCAGTGGGGCATGGAACAGACGACCTCATTGGATGCACATTTTGGTATGATGGTCTTTAGCGAAGCGTATTCATTCGGTTTTGCCATTCCAAATTTGCTTCAATCATCGACGGGATTGGAGGCCAGCCCTTTGTCGGGTGGTCAAGAAAACATCGGAGTGCGTCATTTTCGATTCATGGGGACGTACCGCTATCAAGTCAGTGATGTCTTTTTGTTGGAACCGTCTGGAATTGTGCGTTTAACAGAACGTACCCCAGCTCAAATGGACATCTATGTCCGTGGCTGGTATGCCCAGATGGCCTGGTTGTCTTTGGGATTCCGGACCAACGATGCCTTGATTTTAGGTCTAGGTGGAGAATACGGTTCATTCGGTTTGTCCTACGCTTACGACGTAACAAACACGGGGGCTCAGTACTTCAGCCCGCATACGCACGAGATGACTTTAACGTACTTTGTTCCTCGTTCAAGTGGATTTAATTCGAAATCCATGGGAAATCGTCGTATTTTAGGTAGAAATCGTCTGGTGAAATAAATTCGCTAGGCCGAAGAAAAAATTGATCATGCGTTTGAATGCCCTTGCTGTTGCCCTGTTGCTGTTGCCCGTTGTAGGGAGTGCTCAGTTCTCTCATTTAGAGGTAGAGCCTGTTGACAATAATGGTTCTGTTTCTGGAAATACGTATCGAGTCTACGCCGTCATGGAAAGTGAAGGCGATGTCATTGATGCCATTTTTGGAGAGGCCGGAAAATCTCTTTACATCCGTTCAACAAAGCCGTTTTATCAGCATCCTAGAGGAGGAGAGTTGGCATCACAGGTGCAGCGATTCGATGTGGAAAATGATGCCACATTGGCTTTTGATACATGGGTGACAATCGGCTTGGAAGACAACTACATGAATTCATTGACGGGCTTCCTCATGGATTTTACAGAGTTTGAAAAGGGGAATGCCTTGGAAACGGACAACGGAGCGTGGTTTGTAACTCCGGACAAGCGTCAGGCTTTAGCGCCAGCTGACAAGCGTATTCTCGTTGCACAACTCACGTCTACCGGTCAAATTACCGGCATGATCAACATCCACGGCCGCACCAAAGCGACGCAAAAGGATGACGGTACCATTGAGGGAGGCAACATGATCCAAGCAGAAGGTGTGACCTTCAGCTGCGGACAGTAACTCTGAACATAGCCTAGTGCTGCTCTCCCTTGGGAGACGCTTCTTTGGAAGCAATAGAATCGTGCTCGAATTGTAAGGAAACGCTGTTGATACAGTAGCGCAGTCCATCCGGTGCAGGCCCGTCATTGAATAGATGGCCCAAATGCCCACCGCATGATTGACACAATAATTCTGTCCGAATCATTCCATGTTCACGATCGACACGTGTTCGGATATTGGAGGAATCCAAAGCCCCAAAAAAACTGGGCCAACCGCTTCCGCTCTCGTACTTCGTCTGACTGCTAAAAAGTGGCGACCCGCATCCTGCGCACTGATAGACTCCTCGTTCATGGTGGTCCCAAAACTCACCTGTAAAGGGCGGTTCAGTCCCACATTGTCTTAGAATGCGGTATTGTTCCGGTGAAAGTTCGGCGCTCCAATCGATGGAAGATGTTTGCGTTTCATCGTTTTTTGTGTCCTGCTGTGCGGATGTACAACCGGCAAAAAGAAGGGCGACGCAAAAACTCAACAGCATAAGTGGAGTGTGTTTCATGAAATCAGTTTGGGGCGAAGATGTTTCGCGGTTTTGGAGTCCTTGCAGTCTAGCAATGCTTGCGGTGTGCCTTGAAACACGCACGTACCTCCTGCATCACCGCCGCCGGGTCCCATGTCAATCAAATGGTCTGCATGTGCCATGACATCCAAGTGGTGTTCAATGACAATGAGCGTGTGTCCTTGGGCAAGCAAAGCGTGGAAGGTCGTCAACAACTTCTGCACGTCGTGGGCATGCAAGCCTGTTGTTGGTTCATCGAAAACAAATAACGTGTGCACTTGCCGGTCTCCACGCGAAAGAAAAGAGGCCAATTTGATGCGTTGGGCTTCACCGCCACTGAGGGTGTTGCTGCTTTGTCCCAAGGTGACATACCCCAGGCCGACTTCACACAGGGGTGTGAGCTTGGTGATGAGCCTTTTCTGCGCAGCAGGGACCTTCTTGGCAGTGGGGTCGGGAAGAAAAAACTCCATGGCATCGTCAACGGTCATCGCTAGTACCTCCGAAATGTTTTTCCCGTTCCACTGGACTTCCAGTACCTCATCTTTGAAACGCTTGCCATGGCAGGCATCGCATTGCAATTTTAGATCGGCCATAAATTGCATGCCAATGGTGACTTCGCCTTCGCCTTCGCAGGTGTCACAACGTCCTCCGGTGACATTGAAGCTAAAATGGGCAGGTTTGTAACCGCGTGCTTTCGCCGGGACCGAATCGGAAAACAAACTTCGAATTTCATCGAACGCTTTGACGTACGTCACCGGATTACTCCGCGATGATTTGCCGATCGGGTTCTGATCGATGTATTCAAGCGCTCCAATCGATTCAACTTTTCCTTCGAGGGATCCATATGCATTTTTCAATCCTCCCAATCCTTCCAGATGCTGGCGAATCAAGGGAACCAACACCCCATTGATCAAGGTGCTTTTTCCTGATCCGCTGACTCCCGTTACGGCGGTAAGTGCGTGCAAGGGGAAGTTGACATCAACTCCTGTGACGTTGTGCAGATGAGCGCCGCGCAGACCGATGTACTCTTTTGAGCGGCCAGTCTGTGTTGGAATACTGACACGTTGGCGCCCACTGAGATAGGCGGCGGTCCAAGAAGGGTGGTCGAGGTCGAGCGTGTCCAATTCGTGATGGCTCCCAGCGAAGACGACTCTGCCTCCATGTGTTCCTGCTTCAGGCCCCATGTCGATGAGGTGGTCAGCAGCTTTCATGATGTCCTCATCATGCTCCACAACGACCACGGTATTGCCCAAGTCGCGGAGTTTTTCTAAAATGGAAATCAGGCGGGCGGTGTCTTCTGGGTGAAGGCCAATGCTGGGCTCGTCCAGGATGTACGTACTTCCCACAAGGCTGCTCCCCAAGCAAGCGCTCAAGGCGATGCGTTGAGCTTCACCGCCACTCAACGTTTTACTGGAACGATCCAGAGTCAAATAGCCCAACCCAACATCGCATAGATAGGAGAGACGTTGTTCAATTTCTTGAAGCAGACGCTTGGCAATGGACCCCTCATTTTCGGTCAATTCAAGGGTGCGCATGTGATTCAAAGCTTGCTCTGATGTCAAACGCAATACATGGGTCAAATTGACGCCAGCTACATGGACATGCTGGGATGCGATTCCAAGACGAGTCCCATGGCAATCGGAGCAGATGGTTCTACCGCGATACCGGCTCAGCATCACGCGGAATTGAATCTTATAGCTCTTCTCCTCGAGGTAGGAGAAAAAGGCATGCAACCCCTTGAACCCGGGGCCGCCGTCCCACACAAGCTTTCGCTGGGCGTCAGAGAGCTTATTCCATGGCGTGTGAATGGGCAGGTCGGCCTTGTTGGCATTCAAGCATAGCCTTTCCTTCCATTTCCCCAGGCGATCTCCACGCCAACAAGCAACGGCATCTTCGAAGATGGACAGCCTCGGATCGGGAACCACACGTTCCGGATCGATTCCAATCACATGGCCAAAGCCCTCACACTTTTGGCACGCCCCGACCGGATTGTTGAACGTAAACAAGTCCGGGGTCGGCTCGATAAATGTCATGCCATCGCGTTCGAATCGATCGGAAAAAGAGTGTTGCTCTATGACTCCATCTTCAACAGTTACAATTTTGCATTCTCCTTCGCCTTCGAAAAAAGCGGTTTCAACGGAATCCATGACCCGAGCCTGAAATTCGTCATTTTCACGTTCTACGACGAGGCGATCGATTAGGAGCATCCAAGAATTGGGGGCGTTGGACAGGATGCCGTCTTGCTCGTCTGAGGCAAGGATGTCGTTGATGAGTTGCGGCTTTCCTGCGGTGTCGATGACGCGACTGAACCCTTGTTGAGTTAGGATTTCCAATTGCTGTGCCCACGTGCGCCCTTCTTTAAGTGAGAGGGGGGAAACCACCATGAAGCGGGTGCCTGTGGCGAGCCGCAAGGTGAAGTCAAGGACATCTTCGGGACGGTCTTTGCGGACCTCTTCACCTGAAATCGGAGAAATGGTACGTCCGATTCGAGCGTACAAGAGCCGCAAATGGTCATGGATCTCCGTGCGGGTAGCAACGGTCGATCGCGGTCCTCCCGAGGATGACCGCTGTTCAATAGCAATAGCCGGGGAGATGCCGTCGATGGAGTCAACGTCAGGCTTGTCAAGTCGCCCCAAAAACTGGCGGGCATAGCTGCTGAGGCTTTCTACGTAACGTCGTTGGCCTTCCGCATAGAGTGTGTCGAACGCGAGCGAGCTTTTTCCCGAACCCGACAAACCGGTAATCACCGTCCATTTCCGTTTGGGGATGGTGACGGAAACGTTTTGCAGGTTGTGCACTTTGGCACCTTTAATCTGAATGTCCATTCTCGTTTGTTAACACATCAAAGGTACCTGTGGTTTCATTTCATTGAAATTTAGTTGTATATTCACAATACACGAATCAAAAAGCACGCGATCGACACATTTTACGCTTCAAAGTAAGGCCCCAGAATTGACTGGGTTTTGTATTATCCTTAATTGCGTGAATCATGCGTGCATCACTGACGGACCGTCAATTGATCGATTTGTACCTCTCCGGTGACGAGAGGGCATTTGAGTCCTTGTTGAATAGACATCAACAACAGATCTATTCTAAAATTTACTTCATTGTTCGAGATGCAGATCTTGCCAATGACTTGTTTCAAGACACCTTTATTAAAGTGGTCAATACTTTGCGCAGCGGCAAGTACAACGAGGAAGGAAAGTTTCTTCCCTGGGTGATGCGCATTGCACACAATTTATCGATCGACCATTTCCGAAGGAATAAAAAGATGCGCATGGTGCGTGCCACAGATGAATTCAATGTGTTCGACACCCTTCACAGCGACGACCTGCACGCTGAGGATGCATTGGTCCAAGACCAAATTTATCATGACGTGCGGCATTTGGTGCAATTCTTACCAGAAGACCAGCAAAACGTGGTGGCCATGCGGATCGAACGGGACTTAAGTTTCCAGGAGATTGCGGATGAAACAGGGGTTTCAATCAATACTGCTTTGGGCCGTATGCGTTATGCGCTCATCAACTTAAGGAAGTTGGTGGATGACAATGGCGTGCAGCTTACAGCGCGCTAGGAACGTTAAATTCGATGTCAACACAATAGTCGAAAAGGATGAGCGTTTAGGGAGAGAATCAACTCTAAAACAAGAGCCCATGGCACATGTTACCCTCAGCGATTTGACTTCTGATTGGTGTGATGACACGATGAAAGCAGGCAGCCTAATGCCACGCCCGAGTGCGGTGCGGAACATCCTAGCGTATTCAGCTGGAACCCGCATGATTTCAACCGAACGTTTAGGATCGGTTTGCACCCCACTGAATTGAAGAATCAAATAATCGAGAAAAGCTGCCTCACAAGGGTGGCTTTTTTTTGTGCCTAAAAATCGCGGTGCTTAGGACGTTGCCGTAATTCGCGAGCCGTTATGGGGCAGGCGAAACGATTTGAAACGTCGCTTCTCCTGCACTGCGTTCTTTCAACGCGTGCTCGATGATGGCATCGGTGGTGGACGAGCCTTTCTTGAGTTCGATGAGGTGTTCGATCTCTTCGAAATGAGAAATGGACTGTTCGGTAAACCCCCATCCCTTCAAGCTTCCATTTTCAATCAAAATGACGGCTTTCTCTTGGGGAGATCGACCATTTTCGATGATGGCGAAGTGCTCGTTTTGGGCACATCGGTCAAGGATTTCCTGCAAAGCACGGTTGTGGAAATCGGCAGTCTGGGAGCGCTGTGCTTGAGCGCCATCGGTTCCCAATCCCAACAATTCGGGGTCCAGTTGAAACTCCTGTGC
Source organism: uncultured Flavobacteriales bacterium (assembly GCA_905478325.1). GTDB lineage: Bacteria > Bacteroidota > Bacteroidia > Flavobacteriales_D > Sanyastnellaceae > UA16. Next base: position 2,749 of record CAJQIB010000019.1, on the reverse strand, counting down.
GTTGGCGTGTAGCCACGATTTGGCATCTTCAGCGCGAAAGAAACATCGGACGGCATCGCGGGTGTGGCGTTGCTGTCGCAAGGAAAGCCGCATGTATCCCAACCGGTCCGTGTACGGGACAATCGCGGTGCGCATGGGAATTGATTTTTGAGCGCGGTTGTGAATGGGCCAATTTTCTCGAATCAATTCGTCTTCTAACAGCCGGGCGATCAGCGTTGAACCGGTCGATTCTGCTTCGATTTTATAGGTATCGCGCAAAAAGGCTTGTCTTCTGGCACTCGACATGCTTCCTCCAAAGTGTGTCCGGACGCGGTGTTTGACCTTGTGTGACATGCCAATGTAGATGGGTACGCCCGATTTATTTAAAAACCGATAGACGCCCGGCCCATTGGGGAGCTTTTCGAAATCATCCGATTGCACATGCTGCGGCAACCAGGATTCACGTTGGTTGCGCTGGAGCATGCGGTCCACCGTTTTGGAGGCTTCAGGCAAAGCCATCATGCGATGAAACAACTCCAATGTCGCGGCGCAATCCCCCATAGCGCGGTGGCGCGCGTCGTTTCCGATATCCAAATCACGGCACAGGTTGCCGAGGCTGTAACTTCCATGACCAGGCAACAGCTTACGAGCCATGCGGACTGTACACAGCTTGGGACTTTTCCAGGTTTGTCCGAGGAACTCATAGTGGCCTCGAATGAAGGAGTAGTCAAACCCAACGTTGTGCGCTACAAAAACAGCATCGCCCAACCACTCGCGCAGCTCGTCTGCGATTTGATGAAAGGGGGGGGCTTTGGCGACCATGTCGTCGTCAATTCCGGTCAGGCGCGTGATGTGAAGAGGGATCGGCGCGCCAGGGTCTACCAGGCTTTCCCAGCGCTCCAGCTCCTTGTTTCCATCACTGATGATGATGGCGATTTCGGTGATGCCATGGCCTTTGGCGTGGGAACCGGTGGTTTCTATGTCGACAAGAGCAAAGCGCATGGATGGTAAATCTCCACATTATTTGACGCTTCTCGCCATTTTTGAATCGCCTGAATGAAAAAAACAGGGTTGTAGCTTTGCGGCATGCACAGGAATCGAAGTTTCGCGCTGGTGATGGTAATCGGGTTGTTGGGGTGCTCTGAACCGCAACAAGACACAGTGGGAACTGAAGCGTACCCCGCGGTGGTCGAACAGGTTTCTGTGATCCCCGCGGTTGTCCCTGAGGCATTGGCAACAATGCCAGAGGCTTACGCGAGCCTGACCAATGCCAATTGTGAGTCATTTTTGATGGATTGGCATGAAGAGCACCGCGATCGTTTTGTTCGGATGACCACGGATTGGGGAGAGATCGTTGTGGAGTTGTTTGATGATGTTCCCCTGCACGCAGCGAACATGCGTTACAAAGTGCACCGCGGGTATTACTCACCCACTGAGATGGTGCGGATTGTTCCTGAATTTGTGGTGCAAGGAGGCAATTCAGAAGAAGAACGTGCACAAGAATTGCGCTGGCTCATTGGCAAGCATACGTTGCCGTCTGAATTCCGAAAGGATCGCCTGCATTATCGGGGAGCGTTGGCCATGGGCCGCACGTACCAGGGAAATCCAGACAAGCGTTCGTCTTCTTATGACTTTTATGTGGTGGTCGGTAGGAAAGTGTCTACAGTGGAACTTTCGCAACTTGAAAACGAAAAAGGTCGGACCTATACGGCGGCTCAAAAGGCACGCTACAAGAAGGAGGGGGGAGCACCTCACTTGGATGGGGAGCACACGGTATTTGGCCGCATGGTGTCGGGTTGGGATGTGCTCGATACGTTGGCCGCGCTGCCAACCGACAACAGCGATTGGCCCCTCAATCGTGTGGAGGTCCGTATGGAATTGGAGCCTTGATTCAGCCTGTTCCTGCTTCCTGTCGTAAATTCGAGCGAGATGATGCAAGTGTATACTGTGAAAACGGCCTTTCGTGTAATTTGCTTAGCAGTTGCAGGCATGGCGACTGCTGCCCAAGCGCAAGACTGGGACGATTGGGATGACCTCGATGATGCGTATGTGCCTGCCCGTAAGGGGATTGAATTCGCTTTGAATTTTGGTATTTATCAGGGGAATCATAAAGCAGCCAATGCCTTTTACAATGGGTATGCAGGTGAATACTATGACCTCGGAGACAATACCGCCAACATCATGACCATTGAGCAGCGATTGGGGCTGGACAATCCCAATAGCCAGGTGTGGAGTCAGGTGATGAGCTCGATTGGATTGGAAGCCGGAGAATTCAAATACATAGAATATCCAGGGCTTTATGGGATGCGCTACACACCCGGCACGTTGATGGGGTTGCAAACGCTTTTTTTCTTCAATCCTGAGAGCGCCTTTGTATTGCATGTTGATGCGATCAACGGGTTGAAATCGCAAGGAGGCTGGAACATCGTTTCGTCAGATGTGGACACCGGTCAGGGGTCTGAACGAAGAACGACCTACGGTATTTTCAGTGAAGAAAACCGATTCCAACTGTCGTTGGGATACCGGTCAGCAGCCTATATTACAGATGAGGTAAGTTGGGTCTTTGAATTGGGAGGCAGTATATTAGCTACTCAATTAGAAAACAATTACGTGCGGATTCTTAACAGCAATTACCAGCTGTTGACGGCTCAAGTTGGGAATCAATTTACAGGACCAACTTCGAACCTCACATCCACAGGCTATGGCGCTTATGTGGCGCTCGGAGTGGAGTTGTTTTTTGCTGAAGGTGGCAATTTGATGCTCACAATTC
>CAJQIB010000018.1 GCA_905478325.1 uncultured Flavobacteriales bacterium | reverse complement strand
GCTCCCTCAGGTGATGGATTTGCCTCAGAGGTCGTGCAGGTATGGGAACACGCTGCCTTAAAAGCGGAAGCTCTAGGATGCCGGACCGTTCGATTGAGAATTGGATTGGTACTCGCTGCCTCAGGAGGCATTATTGGTTCACTCAAGCCCCTCTTTTCTTTGGGATTGGGTTCGCCGATTGGAACCGGAGAGCAATGGCAATCGTGGATTCATATTGAGGATCTATCCCAGATGATTCTCTGGGCGATCCAATCCGAAGGCATATCCGGTGTTTACAACGCCGCGAGCCCCAACCCTGTTCAAAATCGCACATTTTCAAAAGCACTGGCCGTTGCCCTAAAACGTCCATTCTTCTTCCCATCCGTTCCTTCATGGATTTTGAAAACAGTCTTTGGAGACATGAGTGAGGTGTTGTTGGCATCAAATCGCGTTGCCTCTTCTAAAGTTGAACAAGCGGGATTTGAATTTAAGCATCCAACCCTTGATGAGGCCATGGCTTCTCTCTTCGATCATTAAGAAAAGTATCGGGAAAGAAAAATCGGGCCGCTTCTGACGAAACGACCCGATTTCCAATACGAGTTTACCTCGGGAATTCGTCTTAACGAATTACAAACTGAACCGTTTCAAACTGAACGCCTTCGGCTACCGTGATCGCGTATACACCCGATTCCAAGCCACTCGCATCCCATTGGATTTGATTCGATTGGAGAATGGATTGAGCGACCATGCGACCTTGAAGATCAGTGATGGTAAACTGTGCTCCCATTGCCCAATTGCCTTGAACGTTCAACACTCCGCCAACCAAAGGATTTGGATAGACCGTACATTCCAACTGAACTTGAACCTCATCCAAGTTCGAGGCTGGTGGCAACAATACCGCGTCAATCACGTGGACAACGCCATTCTCTGCTTCCAAATCGGCAACAATCACCATCGCATCATTGATCATCACTCCAGCATCACTGATTGATACCGTCACGTCCTGGCCCAAAAGGGTTGTCAGCAACTGTCCATCACTCAAATCTTCAGCAAACGCATCAGCAGCCACAACGTGATATTGTAAAATCTCACCGAGGTTTGGCAGAGCCAGTAACTCTTCTGCTGTGATGGAAAGTGCTTCAGTCAATGCAACAATGGCATCATCAGTCGGAGCAAATACCGTGAAGGGACCTTCTCCGCTCAACGCGTCAACCAAACCTGCTGCAACGACTGCTGCTTCCAACAACGTGTGAACCTCACTGGCTACAATGATGTCAACAACTGTTTCAGGAAGGTTCTCATCCAACTCTGGAAGAAGAACCGCATCAATGACGTGCACTACACCGTTATCGGCCACAATATCCGCTACGGTTACCATCGCCTGATTGACGAACACACCCATGCCATTGATTGTGATTGTGACATCTTGATCCAAAAGCGTCGTAATCTCCTGACCATCTGACAAGTCTGCTGCCAACGCTTGTGCGCCAACAACGTGGTAAAGAAGAACATCTGTCAAACCTTCAAAAGCGAGCAGCTCTTCTGCTGAGACTTCCAATGCTTCCATCAATGCAGTGAAAGCTGCATCGGTTGGAGCGAAGACTGTAAAAGGACCTTCTGCACTCAATGCACCCGCTAAATCAGCGGCAAGAACGGCGGCTTCCAAAACAGTGTGGTCTTCGCTATTCACGATAACATCCACAACCGTGTTGGATACAGGAGCTGGCGGCAACAAGACCGCGTCAATCACATGCACGACTCCGTTGTCCGCAGCAATGTCTGCTACCGTTACCATCGCTTCATTGATGAAGACGCCGTCCATGTTGATGGTCACCGTTACATCCAATCCTTGCAACGTACCGATCATCTGACCGTCTGTCAAATCCGTAGAAAAGGCCGATGCAGCCACTACGTGGTATTGCAAAATATCTCCCAAGTTGGGCAATGCCAACAACTCTTCAGCTGTTATTTCCAAGACTTCTGTCAACGCAACAATAGCTGCATCTGTAGGTGCAAATACTGTAAACGGACCGTCTCCGTTTAGCGCATCGACCAAACCAGCTGCTCCAACGGCTGCTTCTAACAAAGTGTGATCTTCGCTATTCACGATGATATCCACTACTGTGTTTGAAGGAGGTGCGATCACCGTGACCGAAGCCACCATGCCTTGTTCAGCGTGGTTACCAATGGCACAGTCATAATCGTACGTTCCTTCGACTGTGAAAGTTTGGAAGCCGATACACGTTCCCATGGTACTCCCATTGACTGCGTCAAATGCGAATGTTTCAGGATTGTTCCAGGTTGTTCCGATTGAGCTAGCGACTCCATTGACGTCATGAAAGCCGCCCATGTTGACCCACACTACGGTTTGACCCGCCTCAATTTCCAAACTGGAAGGGGCATACTGGTAGCTACTTGCTTCGACAACAATGCCTTCAACACCACATGGGTTGTCTTGGGCAACAAGTCCCGAGATCGAGATTGTAAATAATACTGCGAGAGAGAATAAAAATTGCTTCATCTTTTTTAGATAAGTTTGATTTGCAAATTAACCGCTTTGCTCCTCCTTAAGTTCAATGGCCTTTGATACTTTAACATTTAAAACATTTCACAGTCCTAAATTGTCATGCTACAATGAAACATTCCAATTCTCAATCGGTGGCCATTCACTGGATGCGCCGTGATTTGAGATTGCAAGACAACCGTGCGTTGGTGAACGCATTGAAAAGCGGACATCCTGTGATCTGTTGCTTTATTTTTGATCGAGGCATCCTCGATCTCTTACAGAATAAACAAGATCGTCGAGTCGCTTTTATTCACAGAGAGCTTCATCGTCTTCAAACCGAGTTGAATGAATATGGCACCTCACTTTTGGTTGGTTATGGAACGGTTTCCGAAGTGTGGACTCAATGGCTGACAGACTTTACTGCAGCTTCTATGCAAATCTCAGAAGTCCATACTGCACGAGATTATGAGCCGTACGCTCAGGAACGCGACCGTTCGATGGCTGAATTATTTCGGAATCATGACGTTGTCTTTAAAGGCGTCAAAGACGGTGTGATTCTCGAAAAGGATGAGGTTCTGAAAAAAGATGGCTTGCCTTACACTGTATTTACCCCTTACAGCAGGAAGTGGAAGGAAGCGCTCCGCGAACACGATACCATCGCAGCGAATTCCATCGAGCTTCTCGCTGCGTCGGACAACTGTTTTGAGTCTCCTGAGAATTGGACCGCTCCGGAAATTCCATCATTGACCTCCATGGGGTTTGAAGTTCCTTCAGACCTGGACGCTTGCATTCCTTCTCCCCGCATCGATTCGAGCATACTGAAGCAATATGCTGAGCAACGGGATTTTCCAGCTGTGGCAGGAACGAGTCGCCTCTCGTTGCATTTGAGGTTCGGGACTGTCAGCATTCGCGCGGCCTATCGTCAGGGCATTGAAGCAAGCGAAAAGTGGGTCATGGAATTGATTTGGAGGGATTTCTATCAAATGATCCTGTACCACTTTCCCCATGCCGCCAAAGACTCCTTTCGGCCGGCGTACGACCGCATTCCTTGGAGCAATGACGAAGAACACTTTGCAGCGTGGTGCGCAGGAAAAACGGGCTACCCCATCGTGGATGCGGGCATGCGAGAGTTACTGGCTACGGGATTCATGCACAACCGCGTGCGTATGGTGGTTGCGAGTTTCTTATGCAAACACTTGCTCATTGATTGGCGTTGGGGAGAACAGCATTTCGCAGCACACTTACTGGACTATGATCTCGCGAGCAATGTGGGCGGCTGGCAATGGGCGGCCGGATGCGGCTGCGATGCCGCGCCTTATTTCCGCGTGTTCAACCCCACAGCTCAGCAAGCCAAATTTGACGGACAGGCGACTTACATCCAGAAATGGGTCCCTGAATATGACACATCCGCCTATGCTGAGCCCATTGTTGAGCACGCCGTTGCTCGTGTGAAAGCTATCGAAACCTACAAAGCTGCGCTTCAAAAAGACTGAGGTGGAATGCTTAATTTCACAGCATGCCACACCCTCCGCGCGCCATCGAAAAAATACGTGTCCTTGAATTGGCCAGCGTATTGGCGGGGCCTTTAGCCGGTACGGCTTTATCCGAGCGTGGAGCACACGTGACCAAAGTGGAATGTCCACCGCATGGCGATGTGACCCGCAGTTGGAAGATGCCCAACGAATCTCCAGAATCGCCGACTTCGGCATACTACGAAGCAGCCAATGGAGACAAGAAAATCGCTTGGCAAGACTTGCGAACCGACGCAGGCCGGGCTTGGCTCGATGCAGCCCTTGCCTCCCACGACGTGGTTTTGGAGAACTTCAAAGCGAGCGATTTAGAACGATTTGGCTTGACACCACAGGATCTTGCGCAACGCCATCCGCATCTTGTTCATGTGCGACTCGTGGGGTTCCCGAGCGCTCCTGAACGACTCGCCTATGATGTCGTAGTCCAAGCGGAAACCGGCTTCATGCACATGAACGGCCCAGCAGATGCACCTCCGACACGCATGCCTGTTGCGCTGATGGACATCTTGGCTTCCCAACAAATTCTATCTGCCGTGTACGAAGGGTTATTCGAGCGTGCTGCTGGCCGTTCCGGCATCTTCGCGGAGGTTTCGCTGGAAGCTAGCGGGCTTTCAGCCTTGGCCAACCAAGCCACGAATTGGTTGATCAATGGAGCGGATGTTACCCGCAATGGAAGCGCCCATCCGAACATTGCTCCGTATGGAGATTTGCTGCCGTGCCTCGATGGCTGGCTGGTCTTGGCCGTTGGAAACGACCGTCAATTTGCTGGATTGTGTGGTGTGCTGGAATGCGTGGAGCTCATTGAAGACAGTCGTTTCCAAACGAATGCCTTGCGGGTTCGCCACCGATCGGACTTGATTCCGTTGCTCTCTGAAAAAGCCAAGCCTTGGGAGAAAGTCGCTTTGGAAGAAGCCCTCCGGGCATCAGGAGCGCCTGCGGGCGTCGTGCGGAAGCTGCCGGAAGTCTTTGCTCGTGGTACTGCGGGCAACCAGCATACCCTGACCAATTCAAGCGGACACAAGCGGGTCGCAACCGTCGCCTATCACATGACATTCTTGGGGAAGCCTTGACGGCTCAGCGAACTAAAAACCAGGCGTTGAGCAGATTTTCTCGGTTGTACCGCATGGTGGCCTTGGTATTCCAGTCGATGACATCAAATCCGGCATGCATGCAAATGGCCTGCCCGGCGGCGGTGTCCCACTCCATGGTCGGAGCGAAACGTGGATAGCAATCCGCCTTCCCCTCTGCGACCATGCACAACTTCAACGAACTGCCTTTCGAAATCAACGCCACTTCGCCATGCTCTTGGCGCATCTCCTCCACGTACACCTCTGTTTCTGGCGACATGTGAGAACGACTCGCCACCACTGTAAAAGGACGTCCTTCGCCATTCAAAGGCAAATTCTGAGCCGACGTTCTATCCTCCATGGACGCCATGGATTCTACCTTGAATGCTCCCGATTCTCGATCCGAATAATACATTTCTCCAGTAGCCGGAACGAAAATGACCCCCAACACCGGCACGCCTTCCTCGACCAAAGCGATGTTGACGGTGAACTCTCCATTGCGCTTGATGAATTCCTTGGTTCCATCAATCGGATCCACGATCCACAACTGCTTCCAATCCTTGCGTTCATCAAATGGAATCCCCCGGCCTTCTTCCGATAAGATGGGAATGTTCGTGTCCTCCAAATGAGAAACGATGACCTCGTGCGCAGCCAAATCCGCTCGTGTTAACGGTGAATCATCGCCTTTGACCGTGACATCAAAATCGCCAGAATGGTAAATCTCTAAAATCGCTTCGCCCGCCTCCAAGGCCGCTTTCAACGCCATATTTAAATAATCAGTCATCCTCTAATTTACGCCGTGGCGTTTAGTGTATGGGCAGTTGGATCCGTAAAGAATCGCCTTGCACCAGATTCAACCGATCCTTTCGAAGCCACGGATTCAACGTTTTCAATTCTTTCAAGTTTGAACCGTGTGAACGCGCAAACTGAGCCAAATCTGGAATGGATCCCTTGACCCAATGCGTCTCGACTTCATACGGAGCATATAGCGCTTCGGCGCGCAAGTCGAATCCATAGGCTTCGGGCGCTTCAAAGATGGTTTTGATGGCCAACAAACGGTATACGTAGCGGGCAGTTTCCGCATTGAGATGCAGCTCCCAATACGAACCGACACCCTGTTCTTTCAATTCACGTCGCACCCCTGCCATCCCCATATTGTACGATGCAGCGGCCAATGCCCAACTCCCAAATGCCTCTCTGGCCTCGAGGAGATAGGCACAGGCGGCATGGGTTGATTTCTCAACATGGTAGCGCTCATCCACTTCAGACGACACGCGCAATCCAAACTGCGGGGCCGTTCCTTTCATGAATTGCCAAAATCCGGTGGCTCCGGCAGGCGAAACCACCTGATCCAATCCACTCTCAATGACTGCGAGGTACTTGAAGTCATCCGGAATTCCATGCGCTTCTAAAATGGGTTCGATCATCGGAAACCACCGCGCCGCTCGCTTCATATACAACATGGTCGAACCGTGGCGGTAAGCATTCACCACCAACTCTCGATCCAATTGCTCTCGCACCCCGAAGGCATCCATTGGGACAACTTCATCGGCCAGGGATAAGCGAACTGGCATCCTGGGCGATTGATTCTGCGATCCATTGCCCAATACATCTAAGGTGCTCTCCTCCAGGAAATCTTTCTCATCCCCAACAGCTGGAGTCGTGGGGGACCAGGCCGTTGCTCCAAAGCCAATGGCGACTAAAAGCAGAAAAAACATGCCGCGAACGCCTGAAACACGGTACTTCCCGAAAGCGAAATGATCATTGAAACCCATGGGGCAAAACTATTCACAGCAAGTCGCTCCGAGGGGCAAAACCCCGCCGATAATGCATGAATTATGAACAAATGAGAACGGCCCTTCGTCCCATTAAAAAGGCCAATCGATGTCCTTCAATAAGGGGGCGATGGCATCCTTTTCTGAGAGCAACGGCGCCTCCACATCACTCAACGAATCCAACTGCCAGTCTAAGGCCACATCGGGATCATCCCATCGAATCGAACCCTCCGACTCGGGATGGTAGCTCGCCGTGCAGCGGTATTCCACAGTGGTCTGGTTCTCCAAGGCCAAAAACCCATGACCAAAACCCGCCGGAACCCACAGTTGGTGGCCGTTGGTTGCTGAAAGGGGCACAACCTCAAATTGTCCTCGCGTGGGCGAATCTGCGCGCAAATCCACAACCGCATCCAAAATGCTCCCCGCTACGACTCGGACCAGTTTTCCCTGGGCATGTGGAGCCCGCTGGAAGTGCATTCCACGCAACGTGCCGGCTTTTGAGATGGACAAGTTGTCTTGGACAAAGTCCAAGGGATTTCCTTGATCGTCGAGCAACATGCCTTCACGCCACGTTTCCCAAAAAATACCCCGGTCATCTTTGAATTGACGTGGCACCAACAATTTCATTCCCTCCAAAGCCAAATCTCGAATTTCCATTTCAATTGGGCGTGTTGATAATGAAGGCATACAAGAATGTAAATGTGGACAAGAGTGCGGTGAGCGGGCTCAAACTTTCTCCCAACTCCCTGGCCAATTGCGGTAAAGGCTCCACGTAAATAATGTCATTCGCCTGGACCACGAGTTGTGCATCGCTCAATCCTTCCACTGTTGACAAATCCATTTGATACACCTTGTTTCCCTCTTCAGTGCGGCGAATCAGCTTGACTTTCGAAGCATTGGCTCGTGACCCTATGCCACCGGCCAAAGCCATGACCTCCAAAAGACTGGTATTCATGTTTTCCAACGTAATGACAAGTGCGCGTCCCGACTCGCCTGGAAACATCAGTACCCGCTTGTTGGTGACCCGAATGACCACATAGGGTCTGTTGTAATAGCTACTATAAGCCTCTTCCAACAACCCTTCTGCCGCTTCAATGGTCAAGCCTTCCAATCGCATATCCCCCACTTCCGGCAATTCCAAAATACCATCCTGACGTACCAGGTAAGATATCTGATTCTGCTGATTCATCATGTTTTGGTTCCCTCCGCCTTCGCTACCTGCGCTTCCTGCTGTCATTTGATTGAGGCGTTCGCCTTCATTTGAAAACAACTGGAAGGTGATCAAATCATTGGGTGCAATGCGGTATTCCGAAGATCCGATATCCTCCAACGAGGCAAAATCATAGCCATCGCCCGTTTTGAACATGATGTCCCGGTTGATGGTGCAGCCACTGAGAAATAGACCGGCCAGCAGCATCACTCCCAGGAGCTTAAATTCAGCAAAACGCTTTTGGCGTATACTTTGAGTTGGCCTTGAAATCGATGCGTGCATGGTGCGATTAAATTGAGAATCGAGCGCAAATTACCAAGGAATGAAAGACGCTCCGCAACATCGGTATCTTTGTTGCATGCTCGAGAACGAAACGCACCGACTGAGGGCCATGGAGCCGGAGGATGTTGACTTGTTATTTGATATCGAAAACGATTCAAAGGAATGGTGGATTGGGGCCACGATGAACCCTATTGGGCGGGAGGCTTTGCGGAATTTTGCTTCGGGACAACACGACTTGTGGCGGGATTTGCAGTTGCGTTTGATGGTGGAAACCATTGAAACTTCTCCAAAAACCATCGGTGCGGTAGATCTCTATCAACTGGATCCCCGGAACCGACGAGCAGGCGTTGGGATCGTCATTCTCGAAGAGCATCGGGGAAAAGGCCACGCAGCGCAATGCTTGGAACTCTTAGCTCACTATGCCTTTGAACACGTGGGTCTGCATCAATTGTGGGCAGAAATACCCAACACGCACCAGGCGAGCTTGTCCGTTTTCGAAACCGCTGGATTTACGCGTTCTGGAGAGTTACGGGATTGGATCCGTCACGGTGATCACTGGATAGATGCTTTCTGCGTGCAGTGTATTCGACCTCAAACCCTTGCTAAAAAATGAAGTGGAAAGCCATTTTTGGAATGATTGCGGTCATTGGATGTGGGGCTTCTGGACTGTGGGGCTGGGAGAAATGGACCTTATGGCATGCACCGGTTGGACCGGATGACACCTGGTGCATTCATATCGGACCGGACGAGTTGGACCCCGATTCAGAAGCGTATTGGGGAACGCAGCTTCCGGAAGCTGCGCAAATCATCGCGTGGCGTGGGTGGAGTGTTCGTGCGGGCCGGTATTGTGAAAGCGGACCTGTTGCGGCCCATGTCATCGCCCGACGAATCGCGACCGGAGAGCGGGATGAAATGCCCGTAATCGTTCCTGCCAAGCGGCACATAGAAGAAATTGCAGGTGCCATTTCTAAGCGCGTATGGGCGGATAGCGCGGCATTGGTTCACGCTCTTGATGTTGACAGCTTGTTGTGGCGCATTGTACCCAACACCTATCGCATGTATTGGGAGTCCGATGCTGACGATGTCGCAGCAAGGTTGATCCGGGAAAGTGAGAAATGGTGGAATCGAGATCGCCTCACAACAGCATGGGACATGAACCTCACCGCTCGCGAGGTGGTCACGTTGGCCTCCATTGTCCAAGAAGAAACGGCACGACTCGATGAGGCTCCACGCGTAGCCGGTTTGTATTTGAATCGTTTGAAAAAAGGCATGCTCCTTCAAGCCGACCCTACGCTCAAGTTTGCCATAGGTGATTGGGGAATTCAACGGCTTTTGGACAAAGACAAACGCGTGAATTCGCCATACAACACCTACCTCAATCCCGGTCTTCCTCCTGGACCAATCCGCATCCCCGAACCCTCCTACATTGACGCTGTGCTCAATGCGGAGAAGCACTCCTACCTGTACATGTGTGCCAAACCCGATGGATCTGGGAAGCATGCGTTCGCCGTTCGCTATGCGGATCACTTGCGGAATGCCCGTGCGTGGCAAAACATGCTGAATCGTGAACAGATTTACCGTTAACCTTGTTCCTAAAGGAGCCATGGCTACCTCCAACAACTTCTCCCCTCGCTTTTTGCTCATCATTGGGCTGCTCGCCTCCCAATCAACAGCAGCGCAAGACCGCTCAATCCGTTCGATTGAATCCGTGCGTCTAGAACAACCGATTTCCGTGGACGGCCAACTTGATGACACGGGATGGAACAAGGTCCCTGTAGCCGGTGATTTCACGCAGCTGTCACCGCACCCCTTTGAGTCTCCAAGTCATCAAACCCATGTGCGATTTGCCTATGACGATGACGCACTGTACATCGGTGCACGCATGTGGGACAGCGCTCCTGACAGCATTCTCCACCAGCTTTCCCAAAGAGATCGAATACTCAATGCCGATGATTTCGGTGTGTGGTTCAGCACCTTCAATGACGGCATCAATGCTGTTCGCTTTAGCACGACACCGGATGGCGTTCAAAGCGACGAACAGCTCAGCGCTGGAAACAATGATGCTTCGTGGGATGCCGTTTGGGACGTGGCTTGCCAAATTGACTCACTCGGTTGGACTGCCGAGTTCCGCATCCCCTGGATGGCCTTTCGTTTTCCCGAAAGCGAAGAGCAAATCTGGGGCATCAACTTCTATCGCGGCATCAGGCGACTTCGAGAAGAAAGCGTCTGGAACCCCATGGACCCCACCCAAGAGACGCTCAACCAAGGAGGAGTGCTCAAGGGAATCAAAGGAATTGACCCGCCGTTGAGACTGAGTTTATTTCCCTATTTCAGCTCGTACGCGACAGCTTCGGATGGAGAGATGGCCGGATCGTACAATGGAGGTTTGGACTTGAAAGTGGGACTCGGCAATGCGTTCACCTTGGACATGACCTTGATTCCTGATTTTGGTCAAGTGGTATCAGATAATTTGGTGCTGAACCTGTCCCCATTCGAGATCCAGTTTGATGAAAACCGCCAATTCTTCAAAGAAGGAACCGAACTCTTTAACAAAAGTGGCATCGTATACTCCAGGCGAATCGGAGAAGACGCGCAGCTACTCAATGCCTCCAAGATATCGGGGAGAACGAAAGGAGGCTTGGGCGTCGGAATCCTGCAAGCTTTTGCTCGGGAAAACGCCGACTCCTCCATGACATCGTATTCCGTGGCTGTTTTAGACCAAAACCTGCCCAACAATGGGTACGTCACAACAACCAGCACGCTGGTAGCGCGCGAAGGAGAAAGGATGGACGCGTGGGTGCAAGCCGCGAGTTTTGAGGTTCGGGACCGCAAAAACCTCTGGAGCCTTGAAGGAGGGGGAGCGCTCAATCGCAAGTTCAATGCGGCATCAAACGAAGAAAACGAGGGCGACGAGGGCGACGAGGGAGACGAGGGAGATGCATGGAACATCATGGCGAGTAGAATGGCCGGAAAGCTAACGTACTCCATCGGGCACGCCGAAGAGTCTGCAAATTTCGACCCCAACGACTTGGGCTACTTAGAAGCCCCCAACGAAGCGGTGACCTTCGGCTCCGTTTCTTACAAGATCTACGAACCCTTTGGCCGATTCAATCGGATGAGTTGGTCGCTGGACACGGAATATAACCGCATCGAATCGCCCAGGATGTTCAATTCATGGATCGTTGAAGCGCGGTGGCGCGCCACCACAAAACTGTTCAATACATGGAATGTCGAACTCTCCAGTCAACCCACGCAGGGAAACGATTTTTTCGCTTCCCGCATTGACGGCTTGATTTGGAAGCAGCCCGCATGGGTTGTCGCGAACAGTTGGTACAGCAGTGATTACCGAAAACGCCTCGCCATTGATTTGGGTGGATGGCTCGCTTTTGGCGCTTTATACAAGGACTGGAAAGAACAAACCATTCGCATTGCACCTCGGATTCGGTTCAATGACCGCTTGACAGTCAAATATGTTTGGAAAATCATCCAAAAATCAAATGAGCGCGGTTGGGTAGATGTGCTGATCGACAGCGTCAGCGATCCGGAAGGTCCTCCAATCAGTCTCTTTGGTCAACGCGACAACATCGAGCGTACGCAAGTCTTGAACGTCAATTATATTTTCAACAATCGCATGAGTTTGTCAGCTCGGGTCCGACACTCCTGGAGCCAAGTGCGCTATAAAAATTCTTTTTTGATGTTGCCGGAAAGCGGGGTCTTGGTCGATACCGATGCTGTTCTCCTGAGATCTGATGGAACTTCTGAATACGACGTCAATTTCAACGCATGGAGCATCGACTTGGTGTATCGGTGGATCTTCTCCCCGGGTTCCGAAATCAATGTCGTTTGGAAGAACAACTTATTGCAAGACGTCCAGGGTGAAGTCCTCCCCAACTCCTATCGGTCTAACTTTGCACAGATGATTGAAGTAGGATTCGTTAACAGCCTGTCTATCAGAGCAGTATTCTTTATTGACTACAGTCGATTCAAACAGGGCTTGCGGGGATTTCAAGACGGTCAGTAACCCCAAATCGCGTTAGGGAAACGCGACAATACCGTCCCACTTCATCACATTTCCGACCGCATCTTTTGCGGTAATTTCTACGCGCACTTCCGCTCCAGAACGGTGTTTTTCATCGGACAGCTCATACCAGATGCGCTCCCGTTTCGGATCCCATCGAAACAACACCCAGTTTCCATCGATGTAGCCATTGATCTCCTCCAACCCCGACAAATCATCGGACACAGAAAAGCGCAACTCGGACCGCCCACTCATGCGCAAGATGGATCCCGACGCTGGCAGGTGCACGCGATTCGGTTCAACCACAGGCGGAATCGTGTCCAACTCCAAGGCATACGTTCCAAACGTACGCGTTGCGAAGACCGCCTCTCCCTCGGACAACGAAGCCGGATAAACGGCATTTAATTCGCCGTCTTTTTCACGCATGGTAGCAACCCACCCTCTTTGGGGGGCCACTTCAGAAGAGTCGCTCGCCGGCAGTGGAATGCGCACCGTCAATTTCTTGCGGACAGCTTGACCCACAGAACCCAACAACCAATGCTCCTCACCTTCTCGCTCCAGGTACAACCAAAAATCATCGTAAAAAGCATCGGCAGGAGCACTCACACTCCCCCCTTGCAAGCCCGAAACAAAACAACTCTCATCATACGGAAATAGCTTGGGAGGCATACACTCGTAATACGCATCCCCTCCTTTTACGATCCACTCACGTTCCGATCGATTTCCGTGAATATCCTGAATACGAACGGTGATTGCGGCAGACGCACCAGGTGACAACGACAACTCGGGAGAAAGCCCGGATTCCTTGTAGACCGGCAGGCGGTTGCCCGGCAAGCGATGCAACCGATAAACCTGAACACCCTGTTCATCCCAAATGGGGAAATAGGCATGCGCATTCATATCCAGCTTCAACGAAAAGTCCAAGGTGTCCAACTGCCAGGAAAACCAAAGTTCCCCATTCAATTGCGCCTCCATGGAAAAAACGCCACACGTGTTGTTTGCTGCGTCTAAACGGTCCAGTGCTTCCACAGCTAAGCGGATGGAACCTGACACGGAAATGGTATCACGGGAATGCTTCGCTCGAAATGGCGCATCCTTCCCTTGAATCTGTGCGCCATTGACCGGTAAAAACCACAAGGCGTCCAATTGCGGGGCTCGATGATCCTCAATCGGAAAATTCCAAAGCAACGGATTCAAGGGCTTCTCACTGGCCGTTTCCCGCACTTCAAAATGCAAGTGGGGACCGCTGCTCCCTCCCGAATTTCCAGACCACCCAATGGTATCGCCCTTCTCGAAGCTAAACGAGCGTTTTGGATACAAATTGACGGCGAACCTATTCAATCGGTACTGCTCTTCGAGGACCCACTGCTCAAGCGCTGTATCAAATCTTTGCAAATGGGCATAGACCGTCGTCAGCCCTGCTGGCGAATTCAAATACAAGGCCCTTCCATATCCATAAGGAGACACTTTCACACGTGATATCACCCCATCAGCTGCCGCGAGGACAGGGATACCTTCCCTGCCTTGGGTCTTAAAATCCAACCCTGTATGAAAGTGATTTGTCCTGAGTTCCCCAAAATTCCCTGCCAATACAAGCGGGATGGGCAGTGGTGAAGCCAAGCCATCTCGTTGCAACCCGGGGGATTGCCCCCATCCTGATTGGACATGACTCGACAAGAAAATCATACCCAAAACAAAACCTAAACGACTCATAGACAGAAATAAAGGATACAGGTGATTGCGAAATACCATCGAGACTTTCTAAATTTCATCAACAATTGGAATGGCAAAACTAACGTGTGAATCACTGCCTTTGTTATGTCCAACGCAACCTTCATTTCGCTAAATTTGTACAGAACAGCATTCCTTGATGGAAGATTTCAATACACCGCACGCGCGCACTCCAAAAACTTCAACATTGAACCACCTATTGGATCAAGTTGAATTGCTGGCAACAGCTCATGAGAAGCAGCGCGCGGAAATGAGAGTCTTGAACTCAGAAATGGAAACGGCCCGCAATGCAGTCGCAGCCGCACAGCAACGTGCCAAGCGTGCAGAAGAAGCCTTGAGCGAGCAAACTGCCGCGACGGAGTTACGCGATCAACACGATCAGATGTCACTTCCGTTGGACAGTCAGAAAGATGAGCGCCAAGAAATGCCTGTTTCAAACTCTATATATTCACCCCATTTACCCCACAATCAAGCCATCCAAGCCCTCGACCGCAAGGTCATTCAAGAGCTTTTGAATGAAGTTGATTCCTGCATTGCCCTTCTTGAATCCTAAGCATGGAAACGATCCACATCGACATAGCCGGTCGCAATTACCCTCTCAGCATTCCTTCGTCTGAAAAGACCCAGGTTAGCGCTGCAGCAGCTATTGTGAACGACCAAGTGGAGAAATTCCGAAAGCAGTTTGAAGTAGAAGACAGCATCGATTTATTGGCCATGACTGCACTGCAGCTAGCCTCCAAAAACAAAGCAGAAAATCCGATGCCGACTCCTGGTAATGCGGAACTCAATGAACATCAAATACAGCGGATACAACATCTGCACGAGCGATTGACACGTGTCCTGGAAGCCTGATTTCTGAACAGAAATTCATGGAACCCTCATCAATGATTATTGGCGCCGTAGCAGGCGTCGCACTCGGAGCTGCACTCGGCTACGCCTTGTTCACCCGAATCTTAAAAGCACAAGCCAGCAATGTGATCGCAAAAGCGGAACAGAAAGGCGAAAACATCAAGGACAAAAAAATCCTTCAAGCCAAGGAGAAATTTATCCAACTCAAGGAGAAGCACAACGCTGAACTCAAAGAACGCGCCGCGAAAACCCAATCCAGGGAGGACAAGGTGCGCAACGAACTGAACAACTTGCAAAAGAATCAGGATCGGGTGAAAAACCAGGAACGTGACCTCAACAAAGAAAAAGAGAAGCTAGAACAGCGACTCGAAGCACTTGAGAACAAGGGCAAGGAACTGGACAAGAATCGTCAGAAGTCAGTCGAGTTGCTTGAAAAAATCAGCAACATGTCTGCAGATGACGCGAAGAACGCTCTGCAAGAACAAATCTTACAAGAAGCCAAAGTTTTGGCCTCTTCTCAAGTCCAAGACATTTTAGAAGAAGCGAAGGCCAAGGCCAACCAGGACGCCAAGAAGATTGTCATCCAAACCATCCAACGCGTTGCAACGGAACACAGTGTTGAAAATTCCGTCTCAGTCTTCAACATCGCGAACGATGACATCAAAGGCCGCATCATTGGCCGAGAAGGACGAAACATCCGTGCCTTGGAAGCCGCTACAGGTGTTGAGTTTATCGTAGACGATACTCCTGAGGCCATTATCTTGAGTTGTTTTGATCCTGTCCGTCGTGAAATTGCTCGCCTCTCATTGCACCAACTGGTTACAGATGGCCGCATTCACCCTGCACGAATTGAAGAAGTCGTTGCCAAGGTCATCAAGAAAATCGAAGAAGAAATTCTCGAACTTGGCAAGCGCACGTGCATCGATTTAGGCATCCATAACATCAAGAACGAATTGATTCGCATGGTCGGCCGCATGAAGTACCGTTCTTCATACGGACAAAACCTGCTGCAACACAGCCGGGAAGTGGCCAACTTGTGCTCTACGATGGCCGCTGAATTGGGACTGGACCCGAAGGCCGCTAAACGCGCGGGTTTACTCCATGACATTGGCAAGGTGAGCGATGAAGAAAGTGAATTGCCACACGCATTGTTGGGGATGAAGCTAGCCGAGCGATTCGGAGAAAAGCCAGACATCTGCAATGCCATTGGTGCGCACCACGATGAAATCGAGATGACGACGCTACTTTCGCCGATCATCCAAGTGTGCGATGCCATTTCGGGAGCACGACCTGGTGCACGACGTGAAATGGTCGAAGCTTACGTTCAACGTTTGCGGAACCTCGAGAACCTTGCACTGGAGTATCCTGGCGTCACCAAGTCATTTGCGATACAAGCTGGTCGTGAATTGCGCGTGATGGTAGAAAGCGATCAAGTCTCTGATGAAGCTGCGGACCAGCTGTCCATTGATCTTTCTCAGCGGATCATGAATGAAATGACCTACCCTGGTCAAGTGAAAATCACCGTGATTCGTGAAAAACGTTCTGTGAGCATCGCCCGCTGATGAATCAAAGGGTGACACCACCATTCGCTGCGTCGATCCGCTGGCAATCCGTCAATGTGGTCGCTCAAGTGGTGTTGCAATTGACCTTCATTTCCATTCTTGCCCGCATCCTTGCTCCGGCAGATTTTGGTGTGATGGCCATTGCTTTGGTCGTTGTCGGATTTGTAGAAATTTTTGCTCAAGTTGGCATTGGACCAGCCTTGATTCAACGATTGGATCTTGAAGACCGTCACATACGTTCTGCCTTTTCCTTTTCGTTGGTTCTGGGCATCGTGTTCTTCGCGGCCATGTATTTTTCCGCTCCTGCCATCGGAGCTTTTTTCGAGGATGCCTTGTTAATTGATGTTCTGCGATGGATCGCTTTGAGCTTCATTTTATCTGGAATCGCGATCGTTCCTAGAAGCCTCTTGATTCGTTCGATGGGATTCAAGAAATTATTCATTGCCTCGCTGATTGCGATGGTTTTGGGCAATCTCTGTTTGGGATTGGGGTTGGCTTTCGCAGGGTATGGAATCTGGTCGTATGTGGTGGCATTGCTCGCTCAAAATGCGCTATTGGCCTTACTCTATTGGTGGCAGCATCCTGTCCGCGTCAACTTCACCTTTGATCCCGCAACGTTAAAAGAAATGCTCGGCTACGGCGGCCGTTCTACCCTCTTCAATGTGAGCAATTACGCAGCCAGCAAGGTGGACACGCTGATGGTAGGACATCTTTCACATACGGGGTCAAACACCTCCGGATGGACTGAAACAGGCCTCTACGATCGTTCGGCCTATCTCCTGGGATTGCCGATTACCATTTTAGGTAAACTCGGAGACAGCGTATTGTTTAGCGGTCTTTCTTCACTCCAAGAAGATTTGGTGGCTTTGCGACGCGTTGTTCAGCGCGCGGCCGCGATCGTTGCCTGGCTCATTTTTCCGATGAGTGCCGTGCTGGTGTGGTTCGCCACCGATGTCGCCGTCTTATTTTTAGGAGACCAGTATCTGTTGGCTGGTCCTGTTGTTCAAATTCTTTTTCTCGGTGTGGCCATGCGGTCGCTCATCAAATTGGGTGATGCCGTGGTCAGGGCGCTGGATTCGTTAGTGGCGGCAACGTTCATCAAACTGGGCTTTCTCATGGCGATTGGCGGGACGGCATGGTATGCCATGAACAATGACTTCGGAATACTGGGTGTAGCCTGGGGAGTGACCGTCGCTACGGCCATGCAATTCATTGCCATGGCGGTGCTCGTAATCCACATCACCCAATGGACGACTCCTTCGGCACTTCGCTCCTTGAAGGCAGGAAGCGTGGCCCTGCTGCTCACGGCCGCTGGTTGCTGGGGCATAGCGACTTGGAGCGAGCATCTCTTTTCCGAGCAAAACGGCACCACATGGCACCTCTTTCGCGTAGCATTGGCTAGCGCTTGGGGATTGGCATGCATGCTCTTTGTGGCGCAAAAAACAAATACGTTAAGCATTGGGAAACCCCTTGATTGGCTTTCAGGGCGTTCCGGTTCGCATCCTCATGCCACCACAGACCCTGAGTCATGAGGTCTGTCACGTTGTCTTTGCTGACCCTGCTCTTTTCTACGTTTTCATACACGGGCAATGCCCAACAAGAAACGCAGTCATCAGCCGCCATGGACTCCCTCCTCTCTGATACACCTGCCTTGCCCTCCTGGCGTGTTCTCGTTGCCGGAGAAACTCTGCTTTTGGACTCCGTTTGGACGGACTCGCTTTGGCAATGGTCCGCTCCATGCGATGGGCCATTCGTTACCCTGCGCTTCGAGGCAAAGGGCTCATACTGTGAGCGCGTCATGCCTTGTGACAGTCCAATGGAATCTGATTCACTTCGTGCCGCTGAAAAAGAAAACGGTCGGGAGATGGATGCTCCACTGAGCAAAGACTCCGACGGCCTGACGTGCTATGCCATCAATGTGGAAATTCATCGTTCACAGCTCGACTCATTGCCACATTACCCATTGCTAGGTAGCTGTTTTCCGTTGATTTCAGAACGGGCCTTTCAACGCTGGCTGAATGCCATCAATGCGCTCACGTTTGAATCCGATAAATGCCGTGCCATCGATTCCAGGCAGCATCAGAGTTGCCTCACACAGGATCAGGTCATTCAATTGCTCAACCTCATCCCCAGTGAAGACCGCAGACTACTCATCTTAAAGGGACTTGTGCCGCATACGAACCTGATCCAACAATTGCCCTTGGACGACCTTTTCCATTTGCAGGTGTTTCGAACAAAAGCCGAAGAAATGCTCCGTTAGCGTAAAGGGAAAAGAGCCGATTTGCGTTAACAAAATCTTCGCAAAAAACGCTGTGACTTCCGGATGCAATGCACCAACTTTACAGCATGGAAATACACAACTTTTCTGCAGGCCCGTGCATCCTCCCACCGGAAGTGATGCAAGAAGCCTCCCAGGCCGTTTTGGACTTCAATGGCATGGGACTTTCGTTGATCGAAATTTCCCATCGCAGCAAGGAATTTGTTGCTGTCATGGAGGAGGCTCGCAGCTTGGTCAAAAGCCTCTTAGGCCTGCCCGAACGCTTCGACGTGTTGTTTCTGCAAGGTGGAGCCAGTTTAGGTTTTCTCACTGCGGCGTACAATTTCCTGCCCGAAGGAGGCGCTGCAGCGTACGTCGATACCGGCACGTGGGCCAACAAGGCCATCAAAGAAGCCAAGCACGCGGGAATAGCCCACGTCGTTGGTTCTTCCAAAGGGACCAATTACGATCGGATTCCAACCCTCGACGCGACCCCTTCTGGATCAGCGTATTTGCATTACACCTCCAACAACACCATTTTCGGAACGCAGTTTTCAGGTGTGCCTTCCAGTGATGTCCCGTTGATCGCAGACATGAGTTCAGACATTTTTTCCAGGACGTTCAATCCGGAAGCTTTTCACATGATCTACGCAGGTGCCCAGAAAAACATGGGCCCTGCCGGTACCGTCATGTATGCATTTGATCGAGATGCTGTGGGAAAAACAGGGCGCTCGATTCCTTCGTACCTGGACTTGGCCGTTCATGCTTCAAAGGACAGCATGTTCAATACACCTCCCGTCTTTCCGATATACGTTTCCATGCTCACCATGCGTTGGATGCACGCGTTAGGTGGAGTAGAAGTGATGGAAGCACGCAATCAGCGAAAGTCCAACCTCATCTACCAAGAGATCGATCGCAATGCCTTGTTTGAGGGCCACGCGACCATGGACAGCCGGTCCAATATGAATGCGACCTTCCGACTAAAAGACGATGCTCTAGGCACTGCCTTTGACGCCCTTTGGAAAGAAGCCGGAATCAATGGCTTAAAAGGCCACCGGAGCGTTGGAGGGTACCGCGCATCCATGTACAACGCACTCTCCGAATCTTCTGTGCAAGTCTTGGTCGACGTCATGAAAGAACTTGAACGCCGCCATTGACCCCCTCATTTCGATATCCTATTCTCACACTTAGACTTGATTTCATGAACATCCTCGCCAACGACGGCATTAGCGCTGCAGCAAAAGAAGCCTTAGAAACAGCTGGACATCGCGTTTGGACTTCATTCATTGAACCACAAGACCTGATCGAATTTATCCAAAAGGAACAGGTTCATGGGGTGATTGTCCGGAGCGCTACGAAAATTCGTCAACCGCTTATTGATGCGTGTCCCCAATTAAAATTCGTCATCCGTGGCGGGGTTGGAATGGACAACATCGATGTGGCCTACGCTCGTGAAAAAGGAGTCGCTGTTCGGAACACTCCAGCCTCTAGCTCGCAAAGTGTTGCCGAACTCGTCATGGGACACCTATTCGGCCTCAGTCGCTTCTTGCACGATAGCAACCGACGCATGCCCGTTGAAGGAACGGATCAGTTCAAAGGATTGAAAAAAGCCTACGGTAAAGGAGCTGAACTCAGAGGCAAAACCATTGCGATTATCGGTTTTGGCCGCATTGGTCAGTCTCTTGCGAGTTATGCATTGGGCTGCGGCATGAAGGTCATTGGAGTGGACCAGAAAACCGGTTCACACCGACTTCCTGTGACCATCGGTGACACAACTGTTGAGGTTGA
This sequence comes from uncultured Flavobacteriales bacterium, assembly GCA_905478325.1. Classification (GTDB taxonomy): domain Bacteria; phylum Bacteroidota; class Bacteroidia; order Flavobacteriales_D; family Sanyastnellaceae; genus UA16. The sequence goes on along the minus strand of CAJQIB010000018.1, from coordinate 18,919 downwards.
TATCCCATTGGTCACCATGGGTGAGGCATTCTCAAAAGCAGATGCGATCAGTCTGCACATTCCCGCACAGGCCAACGGTGATGCCGTCATCGGAGCGGCTGAATTTAGTCAAATGAAACGAGGGGTCATTCTCATCAATGCAGCCCGTGGGGGCGTGATGGATGAGGATGCGCTCATTGAAGCCTTGGATTCAGGACAGGTTGCTAGTGCAGGACTGGATGTCTTTGTGGGAGAGCCGAAGCCGAGACAAGACCTGATGCGCCATCCAAAAATCGCATTGACTCCGCACATTGGTGCAGCCACATCTGAAGCACAAGAACGCATTGGAATGGAAATCGTTTCCATTGTTCAGGAAATCAACGAAAACTTGAGCGCTTGAGCTGGTTGCGTTCCTTTCGCATCATCCTTCCATCCAAGGACAAAGCACACCTCGTGGCATCGAGGTCGTATTTGACCTATAGTAAAGCTGAGCTAAGGGATAAACTCGAGCGCAATCCATACAGTTTTCTGCACGTCATCAACCCCGATGGGCAACAGAAAATACAAGCCAAACGCGGAAGCAAAGACTTCTTTCAATGGGTCAAGAAAGGGTTCCAATCCTTTCAAGCAAACAGCTGGCTTGAATCCCCCGCCGATTCCACTTTAGCCATCTATCGGCAGGAATCTCCTCATGGAACATGCACTGGTATTGTAGGCTTGATGGACCTCGCCTTCGTTGAGCAAGGCAAACTGAAACGGCATGAACAAACATTGAAAAAACGCGAAAGACTCTTCGCGTCTTACTTGGAGGAGGTTGGCTGCAATGCGGAGCCCATTTTGTGCGCGTATCCTGAAGACAACTTAGCTGCGACGCAATTGACAGCGCACCTCGCTGCGATCACGTCCAGCCGGTCTGATTATGACTTCTCTACGACCGACCGCATCCGGCATACCGTTTGGATCTTAAAACCTGCGCAGGCTGCGCAACTATCGTCCGTTGCCGATGGATTGCCTGCTTTGTATCTCGCAGATGGACACCACCGGGTCGCGTCCAGCTTAGAATTGGGTCGACGCAATCCAGAAGACGCCCATAAACAAGGTCTTTTAACCTTTGCCATTCCAGAATCAGAATTGATTATTCGCGGCTACCACCGTGAAGTTGTGAAGGTCGAACGCTCCAAGGACGACTGGAGCGCTTTATTCAATCAACTCAAAGACGAATTCGACTGTGAACCACTCCAAGCGCCATTCGAAGCACCCCAATCAAACGGGGTTCTTCATGTGCACAGCACGCATGGAAGTTGGAAGTGGACGCTGCGCGCACCTTTTGATCAGGGCATCGATGCGGGTTGGCTGAATGAGTCTGTTTTGAAACCATTTTTCCAAATCATTGACGCCCGAAAAGACCCGCGATTAAAATACCTACCAGGTACTTTAGCATCCAGTCAACTGGTCGCTCGGGTTGAGAAAAACTCGGACCGATGCATCTTTGAATTGCATCCTGTTTTGATGGATCAAGTGAAGGACATTGCAAATAACGGAGGCACATTGCCCCCTAAAAGCACATGGATTGAGCCCAAATTGCGAAGCGGACTGTTCATTCATTCCTTCGAACAATGAGTGATTCTAACCCTTCAATCGCGGACCGCATCGTGTCCATTCGAGAAGAACTCCCACCAGAAGTCACACTCGTTGCAGTGAGCAAAACAAAACCCAACGCATCCATTCAAGACGCCATGGAGGCTGATCAACTGGACTTTGGTGAGAATCGCGTGCAGGAATTGCAAGAAAAAGAAGCGGCACTTCCAAAATCCATTCGTTGGCATCAAATTGGGCACTTACAAACCAATAAAGTCAAGGCCATTGTGCCGTTCGTTCACTTGATTCACGCTGTAGACAGCGAACGTCTATTGGTAGAAATCGATCGGAGGGCCAAGAACCACGGGAGAACAGTCGATGCCCTATTGCAAGTACACATTGCTCAAGAAGATATGAAATTCGGATGGCAAGCTCCCGACCTGACGCGCTTCATCGAAGGCAATGCGTTGGCTGGTCTTGAACATGTAAGAATACGAGGACTCATGGGCATGGCCACCTTCACCCCTGACCACCAACAAGTCGCACGTGAGTTTAAAGGACTCCGTCTCTTGTACGAATCATTGCTTGATTCGAACCCCTCTTGGGACACACTTTCCATGGGCATGAGCGGAGATTGGAGAATCGCCATCGATGAAGGGTCTACCATGATCCGAGTCGGCAGCTCCATATTTGGAGGCCGTTGATTTTGAGCATTGAGTAAGCCTGACATCCCCTGGTGTTCATGCCACATTGCATTTTCATTCTAAAATGGACAGATACAGGGCGAAAAAAAAGACGCTTTCTACGGCTTTCGGCGCCGACAAACTGACGTCTTTGCTTGTATTGAAAGCTCCCGGTTAGAACAACTGAGAGAACAACGCAGCAGTCGGCTGAAAAGACCCCTAACTTCGCGAAATCAATCTTCCTGACATGAAACACATTACGGCCCTTGCACCCCTCTTGATTCTCATTGCTACTGTTGGTTTTGCTCAAACGCCAGGCAACATTGAAGCCGCTGAGTATGACCCGACCGAGAACCGCTGGTTCATTTCCAATGGGACGAGCTTACTCGAAACAAGCAATGGGGGTGTCTCCTACTCCTATTTCGGAACAGCTACAGCAACGCATGGAATGGAGGTCGTGGACGGAATGCTCATCGCCATTGGCAACAACATCGTCCGAGCCTATGATTTAGAATCCGGAGATGCACTGGGAGCTTTGTCCATTTCTGGAGCTAGCTTTCTCAACGGTATGGGCAGCCGGTCCGGTGAAGTGATCGTGAGTGATTTCTCAACGGGACGAATCCACCGCGTGCTCATCGCAGACCCTGCCAATATGAGCTCGGAAGTTCTGGTTTCAACTACAGGCACAACACCCAATGGCGTCGTGATCGATGAAGCCAACAACCGTGCAATCATTGTCAATTGGGGCAACAACGCTTCTATACTCGCTGCTGATTTGGATTCTGGGGAACTCACAACCCTCGTCAATGGTTCGGGGATCGGCAACTTGGATGGCATCGACATGGATGCCGATGGAAATTTTTACGTCAGCTCATGGTCTCCAGCGCGCATCACCAAATACTCCAATGACTTTAGCACTTCGGAAGTGGCCGTTCAAGGTGCTGGCAGTGGACTCGCTAATCCTGCGGATATCAGCTATGCGACACAAACAGACACCCTTGGTGTAGCCAATAGTGGAAACGGAACGCCCTCATTTCATTACTTCGGAGACACCAGTGAATTGATTGAAACCCCTTCCTTCATGGAATCGGTGCAATGGGATGGTCGACAGTTGACGCTCGCTTGTCAACAGGCCGGTCTGTGGTATGGCACAGCCTTTGACTTGGCCGGGAAAAAACTGAATGAATTTCAGATTTCTCTTCCAGGTGCACCGACTCAAGTTGGAATCGATCGCATTGGATGGAGTCAAACGACGCCTTGCATCTGGACGTTCATCTCTCCCTCAGGGACACAGCATTCCATCAAACCGGGTCTACGTCAACTGTGATCCGGATTCGCTTAAATCGGTCATCTGACTGAAAGGAAAAGACATCTTCTCCGAGAAGCGTTTTGTAACTCGCTGGAGCGAGGGAACGTTCGAATTTCAACAAGATGATGCGGTGGTGTAAATCATTGATTCGACTGAGCACGGGTGTTTCTGGCCCGATTGTCCTTTCCGCAAATCGCTGACGCAGCCGCAAAGCCAACACCTCCGCCGCAGCCTCCAAACGATTTGCATCGGAATGCCTCAGGGTAATTCGAATCAAGCGGTCAAATGGCGGGTATTTATAATTCTTCCGTTCCAAGAGTTCTTGCTTCACTAAGCCGTGGTAATCGTGTTCCATGACCTTGTTTAAGACCCAGTGCTCTGGATTGAAAGTCTGCAAAATCACTTTGCCTCTTTCACCTGTTCGGCCTGCTCGTCCCGCTACTTGCGTGAGCATTTGAAAAGACCGTTCAAACGACCTGAAATCGGGAAAACTCAGCATGCGATCAGCATTCAAAACGCCCACCAAGCGCACATGTGCAAAATCCAATCCCTTGGTCACCATTTGCGTACCTACCAGAATATCGTAGTCTTGATTGGCAAAGGCCCGTACCAAGCGTTCATGGCCGTGCTTACTCCGTGTGGTATCCCAATCCATTCGGGCCACACGTGCTTGAGGGAAATGTTCCTTTAACTCTTCTTCAATCCGCTCTGTCCCTAAGCCCTTGGGTTCCATTGTGGCTTTTCCGCATGACACACATGTTTTGGGCGGAGGATTTTCCATGTATCCGCAGTGGTGACAATGCAGTTCATTTTTCCATTTGTGGTGCGTCAGCGGAACATCGCAGCGTTCGCACCCGGGCATCCATGCGCATGTCGCGCACTGCCACATCGGAGCATATCCTCGTCTATTTTGAAACAGAATAACCTGTTTACCCAATTTCAGAACATCCTCAATTTCCAATTTAAGCTCGCGCGAAAAGTGACCAAACATCGCGCGCTGACGATGTGCCTTTCTCAGATCAGCACACCAGATTTCTGGAAGCTGTGCTCCTCCAAACCGTTCTGTTAGATCAACGCGGTCCAACTTTCCTTGTTCCGCAAGCCAGTGCGTCTCCACCGAAGGTGTCGCAGAGCCAAGCACCGCAAATGCACCTGCCTTTTGAGCCAGCCACATAGCAACATCGCGCGCTTGGTAGCGCGGAGCAGGATCTTGCTGTTTGAAACTCCCTTCATGCTCCTCATCTACCAAAACCAATTTCAATGCGGTAAAAGGCAAGAAAATTGCAGAACGCGGTCCGACCACCAAACGGCCTCCCTTCGGGTTGCGCTTTTTGTGCAATGGAGCTCCCAATACGTCAAGCCACGTTTCCGTGCGTTCTCGGGTCGTAAAACGACTGTGATACACACTCATATAAGCCCCGAAATACAACTCAAGCCGTTGAATTAGCTGGGTGGTCAAAGCAATTTCAGGCACCAAGAAAAGCACCTGCCCTCCTGCTTCCAGGGCATCCGCAATTAAATGAATGTACAATTCCGTCTTGCCGGACCCTGTCACCCCATGGAGCAGCGCTAAGCGTTTTGCGTCTCGACTTTGGACGAGTGCATCATACGCTTTTTTTTGTGCAGGGCTGAGGATGGGGAGCGACTGATTCTGGCCCGGCAGAACAGGGCTTGTCGCCAATTCAGGACGCTTGGAACGCCGAAAAACACCGCGCTCCTCCAATTTCCGAAAAATCTCTGTTCCAGCACCAAGTCTCTTCAGCAAGGACTTCTCGGCAACCAACGCACCCCAAATAGGTGCTTCCGACAAATAACCCATGAGTGCTTCAGCCTGCTTGGGCGCCCGTTTTTCCAACATATCAAGCATTGACTGCACCGTGGCTTCATCTTGAAAATCAGGAGCCAACTCCACGACGCGTTCCATCCTCGGGCGATAGCGCTCTTTCAACTCTTCCTCAGTAAGGACCAACCCCGCATCCACCAATCGATTAATCGCTCGTTGCGGAGACTGCACTTGCAACAATTTTGCAGCATCCTGAACTGTTAGGCCCCCTTGCGCTAAAACAGCCTCAAAAAGAAGTCCTGCTGCAGCATCTGAATCCGTTAACATCCGCTCGGCCAAAGGGTCCCGGTCAGGATGCAAAACCAAACGGGTTTGACTGCTCAACTTTAAACCTGCAGGCAAAGCCGCAGCCATCACCTCGCCTCGAGAACACATGTAATGCGAGGACATCCAATCCCATAAAGAGCGTTGCAATTCAACCACCACGGGATATTCATCCACTACAGATTCTATGGGACGTGCATCGTAAACCAGCGGAGCATCGTTGTGAACGCGCCAAACGATCGCTGTGTAACGTTTTTTTGTCCCCACTTGCACCACTACGCGCATCCCGAATTTCACCGGATTTAAGACACCCTCCAAACTGTAAGTCAGCAACTTAGGCAAGGGAAGTGGAAGGACCACATCGACATATTTGAACTCGACTGACATGCGTTAGCAAATTGGGCATAAAATTGCAGAGAGTAGCACCGAACTTGCAGTTAATCCAAGTGTTTCTATTTCATGCACAAAATCGCTTCCCCCCTTGCAGCCCAATCCGCTGCACCCGCCTTTCAAACCACCATCCAAGATGGTAGCACACGGAGTTTATCCGATTACGCAGGCTCTAAATTGGCCTTGTATTTCTATCCTCGCGATATGACTCCCGGCTGTACTGCGCAGGCTTGCAATTTAACGGAACACCATGGGACCTTGGCGGAAGCCGGTATCCGCGTTTTGGGCGTGAGCCCTGACCCAGCGGCGAAACACGTGAAGTTCATGACCAAGTATGGCATTCCTTTTGATTTGGCGTGTGATGAAGATTTGAGCCTGCACGAAGCCTTTGGGGTGTGGGGGCTCAAAAAATTCATGGGAAAGGAATACGAAGGCACACATCGCACTACCTTCCTCATCGACGAGCAAGGACACATTGTCACCGTTATCCTCAAACCAAAAACGAAGGATCACGCCGCAGAAGTTATCGCTGGGTTTGGCCTCTGAAGGCTCCGACGCGAACAAAACAAGGTTCTTCGTTGACAAAAAACCATTCACTCCGTAAGTTCATTACGATGTAGGGTAGATACCTTCGTCCTAAACAAGAAAAAATGGCTGCAGACGCACAAAAACTCAAGGCGCTTCAATTGACATTGGACCGCATGGACAAAACCTACGGCAAAGGAGCCGTGATGAAATTAGGCGATGAGCCTGTAGAAGCCATCGAATCCATCCCCTCAGGCTCGTTGACCCTGGATCTCGCATTGGGCATTCAAGGCTACCCGCGCGGTCGGGTGGTCGAAATCTACGGTCCTGAGAGCTCCGGGAAAACTACTCTGGCCATTCACGCCATTGCGCAGGCTCAAAAGCAAGGAGGCATTTGTGCCTTCATCGATGCCGAGCACGCCTTTGATAAGTACTACGCCGAAAACTTAGGTGTTGACACAGAGAATCTGTTGATTTCGCAACCGGACAACGGGGAACAAGCTCTTGAAATTGCAGACAATTTGATTCGCTCTGGCGCCATCGACTTGATCGTCATCGACTCGGTTGCAGCTTTGACACCCCGCGCTGAAATTGAGGGTGAAATGGGCGATTCATCGGTTGGCTTGCAAGCTCGCCTGATGTCGAAAGCCCTCAGAAAATTGACCGGTTCCATTTCCAAAACAGGATGCTCCTGCATCTTCATCAACCAATTGCGAGAGAAAATTGGAGTGATGTTCGGAAACCCGGAAACAACATCCGGTGGAAATGCTTTGAAATTCTATGCATCCGTTCGTTTGGACATCCGTCGGTCTACGCAGATTAAGGATGGTGATGTGGTTCTTGGAAACCGAACGAAAGTCAAGGTGGTCAAAAACAAAGTGGCTCCACCCTTCCGAAGAGCTGAGTTTGACATCCTCTATGGAAAGGGCATTTCCAAGTCTGGAGAAATCATTGATTTGGGCGTCGAGATGAATATCATTAAGAAGGCCGGATCGTGGTTCAGCTATGGGGAAACCAAGTTAGGACAGGGAAGAGATGCCGTGCGTCATTTGCTTGAGGACAACCAAGAATTGATGGAGGAACTTGAAGGACTCATCAAGCAAGCCATTGCTGGGCCTGTTGCTGATCCAGCTCTCGTTGAAGAAGCTGTTGAGGCATGACACAGACCTGTCGGGATATTGTACCGGCGATTGCATTCGCTTGTTCCCTTTTATTTCTGGGATGTAAGCATTCTGATCAGACGACTCCGCTCAATCCAGAGCGCGAGCTGTCTGAGTCGGACTCTATCCGTGACTTGATTCTGAATAACCCACAGGATCCAAAAGCCTATGCTGCACGGGCTGAGTTCAAACTCAAAAACGGGGACGCCACTGGCGCCATCGCAGATTGGGATCTCGCATTGCGCGCCGATTCTAATTATGCACCCGCCTGGGAAATGCAAGCCGAAGTGCTGTACCAACTTCGACAATTCGAACCTTGTTTGGACAAGCTCGAAAACTGCCTTGAACGATTTCCGGATGATGTGGCCTGCTTAATGCGACGAGCAGAATTTGCCATTCATCTCAATCAATATGAAGATGCTTTTGATTGGCTCAATAGTGCACTCCGAGTAGACGACCAGCTGCACGAAGCATACTGGATGAAGGGACGTATCTATGAAGCTACAGGAGCCCTTGAAAAGGCCCAAAGTTCATATCAAACAGCGGTTGAAGTAAATCCTAATTTCTTTGACGGCTTCATCACACTCGGCATTTTCTTAGCAAGTCAACAGGACCCGTTAGCCGAGGAGTACTACCGATCTGCCATGGAGTTGCGACCAAATGCCGTCGAGCCGCACTACAATTTGGCCATCTTTCTTCAAGATTCCGGTCGTTATCAAGAAGCGCTCAAGCTGTATCAGAAAATTTTGGAATTGGATTCTCAAAATGCGACGGCATCGTACAACCAGGGATTCATTCATTTGGAGTACCTGCAAGCCTATGATAGTGCCGCATTCTGGTTTGGCGAAGCCATTGAACGGTTGCCGTATTATCACCAAGCTTTTTACAACCGAGGATTGTCCTTGGAGAGCATGGGGCAGATCCAACGTGCCTTGGACGACTACACAGAAGCTTTGCGACTTAAGCCTGATTACACTGCGGCTGCGAAAGCAAAAGAACGAGCTCTTAGCGCTTTGAATTGAACGCTACTGAGTCCAAAATATGTTGAAGTAAAAAAGCCGTCCCCAAAGGAGACGGCTTTTTTTATAGAAACACCTTGCGGTGGTTATTTCGCTTGGTCCACCACAGCCTTGAAGGCCTCCGGGTGGTTCATGGCCAAATCAGCCAATACTTTACGATTCAATTCAATTCCTTTCTTGGAAAGCGATCCCATCAATGTGCTATACGACATGCCGTGCTCACGAGCTCCAGCATTGATTCGTAAGATCCACAAAGAGCGGAATTGACGCTTACGCTGCTTTCGGCCTGAGTAGGCGTAGAGCAAACCTTTTTCAACGGCGTTTTTGGCGACCGTCCAGACGTTTTTACGGGCACCGTAGTACCCTTTCGCCATTTTGAGGACCTTTTTACGGCGTGTCCTCGACGCTACTGCATTGTTAGAACGTGGCATGTTCTTTGTGTTTTTTGGTAAGCGGTGTTAGCACAAAGGCTACGCTTGGATACCGAATACCGGGTTTAACAAAACCAGATGGTTAAAAGTGAGATCGGGGCAATGCTGCTTAAGCACAGAGTTGGCGCTTGATGCTTCGAACGTCCGCTTTATCAACGGTCGTCGTGTGCGTCAAATTCCGCTTCTGCTTCGTTCCCTTCTTCGTCAAAATGTGACTCTTAAAGGCGTGCTTTCGCTTGATCTTCCCACTCCCAGTAAATTTGAAACGCTTCTTGGCGCTTCCTTTAGTTTTCATCTTCGGCATGGCCTCGGATTTTTTTGGTTATTTCTTCTTCGGATTGAATATGATTGTCATTCTCTTGCCCTCTAATCGCGGCAATTGTTCAACGACTCCTATATCCTCCAACTCTTGTGCAAACTTCAACAACAAAATCTCACCGCGTTCTTTAAAAACGATGGTCCTTCCGCGAAAGAAGACATATGCCTTCAACTTCGAACCCTCTTCTAAGAACTTTCGCGCGTGCTTCAACTTAAACTGGAAGTCATGGTCATCCGTATTCGGTCCGAATCGGATTTCCTTAACAACCACTTTTTGCTGCTTCGCTTTGATTTCTTTCTGCTTCTTCTTCTGGTCGTACAAGAATTTCTTGTACTCCGTGATCCGGCATACAGGTGGCTCAGCCTTGGGAGAAATTTCTACCAAGTCCAATTCCATTTCAAGGGCGAGGTTAATGGCATCTTGTGTCTTCATGACACAAGGCTCCACGTTGTCACCTACCAATCGAACCTCCGCTACCGTGATCTTGTCATTGATCCGGTGAAGCTCCTCTTGGCGTACCCTTCCCCTGTACGGGGTCTTTTTTCTGCGAATAGCTATAACGCGTGGTATTTAATGAGTATTCAGTCTTCTTTTTTGAGCATCTCTGCAATCTCAGAACGAATACGTTCTGCAAAAGCTTCAACAGTCAATCCGCCTATATCTCCTTCTCCCTGCTTGCGCACAGATACGGTTCCTTCAGCGGCCTCGCTTTCACCAACTATGAGCATGTAAGGAATCTTTTCAAGTTCCGCATCGCGGATCTTCTTCCCAACCTTCTCAGACCTGTCATCTACGAGGGCGCGAATATCGTGATTTTCAAGGACTTTTGAAACCCCTTCTGCATATTCGTTGAATCGGTCTGAAATCGGCAGGATTTTCACCTGTTCCGGTGTCAGCCAAAGCGGGAATTTTCCAGCGCAATGTTCAATCAATATGGCCACAAAACGTTCCATCGATCCAAAGGGAGCACGGTGGATCATCACGGGACGGTGCTTGCTGTTGTCAGCACCGACATATTCCAATTCAAATCGTTCAGGCAAATTGTAGTCAATCTGCACAGTACCCAATTGCCATTTCCGACCGATGGCGTCGCGTACCATAAAGTCCAATTTGGGACCATAGAATGCCGCTTCACCCAATTCAACAATGGTCTTTAGGCTCTTTTCTTCCGCCACTTCTTGGATGGCGCGCTCTGCCTTCTCCCAATTTTCATCGCTACCGATGTATTTCTCAGGGTTCTCAGGATCGCGCAAACTCACCTGGACTACGAAGTCTTCAAAATCCAAAATCTTGAAGATGTAGAGTACCAAATCGATGACGTTGCTGACTTCCTCTTTGACCTGATCCGCCGTACAGAAAATGTGGGCATCATCTTGAGTGAATCCCCGAACACGGGTCAATCCATGCAGTTCACCCGATTGTTCGTAGCGATAGACCGTACCAAACTCAGCAAATCGAACAGGTAAATCCCGGTAACTGCGCGGACGTGATTTGTACACCTCACAGTGGTGAGGGCAATTCATAGGCTTGAGCAAATACTCTTCTCCTTCCGAAGGTGTCTGAATCGGCTGAAAGCTATCCGCACCATACTTCGCGTAGTGTCCACTCGTGATGTACAGTTCTTTGTTTCCAATGTGCGGCGTGATGACTCCCTGGTAACCAGCCTTTCGTTGTGCCTCCTTCAAAAAATCTTCGAGTCGAGAACGCAACTCAGCTCCTTTCGGCAACCACAACGGAAGACCCTGCCCGACTTTATCAGAGAAAGCAAACAAGTCCATTTCCTTGCCCAGTTTGCGATGATCTCGCGCACGCGCTTGTTCCAACAACTCGAGGTAGGCCGTCAATTCCTGTTTTTTCGGAAACGTGATTCCGTAAACACGCGTGAGTTGCTTGTTCGACTCGTCGCCTTTCCAATAAGCACCCGCAATGGACATCACCTTCGCGGCCTTCACAAATCCCGTATGCGGCATGTGTGGTCCACGGCATAGGTCCGTGAAGTTCCCTTGGGTATACAATGTAATGGTACCATCCTCGAGCCCTTCCAACAAATCAAGTTTGTACTCATCTCCTTTCGCTTCGAAAAGGGCGATGGCATCTGCCTTTGAGATTTCCTTTCGAATAAAAGGGTTTTTCGCCTTGGCCAATTCCAGCATCTTCTGCTCGACAGCTGCGAAATCCTTGTCGGTAAACGTTTGATCACCAAAATCAACATCATAGTAAAACCCATGCTCAATTGGTGGGCCCACCCAAAACTTCACTCCGGGGTAAAGCGCTTCCAGCGCCTCCGCCAGCAAATGCGCAGAGCTGTGCCACATGGTGTTTTTGCCCGCATCGTCATTCCATGTCAGCAGCTTCAACGAAGCATCTGAGTGAATTTCACGTTGGGGGTCCCACACTTCGCCATTGACTTCTGCTGCCAATACGTTGCGCGCTAAGCCTTCGCTGATCTCCAATGCGATATCGTGCGCAGTGGTGCCAGATTCAACTTTCCGGGTAGAACCGTCGGGAAGGGTAATGTTGATCATGCCTTTGTTCAATTGGATTCACAAAGATACGCAGCGCAAAGCGGCGCACCCCCACCCAATCAAATAATCCACAGGACAATCGACGGCATCACGATGTGCGACCAAACTTCACGGCGTCCCAGGGCTTCACATGCCAATGAACAGTGGCCGTCGCTGCACGCTGCCCCTCTGAGTCAAAAAGTTCCGAAACCATAGAAAACCGACTTGCGCGGTCCTTTGAAGATGCCAATTCATCGCGGATCTCCTGCTCTAACGCCTGAGGTATTGCTGCACGGGATTCACAGGCACCCCGAGATGGCCTGCGGTGGTAGTCCATTTCCAAGCGGTGCATGATCAACCGATAATCCTCCATATTGAAGCGCTCAAGTACTGCAAGTCCCGAAGTAAACTCACAAGCGGTCGCCATCGCGCAGGCATGCATTCCATTGAGATGATTCTTGTTGCGCCGGCGATCGGGCAATGAAACCCTCACCAACGAGTTGCCCATCTCGACTATTCGAATTCCATGGGGACCATTGAAAGGAAGTGCTTTTTTAAAAAACACATTGAGCCAAAAAGGGCGACCTCCCCTTGCCTTGTCGACGGCCCACGTGAAAAAAGCCTTCATTTAGAAGAGGTTGAGGCTTGAGCAGTCTCCAGCACCCCAGCGATGTCCGGTCGAAAATATCCCGGCCCTTTCATGACCTTTCCATCTTCCCGGTAAATGGGATTGCCATCAGCACCCAATTTGGACATGTTTGAAGCCTGTATTTCTTGAAACACTTCCTCAATCACATGCTGCATCCCGTGACTTAAAATCGTACCACATAATATGTACAGTTGATCACCCAAAGCATCAGCCACTTCAATGGCATCATGATTCAGCGCTGCTTCCAAGTATTCGTCCGTTTCTTCAGCCATCAAGCGGTGACGTAAACGAACCACATCAGCAGGAAGCGCCCCATTCAAGGACGGTGCATTTGCTATTCCGAATCGATCATGAAATTCCCTAACAGCATCGATGATCGAAGTAAATGGCAGAGAGGTTTGTGTGTTAAGTGAAGAAGGCATGAGCAAATTCGTTCCAGATGTTTAACATGATTTGACCAAGTCAGCAGAAGCAGATTGACAACCGAAAGGTATATTCGCAAGGCTTTCAACCCAAATGACTTTGAGTCGCTAGACGCATGGAACAAAACGATTATAAAGATTCCAAGATTGCAGGAACAGTCCAACCTGCATTGGAGACTTCAGTTGCATCTGAAGCAAATGCACCGCAACCCGTCGATTCAGGAGCCCCTGATATTCGCGCGTTGAATGAGCGCATTGGCAAAGCCAGTCAGTTCATCGATCTCCTGCGCATGGAAATGAGCAAGACCATCATCGGTCAACGCGACATGGTGGACAAGCTCCTTATTGGTCTATTTGGAAATGGGCATGTCCTATTAGAAGGCGTTCCTGGATTGGCAAAAACCCTCGCTATTAAAAGCTTGTCGGATGCCATTCAAGCAGATTTTAGCCGCATTCAATTCACGCCTGACTTGCTTCCAGCGGATTTGATTGGGACCATGATCTACAATCAAAAGGAGGAAAGCTTCAAGGTCAAAAAAGGACCCGTTTTCTCAAATTTTGTTTTGGCCGATGAAATCAACCGAGCTCCAGCTAAGGTTCAGAGCGCATTGCTTGAGGCCATGCAAGAACGTCAAGTAACCATTGGTCCAGAAACCTTTGATTTACCCTCTCCTTTCTTGGTTTTGGCAACCCAAAACCCCGTAGAACAGGAAGGCACCTACCCGCTTCCTGAAGCTCAAGTGGATCGGTTTTTATTGAAAGTTGTTATTGGCTATCCCACCAAGGACGAAGAGCAACAAATTGTTCGCGCCAACCTGAGAGCAGATGGCATGCGCAAACCTAGTGCCGTAGTTTCCAAAGCAGATGTGATCAAAGCGCGCGAATTGGTCCGTGAAATTTACATGGATGAAAAAGTCGAGCGCTACATCATCGAATTGGTGTTCGCGACGCGTCAACCCGAAAACCACGGATTGGGTCATCTGAAACAACTCATTAGCTTCGGTGCGAGTCCGCGCGCAAGCATTGGCTTGGGCATCGCTTCCAAAGCCCATGCATTTTTGAATCACAGGGGCTACGTAACGCCTGAAGATGTTCGTGCGGTTGCCATGGATGTGATGCGGCACCGCATCGGCTTGACGTTTGAAGCAGAAGCGGAAAACATCAGTCAGGAGCAAATTATCACCGAAATAATGGACCACATCCAGGTTCCTTGAGGAACTTGATGAACCAACCAACATGGATACGACGGAGTTGATTCAACGGGTTCGTCGCGTGGAATTGAAAACGCGCGGATTGAGCGATCGGATTTTTTCCGGTGAGTATCACAGCGCCTTCAAGGGAAGGGGCATGGCATTCAGCGAAAACCGCGAATACCAGCACGGAGATGAAATCCGGACCATTGACTGGAATGTGACAGCCCGAATGGGCCACCCATACGTGAAGGTTTTCGAGGAAGAACGTGAATTAACCGTTTTCTTACTCATCGATGTCAGCGCCTCCAATGCGTCTGGTACACGCGAGCGCACGAAACGCGAATTGATTGCAGAACTCAGTGCTGTCATTGCATTTAGTGCCATGGGCAACAACGATAAGGTGGGAGCCATCTTGTTTAGCGATCGGATTGAGCGATTTATCCCTCCTAAAAAAGGACGTTCACATGTGCTGCGTATTATCCGTGAGATCATTGAGATCGAGCCAGATGGAAAGGGAACGGACATCGCTTCAGCGTTGGGTCATTTTCTTTCTGCAATGAAAAAGAGGACCATCTCATTTTTGATTTCAGATTTTAGAGATGACGACTTCGAACAATCGTTGAAACACGCCGGACGTCGACACGACATGGTCGCCCTGCGTGTTACAGACCCCATTGACAAAACGCTTCCCAATGTGGGATGGCTGCCGTTGCAAGATCCCGAAACGTCTGAAATCCGCTGGATGCAAACAAGCAGTAAGCGCGCAAGGAAGAAACACGTGGTATCCGAAATGGAACGCGAAGCGCATTTGAATTCCATGTTTGTTCGTTCCGGTGTCGACCAAGCGGTCCTCATGACCAACAAGCCCTATGTGCAACCGCTGATGCAATTGTTTGATCGTCGTGGATAAACTTCGCTCCCTACTCCACACTGTGGCCCTTGCATTGGGTCTGATTTCCATGATTGGACAAACGCACGGGCAGTCCGTCATGATGGCATTGGACACCACGACCATCGCCATTGGTGACCAGACTCGCCTGACCATTGCGGCGATGCGCGACATTGAACAAAATCAAGCTGACTTCTCATGGCCCGATTGGAACGACTCCATACCCGGCGGACTTGAACTGCTCGGCCCTTTCGAAACGGACACATTGGTCGTCGACTTGGAAAACGGATCGGTTGCATTCGCCATTCGCCGCATGTATATGGTGACGTGCTGGGACAGTGGGTTTATCGCCATTCCCCCCGTGGGAATCCTGTATGGAGCCGATACCATTTTCTCGAATTCTTTGGAATTGAACGTTCTGTTGGCGCCTCGTGGTGAGGACGGAAAAATTGCAGGAGCCGCTGACATTCGCACGACCGAATGGAGCCTTTCCGAGCGCTTTGCGAAGTGGCTGCCCTGGATATTCGTGGCACTCTGTGTGATTGGCCTTTGGGTATGGATCATTCGAAAGTGGCGTGCGCGCGAGCTTTCGGAAGAAAAAATGGTCCCTACAGTAATCAAACCCACCGAACCTGCACACCTCACGGCTCTCAGAGATCTAGAGCGCATTGAATCCGATGCGATTTGGGAGAACGGCGACGTCAAAAAACACCATTCAAACACCAGCGAAGTATTGAGACGGTATTTAGAAGGCCGGTTCGAATTCCGAGCCTTGGAGCGCTCTACCGAGGAAATAAAGCGGGGAATCCCCAACCTCCCCCTACTTTCTGAAGATGCTGAAACGCTGTTGAATATCTTGGAATTAACGGATTTGGTGAAATTCGCCAAATGGAATCCGACAACAGATGACCACATCCGCGTAGTCAAAAGAGCCATTCGTTTCGTGGAACAAACGCTTCCCAACATAGAAGCATCCGAATCCAATTCTGCATCATGAACAGAGCACTTTGGATCTCAATTCCACATGCCATTTCCGCATTGATTGTAGGTCTTGCAGCCCGCTATGCGCACCAACATTTCGAGTGGGAATCGCCCCATTGGCTCTGGGCAGGACTCCTCATTGGTGTCCACCTTCTACTTCGGATTTGGAGCACCAGGCAAACCGTCCAAACCGGATTGCAGCATAGCTGGCAGTCTTCGGGAAGCCAACCAAGTTGGAGACAGAAAATTCATCAACTCACCCCTGAAATCCCTTTTGCTCTGCGCACGCTGGCCATTGGATTGCTCGTCATCGCTTCGGCCAGACCGCAATCGTCCTCCTCTGTAGAGGACTTAACTCGAGAGGGAATTGACATCGTACTCAGCATGGATTTATCCGCGTCTATGCTCAGTAAAGACTTCGATCCCAACCGATTGGAAGCATCCAAAAAGGTCGCCTCACAATTTGTGGAAGAACGGCCCAATGACCGCATTGGTGTGGTGGCGTATGAAGGCGAAGCCTTTACTCAAATTCCGTTGACCACAGACCAGCGCGTGGTTATGAATGGCATTGAATCTTTGGAAACGGGGCTACTTGAAGGGGGAACAGCCATTGGAATGGGATTGGCTACTGCCGTGAATAGACTGCGTGATTCAGAAGCTAAAAGCAAGGTCATTATTTTGCTGACTGATGGTGTCAACAATGCCGGTCAAATCGAACCAATGGACGCCGCTCAATTGGCTCAACTGAATGATATCCGTGTCTACACGGTCGGAGTTGGCACCATTGGAAAAGCTCGGAGTCCCGTGCGAAAAGTGGGCAACCAATACCAGTATGATTGGATAGAAGTTAAAATTGATGAGGAGACGCTTAAAACCATTGCCTCTTCGACTGGCGGAAAGTATTTCAGAGCGACAAACCAATCCAAACTCGAGTCCATTTATGAAGAAATTGACGCCTTGGAGAAAACCCGCTTCAATGTGTTGCGTTACAATCAACGAACAGAAGAGTTTTTCCCGTTCGCATTGGCAGGACTGCTGGCGTTGTTCATCGAATTCTTGTTGAGTCACCTCTTCATCCGTTCAATCCTATGAGCAGAACTGGAGATAAAAAATTCACCGGATTCCGAGTCTTCCCGACCGGTGTCGCTTTGGTATTGACCGAGGTGGTCTTCTGGATTGTGGTGGGCATGGTGTGGTATGGAGTTCAACAAATCGCCCCCAATGTTCAATGGGGTCAATTGAATTGGGCTCCCCTTTTGCTTGCAATTCCCACTTCAGTAGTCTTGTTTATTTGGTCATACAACCTCAAGAGTCGCTGGGCGAAAAGACTCGCTGACGAACACCTTTGGCCGAATACGTTGCCCGCTTGGAGACCACGTCTTCTGGGGTGGAAATTTGCTTTGTGGCGGCTGGCTTTGGTCTGTGCTGTTTTCGGCATCATGGACTTGAAAGTGGGAGCGCGCTTGCGCGAAGTGAAAAGTGAGGGTGTGGACATCATGCTCGCTCTTGATGTATCCAATAGCATGGAGGCCGAAGATCTTGGAATGAGCCGACTCGATTTGGGAAAGCGGACCATCGAACGTCTGGTAGGACAGTTGGACGGCGACCGGGTTGGACTCGTTGTTTTTGCTGGCGATGCGTATGTACAATGTCCTATCACGACTGATTATGGTGCCATTAAATTATTCTTAAACCAGGTCAGTACCGGATTGGTTCCTGTTCAAGGAACGGCGGTAGGTCGGGCTATGGAAGTGTGCCAAGAGGGATTTGACACCGCGTCTTTGGCATCAAAAATGATTGTTGTTTTGACCGACGGTGAGAATCACGAAGACGACGCCGTGGACATTGCAAAACAAATCGCAGGTGCCTCCATTGAAATTCATACCATCGGAATGGGAACAGTCAACGGAGGCCCCATCCCCTTGTATGATCGATACGGTCGCTCAAACGGATTCAAAGTAGACCAAGAGGGCCAACCCATCGTCACAGCACTGGACGAGGCCACGTTGATTCAAATTGCGGAAACAGGCAATGGAACCTTCATTCTTGCTGGCCAAGGACTGGTCAACCTCAACCCTATTTTTGATGCCATGCGTGCCATGGACCAGCAGGAGGTTGCTACACTTTCATACACCGACTACACCCATTTATTCCAGTATTTCCTTGCTGCCGTTCTCTTGCTCCTATTGGTCGAAAGCATCGTCGGTTTACCACTAGGAAGAAGCCGTTCTCTGGTCAAAACCTATGAATCATGAATCGGATGCCCCATACCTATCTCTTCGCACTATGCGTTGCACTTGCTGCGACTGTCCCTTGTGCTCAGGCGCAAACCGATTTCGAAGCAAAAAAATTCATTATCGATGGCATTGAGGCCTATCGTTCGGGCGAGATGAACGCCGATAGCCTTTTCGCATTGGGTGAGACTCATTCTGAATTGCAGCCGCTTGCGGCCTACAATCGAGGACGTAGTATCATGGAACAGGAAGGAGAGCCACTGGAGGCCCGCAAGGCTTTTCAACGAGCTGCTCAAGAAACAAGCGACCCCTCATTGGAAGCAGATGCCTGGCACAATACGGGGAATTCGTTGCTCATGGAAGATGATTTGGACGGAGCCATCGAAGCGTACAAATCGGCTCTACGAGCAAATCCACGCCATGACGCCGCTCGTTACAACCTGTCGTATGCCATGCGCATGAAAAACGAGCAGGACCAGGAGCAGGACCAAGAACAGGACCAAGAACAGGACCAAGAACAGGACCAAGAACAGGACCAAGAGCAGGA
>CAJQIB010000017.1 GCA_905478325.1 uncultured Flavobacteriales bacterium | reverse complement strand
GAGCAGGACCAAGAGCAGGACCAAGAGCAGGAGCAGGACCAGGAGCAGGACCAAGAACAGGACCAAGAACAGGACCAAGAACAGGACCAAGAACAGGACCAAGAACAGGACCAAGAACAGGACCAAGAACAGGACCAAGAACAGGACCAAGAACAGGACCAAGAGCAGCAACCTCAGCAGGTAGAGGGTCAGATTTCACAAGAGGACATGGAACGCATCTTGGAAAGTCTTGAACGGCAAGAAGGCGAAATTCAAGCGAAATTGCGAAGAGAGAAGGGTCAAGGAAAGAAATCGAAAATCGAAAAAGACTGGTAATGGTTTCACTACGTCACATAGCGCCTCGCAGTCTTTTGTTGTTGACGTTGTTCATCGCCGTGGTGTCCTTCCAGGCACTTGGGCAGGAGTCGTTTACAGCGAGTGTCAATCGAAACCCTGTCCGGTATGGCCAAAATGTTCAGTTGAAGTTTACGTTGAAGAACTTTCGGAAAAATGTCGAAGCCCCGAAAATTAGCGGTCTCAAATTGCGCTCAGGACCTTCAACCTCACAAAGCAACTCGTGGGTTAACGGAAAAAGCAGTTCCGAAACCTCCTACACCTTCACCTACGAAGTGGTGGTGCAAAAAGACATCACGATCCCAGCGCTCAGGATTACTGGACCTTCAGGCATATTGACAAGCAAACCGATTCAGCTCCGGGTTATTTCGAGCAATGTCAATCCCGAAGAAATAAAACGCAGCAACGCCTTGGGTGATTTGGCCTGTGTTATCGAAGTCTCTGACGATGACGTTTTCATCGGAGAGCCCATCGTTGCCACCTTCAAAATTTACAACCGTGCGAGCAACCTGGATGTCCGTGAATACGTCGTTCCTGAAATGCCTGGTTTCTGGAAAGAAGTCGTTGGACAAGCTGATCCGAGTTGGGAGCCACAGGTTATAGGAGGACGCCGTTACAATGTTGCCAATGTTCGGACCGTCGTACTGTTTCCGCAACAAACAGGGACCATCAGTTTGACCGGATTCGAGCTCACAGGATACATGCGAACGTCCTTTTTTGACGGCAAAAATGTATCGGCCAAATCCGATCCTGTTTCCATCCGTGTGAGACCGTTGCCAGAGCCTTTGCCCACCGACAACCTCGGGACATTCAAACGTCTGAAGGTTCAATCGAAGATTTCCACGAAAGAATCGATGGCCAATGAAGCGGTTACCGTCGAAATCATTTACAGCGGTGAAGGCAACCTCAAGTTCATTCAAGAGCCCAACTTGAATTGGCCCTCTGAATTTGAAGTGTTCGACCCCGAGGTGAAGGATCGCATCAAGATCTCAGAGCAAGGAGAAAGCGGCAGCAGGGTGTTCCGATACGTCGTTATTCCAAGGAGCCCTGGAACCTATCAAATCCCCACCATCGAAGGGTCATGGTTCAATTACTTGAAGCGCGACTACCAAACCATTCGTCACGTTGGCCCAACCATCACCATTGAACGCAATGAATCTGTTCCTGAGTCTGGAATGAGTTACAACTCCAAAACAGACGTTCAAGTCTTGAATCAAGACATCCGCTACATTCAAACAAACTGGAACGGAAAGTGCCTTCAAAAAGCGCATTGGAACGGAAGAAACGCATGGGCGATCGGGCTTCTCTCGCTAGGGCCTTTTTTCTTTGGACTCGCCTGGTTTTTTAAACGAAGACGAGAGCTGATTCAACGTGATTCACTGGGATACCGCAAAAAGCAAGCGCGCTCTAAGGTTCGCAGCGAATTGCGGACGGCAAAAAATTTAATTCAAGATACCGCAGCGTTTTATCCAGCCCTTGGCAAAGGAATGGAAGCGTATTTGCTTGCCAAGCTCGGTTGGAATGCCAGTCAAAACCAACGAGATAGCTTGCAAGCTGCTTTGGAAAAACACGCCTCTTCCTGCGCCGCTGAATGGATGGACGTGTTGGAACGGATTGACATGGCTCGTTTTGCGCCAGGTAGCGTTCCTCCCCCAACTGAGATGCTAGAGATCGCCTCTCGACTTGTTGACCAAACTGAAAAAACATGGAACGCATGAAGCCATTCCTCTCCGCTCTGCTCATTTTGGTAAGTAGCGCTTCACTTTGGACACAAGAGCCTGCAGCCCTGAAATCGGCTTTTGAGGCTGCGAACAGTGCGTATTCCGAAGCACGCTATGAAGAGGCCCAAGCAGGTTATGAGAGCATTGTCGAAGGGCATTTGCATTTCGAGTCCGAGTTCAATCTTGGCAATGCCTTTTTCAAGCAAGGGAACCTTGGCCATTCAATCCTCCATTATGAACGAGCCAAGCGAATCAACCCCTCCAATTCCGATTTAGAGAGCAATCTCATTCTCGCCAATGCCCGGGTCATTGACCGCATTGAAGCGCTTCCGACTGCAGGTATCGAGGACCTTTGGGAGCGTATTCTTTCCCCGGGGCGCTATCCGATGTGGTTCCGTTTGATGATTGGTTTTTGGACGCTCGGATTCGTCGCTTTTGGATTGCGCATGTGGCAAAATGCCATCGGAAATCGACGTATTCTGGGCACCATTGGGACGACCGCATTGTCCATCGGAGTCGTTTGCATGAGCATGACCTATGGAGCGTCGAAACGGATCAACGGCAGCAAAGAAGCCATTGTCATGGTGGATCAAGCCAATGTACTGAGCGAACCCAGTGCAGCAGCTAGCACCCTCTTTGTTTTGCACGAAGGGACGAAAGTCCGAATCCTTCAACGCGTCGAAGCACAATGGGAGATCGCTCTCGCCAATGGTAATGTCGGCTGGTTGCCTTCCAGCGACTTGGAAGAAATCTAAATCAACGCTTGACCTCAAACGTCCAGTTCGATGGACGTCCTATCGCATTCACTCCGGAAAGCACATACGTTCCGGACGCAATGGAAGCCACATTCCACGTGGCCTGACCACTTCCTCCAACCCGCTGGGTTGCAACCAGTCGCCCCGTTGCCACGTCATACAAGTCAAGGGTTGATCCAGCCATCCAACCATTGGATTGAACCGCATTCGCCGCTGGGTTTGGATATCCCGAAACGATATCTTCTTCAACTTCCGCAACACCATCAGGGTTTGCTCGATCGTAGAGAATGATGTCATCAAGCGCCGCTTCAATGAGTGATCCTCCGTCCAGGTACTCCCCTATTGTGGTACTGTCTGACGCAATGAAGCGCATTTGAAATTGGGATGTCACATCAATGACATCGGCCACACGAAAGGCCATGCGTCGCCAAGAAATATCCTGCTGAAGTGTGTTCTCGAGATATTGCCACGTTGCTCCAGCATCACTCGATAATTCCACTTGCCACCAATCCGTTGCCGGATTTGCCCCTGACGCCGGCGCGTTTGCATACCACCTCCAGTAAGACATAATGGGCTCTTCATACGCCGTCAAATCAATCACGGGCGACAGCAATGTCGTGTGTCCCGCATCCACATCATTGGCTCCGATGCCATCATTGACCCCCGGGTTTAAACCCGTCAAAAAGGCATATCCTGCAAAGCCTATGGTGTGATCCATGGTTGGCGCCACAATCGTACTGGCGTCATTCATCTCGGCATAGGAGCCTACAGGAATTGATTCCTCCCAAATACCCGTTGTCGCCGAGTCCTCTCCAGGAATGCCCGTTGTCCAACTACCAAAATCGGAATAATCATCTGAGTCATTGACCAAAACCGGATCGACTCCCACCAAAAGGTAGTGGGGTAAATTGGGATGGGGATTGTTTGAAGCAGCGACAGGTGTGACGGCCGATAATCCGCCAAAATCATCCACAATGCCCATGTAGTAAGCAATTACAGAACCGTTTGGCTGGGCAGGGAGTTCCGCTTCAAACATGCTATCACCAGCTGGATTGGTCATTTCCATCTCGACCCAATCCCCATTCGTTGCGGTTTGGTACCACAACTTCACGGCATTGAAATACAAGCTGTACGGAAAGAGGATGTCCGCTTCTCCTTCGATAATGAGTGCCTCATCGGCCGCAGCAAACTCCATCGGGTCATGCTCGATTTCAGCATAACTAAAGACCGTGATTCCATGAATATCAAAGCCTTCGATGATCGTGATGCCGTTGGGAGTTCCATTGGACAAATCACCGTCGTCATCGTCTGCTTGCAGCACATCAATCAACACATCCGTAAAAGCCTGTCCTTCATTTCCATTTTGAGCAGTGGCTTGTAGCCCGGGATACGCATCTACAAATAGCGCCATCGTGGCATCCCAATCTCCTCCAAGAAGTAAATGCGTATCGTACCATGCGCCGCAAATGATCTCTCCATCAGCATGGACTTCTCCTACCAAATCCTCTGGATACACTTTGGGTTCCTGGTCATATTGTCGAATGCCATCTTCGTTATCGGTATAAAAACCCTTCCCAATTTCAGCAATGTCTCCTAGCGACATCGCCCACAAATCAGCGTAGCCTTCATTCATAGCGCCGTTGTTGAAGTTGGCTCCCAGCGAATTGTAGAAATAACCGTTGATGCCATGTCCGTATTCATGCCACACCACATCCGCTATCAAAGACGTCGCATTGCAGCCGCCCGCGAGATCGTAAAAATTGATACTCACGCCGTCATAAAAGGCATTGCACTCTCCTTCCACATCGATATTGGTCGTCAAAGGAAAGTCCAATCCATCAAATCCAGGAAGATACTCCTTCATGTGATCGTGGATCCTCGAAACGGAACGGTAGGCCGAACGCTCCTTGAGGTTGCCCAAGTTGTTGAGGCCAATCGTATTGTACCCATCAGCAAAATTGACTGAAGTCGATGGCATCACACCCGCCGTGTATACAGAGCTCCACGCACCCTCCAAATTCACATCAATTTCTTGTGGCCCTGTTGCCGTCGAAATAAATCCACCGTCTGCATCGGTGTAGACCGTTGATGCTCCGAATGACAGTGCGAGATGTGGCATCGCTCCCTCTATCGGGAGCTGAAACGGATACATATCATGAATCTCCGACTGCATGATTCCACTGATGACGAGCATGGAAGGACGATCAATCCCCATGCGACGCACCACCCGTTCAGGCTTATTTTCAGTTGCAGGCATGCTCCACTTTCCGTCAATATGCTTCACTTCGTTGACACGCATCACAACCTCTCCTGAATGCACATCCACCCATGTTTGGTAGCGTCGAGGGATTGCTCCATCTCGTCCAGGAACCATCCAATTGCGGATCAATCGCCATTCCAAGCCTCCTTGGTTGTCTGCAGTGGGAACCAAGCGTAAGTCTCCCGATTCAACCACTCCCCATTCATCGAAATTAATGCCTTGGGTAGCCGCTTCTTGCTGAGCCAATTCAGACAACATTTCACCTTCCGGCATTGCAATATCACGGTACCAATCAGCACCCCAAAGGACCAACTCTCCATTCAACCACTTGGTGATCAAACGTCCTCCTTCAACCGGAATACCATTGAACGTTTGCTCTGCAAAAACCCAATCATGCCGTCCAGTTCCCGTGTGCATATCCCACGCTATCCCTTGTGATGCAATCCCAAAAGAATCCATACTTGAATCAAACCAATTTTGAGCCTTTTCTGCAAGACTGTTCCCGGAGAATGGCACTGCAGGACCAAAAGCCCGATGCGGCAGCCCGGTAGCTTCAGACATGATGGCCCGCCACTTCGGGTGGGCTTCTGTCCATTGATTCCAACCGGAAGCTTCACGCAAGATTCTCTGTTGGGTTTCCGATGGATCTTTTTCCAATCGATCGAGCCGAATTTCCAGAGGGTCCATCACTGAAATGTGGTCAATTTGAGCTGACAACTGAGTGGATAGAAAGCCTTGGATTAGGAGCAGACCCAAAAGAGCCCAACTGAACGAGGTCGTGTGATTTTTCTTCATAGCAGATAAGAATGGTTAGCAAGATATATCTGTTGGAATACATTTCGAATCAATTTTAACAGATCTGTCGTAAGACGGTCGTTGGAGTCCTTAGGGCACAGTAACTTGCACCATGTCTTTGCTCCACCTCTGGCCCCGCATTGCAGTTGTCGTCATTGTTGCAGCAACTTCTTTATCGGGATGTGTTTCTCTTCAAGACCAAAGTGAATTGGCTTTCACGCTCTCTGAAGAACCTCAATTTTCAAATGAAATGCAATGGGCCTCTCTGCCATGGAGACTGGACCCCTCTGATGAAATCCCGAAAAAACTCCCGGATTCACCTCCATACGACTCGCTTGAAGTCGATGTGTTTTTTGTGCACCCCACCCAGTACTTCAATGGAGCAGTTTACAATGCTGCGATTGAAGACATCAAACTGAATGAAGAAGCGGACCGATACACCATGCTCTTGCAAGCATCCGCTTTTAACGTCGGCGGCAAACTGTATGCTCCGCGTTATCGCCAAGCGCATATCGGTGTGTTTACATGGCAGGACAGCCTGAGTCTTGCAGCACTTCAAGTGGCCTATTCCGACGTGCGCAGCGCCTTTTTACATTACATGGAGCATTGGAACGATGGACGTGGAATCATTCTAGCAGGCCACAGCCAAGGGAGCTTTCACATACGCTGGCTGCTCCAAGAATTCTTTGACGGGAAATCCCTTTCCTCTCAACTTGTGGCTGCCTACGGACCTGGATTTGATTGGTATCCCAGTGAGTTCCAACAACTCAAAGCCTGCGAAAAACCCGGCGAAGTGGGCTGCCTATGTTCCTGGATGTCATACGGAGAAGGTTACTTCCCCAAATGGTTGGGCTACCGGGATGAGTTGCCAATTTGCACCCATCCTGTGACTTGGAAACTAAACGGTGAGATGAACACCTTAGAAGAGCATCAGGGAGTGGTATTGTCCAACATGAAATTTGCTCATGCAGGTAAAATTCAAGCACGATCGGAGCGCGGTGTTTTACAAATCATGCCGCCCGATGTCCCGTTTTCCCGATTTCTACACCGCGACAATTGGCACGTAGGCGACATCAATTTGTTTTGGCTCAATGTCCGGGCCAATGCCCGAAATCGAGCAGAGGCTTATACTCCTGAGCGATAAGCGACGTTTCTCTTTATTCTTGAGTATCCAACATGGCGTTGACGAATCCCGCCCCGACCGGTTCGACTAGATATTGGTCTTGATCCGATCGCTCTGGGTGCCACTGAACGCCCACGTAGAATGGAAAATGAGCCGTGTCCGAATGCACTATGCCCTCTGCCAATCCATCGGGGGCTATCGCCCAAACCTTCAATGATTGCCCCAACACATCAATGCCCTGGTGGTGGTGTGAAATCGTGACACTTTCGTTGCCGACTTCAACATCGATGCCGTGAGGAATGGCAACAACTCGCACTGAATGAACGGTATCTCGTGAACTTCCTTGCAGTCCAGCACGGTGCATATCTCCGTGAAGTCGAGGCAAATGGGGATCCAAAGTACCGCCTGCATGCACGTTCATGTGTTGCAACCCTCGGCATATACCAAGACAGGGTACACCGGTTTCATTGACCCAATTCAAAAGCCGATTCTCAATGGAGTCTCGAATCGGTTGAATGTCTCCGCACAAAATGGTGTCACCGGCTTGGCCGTAAAGTCCCGGATCCAAATCAGCTCCGCCAGTAAGGAGCACCCCGTTCGATGTCTCCAGTGCTTTAAGCCACCCTCCCTCATCCAGTTCTCCTGCGTCCACCAATTGCAAAACCAGTGAATCCGAAGCCCATCGCCCCAAGTAATGCTCATACGTTCTGCTTTCATAAAGTCGAGAGCAAAGAACAATCAACGTATCCTGATTTCGCACCTCTTCCACCGTTGAGATGTCCCCTCCTTGACGGCAACCTAAGAATGAACCCCCCACAATGAAAGCGACCATCCCCATGAACAACCCATCCTTTATTCTCTGAATCATGGTCCAATGTCCGAAATAAAATTAAAAGCCCAATCCAGTGAAATACCTCTTAAAAGCGCTGAGCAAAACATTAATCCCGACAAAAATCAATGAAATGCATTTAGAACACTTCAAATGGCATTATATTGGTGGACTCTTAAGCCTGCCATGATATTCTCGCAAAAATCTTTGAATTTGATCAAGTGGAAATTCCTTTTCCCCTTGAGCTTCATGTTTGGCACCTTGAATCTAAGTGCTCAAATCACGTGTGAAAACCTCCCCTACAATCCAGATTTTGATTGCAGTGGCACCATCACTTTTGCCGATTTAACGCCTTTTCTAGCCGTTTGGAATACGGACTTCTCTGTTGATCTGACGGAATTGCTTCTTCCTGGAGATGAGGACCCGCAAAATGAATTGCAGGAGTTGCTCTTTGTCAATGATACCTTGTATTTGATGATTGCTGATACCGTGTATAGCGCTGTTGCCATTGCTTTGAGTGATTCTGGACAGAGTGCGTATGATTTGTGGCTTGATGCTGGAAACGCAGGTTCGACTGAAGACTTCTTAGGATCGTTGGTAGGTTCTGATGGAGCTCCTGGCCTCCAGGGTGAACAAGGCATGCAAGGCGAACAGGGTCCACAGGGTGACCAAGGTGAACAGGGCATGCAAGGTGAACAGGGTCCACAGGGTGATCAAGGCGAACAGGGTCCACAGGGTGATCAAGGCGACATTGGACCCGAGGGACCCGCTGGAGAGGCTGGACAAGATGGAGATTCCGGATTGAGCGCTTACGAAATATGGCTCTCCGTAGGTAACGAAGGCACTGAGGTGGATTTCATTCAAGCTTTGCTCAATGGTCCAACAGCGCCTTCAACTCACGGCATTTTTGATTCGAGTACAGATGGCAATGAGTTCATCATTCCCGGAGGCTTACAGACCTTATCCATTGAATTATTTGGAGCCTCTGGAGGCGAAGGCGGTGATGTTTGCGGTCAAATTACTGGAGCAGAAACGTGCATGTGCAATCCTCAAGGCGGGCTGGGTGGACGTGCAGTGCACATCAATGGCATGCTGTACAATCTTCAAGTTGGAGACACATTAACCTTGACTGCTGCTACAGCCGGGATGGACTCAGGTGAAACCATTACGTGCAATCCGGGTTCGACAGGATGGTCTGATTGGGATTGCGGTCCTGCTTCAAGCGGAGAAAGTGCCGACGTTACCGTCCTCAAGCTCAATGGCGAGACGCTCATTGAATTGACCGGAGGACAAGGCGGCACGGGCGGGTGCATTGGTTGCCAAGGCGACGGATGCTTTGACGGCGCAGCAGGTACAAATGGCTCCGTTGGAGAAACAGCCAGTTGGATAACCCTACTGATGACCTCAACGATTGAAGAGACTAGCTCTTCTCGCTTGGTGGTGCGTTATTGACACCGGCGCGCTCTTCTGTTTTCTAAAAAACAAAGGCCTAGGCGATCATTGTCCCAGGACATTGAATTCGGTGAAATCTACTTTTCTGAACGGATGGGCTTCCGTGGTGAACACGCAGTCTTCCAAATGAACTCCTTGGAGATTCGGTGAAAACGTGAGATACAGGTATTTCAACGTTTCTGCAAAAAAGAAGGTCGGCATGTAATCCCGCGGTTCCATGGTCGCTACATTTTCGACCGATGCAAACGCCACGTCCGTGCGGCAGTGGGTCTTCAGATCTTCCCAAAACCCTTTGTTCATCTCCACAAACTGAGGATCGCCCGTAATCCTCGATAAGTAATAGGCCGATTCCATGATTTCAGGATTGAGGTCGTACACCGGATAGCCTGGTTCACCTGTGCGGTAATCATAGACCATGGGCTCCAAGCCATATTTATTCCACAAGCTGGCCCAGGTGGATTGCAAACGCACCGCACGAGCGGTATCACTCGACAAGGCCAACATGGCGGGGAAAAAGGCATCGTACAACGTGACCATGGAACTCACGTGTTCCCCCGTATGCATGTCCGAACGACCATACCACAACTGGCCTTCGTATTCATCAGCCAAATATTGGTGAATGACGGGAAGACTGACATCCCAAATCTCCTTGAGCTCCTCATCTTGGAACAACACCCAGCTCTTGAGCAGGTATTCATAATAGGAATCAACTCCTGCGCAGATGTGGCTCTGGGTGCTCACCCAACCTCCCGTCGACACATCGATGATCTCACCGATTAAATTCAGATCACTCCGCCGATTAAAAACAGCCCGAGTCGCCCGCTTCCCGGTCTCATAGTACTTGGCATCGCCCGTAAAATGACTGAGCACTCCCAATTCAAACGTATACGACGCGGCCTCCGCCACATTGACCGTATCACCTCGGCTCTCTCCCGTCTGCAAATTCACCCAATATCTTGGGATTCCTGTTGGCGTATTGAATGCCGGCAGCATGCGATCCGCAAAATCTCGTGCTTTGTCTAGGACCTGGGGATTCTTGCAGTGACTGTACATGGACAAAAGCCCGCCCAAGATGCGAATATTGACCTCGAATATCTTCACATCCACATCCTTATCAAAGGACAAGGAATCCACGACATAGCGCTCAACCTCAGACGCTTCCTCGTCAAACCCCATCAAGACCAACGTACTGTACGCATCAATCGGAGAAATGTACAAGGGCTCGGAATACCAATCCCGGTGTGTGCGTGATATCGGCGCCAACACATCATGCCCCCAAGCATAGGTTTTATAAGCCTTCCAACTTCGCAGCGTTTCAGAACGAACCTCATCGGCCAAGGCGCTCAACTCGGTGGATTCTAGTCCTGTGGTGGAACTTTCTATGGGAGCTTGTTCTCCGCACAACACGAATAAAATCAAGATCAGGCCGAGGATGGAGAAGCGGATGGGTTGCATAGTGAATCGGAGTGTTCGTTCAAGACTCCACAAGAATACAAACGATGGGGTCCGATTTGTAAACCAAGGAGTGCGTTGTGCAGACGATACGAATTCGCAAGAAGAATGGTCGCTTCATCACGCCGTCCCAAACAAAAAACGGCACACCTGAGGGCGTGCCGTTGATCTGTGGAGAATATCGGAGTCGAACCGATGACCTCTTGCATGCCATGCAAGCGCTCTAGCCAACTGAGCTAATCCCCCGTAGTCGCTTCCATCGAAGCGCTTGCAAATATACCTGATTTTGAATGCGGAGCAAAGTGCAATGTGCGCAACATCCACTTTATTCTTTTTGTTTCAGCTGGCATTAAATTCACATTTCACTCTTGCAAGACTCCTTGAATTCGTTCAACTTTAGGACTTCAATCGTAACCCGCTTCACATGATTCCAATTTGCCATTTATTTCACATCAACAAGCCTACGCTCGACGTTTTCAATGCCCTGACTTCACAAAATGGTCTCAGTGCTTGGTATACAAAAACAGAAAACGGAGATGCCAAAGGGGGGGAACAAGTGACCTTCCATTACGGCAGCATGCAGGTTACAGTGGCAATCAAAATCTATGTACCCGGTGAATGCTTGGAGTGGGAGTGCGTAGCATCTAGCCTACCGATGGTCGGGCACACCTTTCGGTTTGACTTGGATGAGAACGACGGCAAGACCCGAGTCCGATTTGCACACCATGGCTTTGATGTTCAAGATGACATGCATGCTAACATGAACTACAGCTGGGCCAAGTATCTAGAAAGCTTACGTCAGTATTGCCAAACTGGCATTGGTGAAGCGTTTGGGTCTGAGCATTACCGAATTTAATCCGTCGGCTCGTTTAAGGGGCAGCGATCGTTTCCATTACAACCCACGCTGCGGGGAAGGCCGACCAACAATCGGATTCTGATCGTGCCACGAGCAAAGCACGCCCTTCTAGATCCCACACATGTGATTCCAAATCGGATTCTTCCAATGCAGACATGCCCTGTGTGACGGGCGCATAAAACGATCGTGACCCCGACCACCGCATGTGTCCATCTTGCAGCGCTCGAACACGCAAGGGGATCAACACGGAATCAACGGCTAAAACCCAATCCATTGACTCGTCGACCGGCTGATCCGCAAGGGAACCTTCCAACCAGTACATCCGTTGTTTGATGAGATTGGACGCTCTTCCCGGCAATACGGCTTGCTGAAAAAGGGTGTCCAATTCAATCAAACGCGTTGGACAAGGGGAATCCAGACGTCCAGCAGATGATCCAAGCGGTTCATTGGTTTGACAGGCCAGCAGGAGCAAAATCGTACAGAGTAACAGGGGAAACAACAGGGAATCAAACTTCATGAACTCACGATGTCAAGATTGATGCCAAAGCTGGCAGAAGTCGTCATCGGACGACTTGAATTGGAATGGCGCGCATCGATTTGGCCGTTCTAGAGGCCTGTCCGACCCAATAATAGGTCCCTGGCGGCAGTCCTTCAACAGACACCTGAGACCCCATACCTGTCCGTACGGACCGACCGGAGAAATCCACCAGCATCCAAGCATCCCGTGCATTCCACCCGATCACCTCGGTCCACTGCCTTGCCGGGTTGGGCGCAATGCGCAACGGCTGTGTCCTTATTGCATCTGGAATCGTTAGCACTGAGTCTCCCACTAAAATTTCTTCATCCAAAACATAACCATCCACATCGGCGTCAGGCAAACCCAACAAATAAAAATCATCCCGTCCATTGGAATAACCATCTGTTCGCCCCAACAACCAGAGTCTTCCCGAAGCATCCTGTTCCATGTGTTCTACAGCGTCATCCCAAGGCGAACCAAAAGAAGGACCTCCCTGCCAAGAACCTCCGTTGCTCGACCATCTTGAGAACAACACCTCTTCTCCTCCCGCTCCCAATTGCTCCGTCCAAGCGACCGTCGCAAAATCGGTAGGACTGTACCAATGAATACTACGCCCTTGGATATCATAACCTGAACCCGGGATATCTTCCAACAACAGCGTGCCGTCCCAGGCGAAATGAGCAAAGGCGAGGCGGTCACCATCCGCTGTAGCGACATTCATGAGCACAAGAATTCCCGACTCACTGGCATCCATAGCAACGGCTACCGTCTGCTCATCCCAGCTTGATTCATACGTCCAGAGAAGCTCGTTCGTTCCGGGCCTGATAGCGTCCACACGAACGCGGTCTGATGCTCCTACCAACGTGGAAGCGACGACCAGTGTATCGCCCGTCCAAACGGCATCTACGGCCACTTCTTCGACCGCAGTCGCATGAATGACTCCGCTGGTCACATTGGACCAAGCGTCCGCTTCTTCTCCATGCTGCATCCAACGGATGTCTCCATTTCCGGTAGCATAGGAAGTGCCCAACGTCCACATCGTATCATTTCGATTCCAACACCGCACTGGCAAATCCCATGACGACGAACCCCAGGTGGTGGTGCCGGTGAGCACTCCATCGGAAGACAGATGATACCATCCCCAATCATAGCCATCAGCAGCATTGGCATACCGCATTCCTAAGATGGTCAACGATCCATTGGTGTGTTCGATGGCGTCCACCGCTTGCAACAGCGGCTCGTCCTCCACCGTCGTGCTCCAAATGGTCTGGGCATTGGAATCCACGCGAAGGATCCACGCATGGTTTTCAGAAGCTGTTGTACTGTTGGTTGTTCCTGTGAGCAAGAGATCTCCTCCTTCCAAAAGGGTAATTCGCGCACCGCGATCGTCCTGAGGCCCCCCAAAAACATGCATCAAAACCGTGTCCACATCTTGAGCGGAACTCGCAAGAGCACACACCCAACACCCAATGAGCACTGCGATTCGTTGCATATCAGTCTTGCACTGCTTCATACACCCGCTTCAATTGAATCAACAACGGCTCCAAAGCATCGAGTTGTAGCATATTGGCGCCATCCGAAAGCGCTGAAGCAGGATCTGGATGGGTTTCTATGAAAATGCCATCAGCTCCAGCGGCAATGGAGGCCTTGCCAATGGTCGCAATCAATTCGGGGCGACCACCGGTCACTCCTGCGGTTTGATTGGGTTGTTGCAGGCTGTGTGTGATGTCGGCGATGACCGGTCCATACTTCCGCATCGCAGGGAAACTGCGCATATCCACGACCAAGTCTTGGTAGCCCATCATCGTACCGCGTTCAGTGAGCCACACCTGTCCGTTACCGGATTCTTGTACCTTCTGAACGGCGAATTTCATGGACTCGGGCGACAGGAACTGGCCCTTCTTGATGTTGACCACCTTTCCCGTTTCGGCCGCGGCTACAAGCAAATCAGTCTGTCGGCAGAGAAACGCTGGAATTTGAAGGACATCGACGTGAGCTGCAGCTTTCGCTGCTTCATCCGCTGCGTGGATGTCAGTGGTGGTCCGCACTCCCATGGAAGAACCGACCTCCGATAAGATGGACAACGCCTCATCATCACCAATGCCTGTGAAGCTGTCCAAACGGGAACGGTTGGCCTTTCGGTAAGACCCTTTGAAAATGAAGGGCAAATCCAAACGATCGCACATTTCACCGACTGTCTCGGCCACTTGCACGGCAAGAGCTTTGCTTTCAATGGCACACGGACCGGCGATGATTTGAAGGCGATTGCCCGCCTGCCAACCGTGAATTTCAGAGGATTGCGCCGTCCAAGGCGCCTTGTTTTCCGTCGATGAGGTCATGCTGCGAAGTTCGTTAGAACAGCGCAATCGACAACATCCTCAGCAGGTCAATCACAAGCCCTCGAATCGCAAGGTCAAGCCCCGACCGAAAGCAGAGGAACTGCCCCAGCCCCATGGGTCCTCCACAAACAGCGTCAATGCACGCTCATTGGGCACCCTCCATCGTACCCAGGCAGCTGGACGCAACCGCCCCCATCCTCCTACAACCCCTTGAATTCCAGCTTGCCATTGCTTTCCGAAAGCACGACGGTAGCCCATCATCACACGAGGAAGCGGCATCCATTCTCCTACTTGCAAGGTTACATCCCATCCTGAACGCGGCCCCAGTGGGTATTCAATGGCGATATCGCAACGCCCAGGCAACCGCTGAAGGGATACGCCTGCCGTATCAATGTTCAAGAAATCCTCACCAAAACCGGCAGATTGCAACGTTTCAAGGCTCCAGCCAGGGCCATCTAGCGCCAATCCCGAAGTCTCGAGCAACGTATCGACAGCGTAACGTGGACCGCCCCCAGGCACAACAACCCATCCCCAGTTTTGAATTTGAACATGGAAAGCAAAAGGCGCTTCCTCCCGGATGAAATGCCATTCGCCATTGATCGCTAAACCAAGACCTGCGCGGGAATCAAAAGACGCATCAGCTCGCATGGAAACATACAAGGAGTCGACATCTTCACTGACACGGAAATAACCGGTGTGGATTTGCCCCGCCATTTGAACCTTGCGATAGGCCAAGCCCAACTCGACCCGATTGTTATTGCGCCCTTCCAAACCTACCGTTGCCGTACCCCACACTGTGGACCGGAGTTGAGAGCCATCCAAGACATCCCACCTCCCAAGATGTCCTTGATTCCCCATAAAGGCCAATTCAAACATCTCCGGCGTCCATCGCGCATCGACGAGTGATCGCCCCTGAATGGAACCGCAAATTCGAGCATCCGTCTCTTTCCAAAAACGGGTTGAGCTCCATTTAAAAAGACCTCCCGCCGAAAAACCAAACGCTCCCATATCCCCCTTTTGATTGGCCAATGCCGACTCCACCAAATCACGATCGATCATTCCCCCTCGCAAAAGAATCCCGCCCAACTCATGATCCAAAGTATTGGATCGATGCTGTCCCCAGACAGTTGCGGACCACTGATCCATAAAGGGTTCGTTTGCCAAAGAATCCACGGAGATTTCCGCTTCTACTTGCGCAAGCAGTTCAGCAGGTATGAGCAGTAGAGCCAACCCTAGCAAGAACAGAATCGTATGGTTTGCGCCGTGCTTCATTCGATGACAACTTCGTGAACTCCCTCAACCCTCACTTGCAGACGAATGCGTTCATTGCCAGAGAACACAACGGCCCCATCGGTCTGCATGGAACCCGTGATTTCCAATTGCCCTCCAGAAAGCAACATTTCCGAAGAAATTGGAATCCGATATTCGACCGGAACATCCTCGGTCATATCCGAGAGAAAAGGTGGCGATTCCGCGGCAAAAAACAAGGGCTCAAGTGAAGTATTGTCAAATGTCCACACCCACTCCAACCCCCAATGAACAGGAAATCCATTGGTCACTTCCAACACAAGGTCCCCATTGAAGTCAGGCAGCGAAATCGGATCTATATCACGTACTTGACGCAATCTCAGATGTTCGATTTGGGTATTCAGTGGCCACTCCAAATCCAACACCAATTCAGGCGGCACCTGCGCATCAAAGAAATCGTTGCCTCCTGAAACATCCCCCAGTGGGTTCAATGTAGCTGAGCCCAAAACCGTCACTGACTGGGGCAAATAGCCCAACAGCTCAAAAAAGGAAGGTCCCGTCTGGAGCAAATCCATTTCCCAAATAGCTGGAACCACCGCATCCCCTTGCCAATCGGCACGAGAAATCAACTGGGGAACTCCAAATGCAGGGTGATCCAGGGCAATTCCATCAACGGACAAGGCATCCAACGTGAGCCGTAAATCCGCACCGATGGTGTTTTGAAATTCAAGGCGAGCGCGGGAAGGCGACACATCAATAAAACCACCTAAAAATATCTCCGGATCAAACACCGTTTGCTCCACATTCAAATCCACCAACTCTTCTCCAAAATATCCGGCCACTTGACGGACCATCATGTCCTGAAAATGCATACTCACACTGATGCTATCATCACCATATACCTGAGCGGTATCGGGCAGATACGCAGGTGTTCCAATGGTCAATTGACTGGCTATGCGGTTGATTTCAGTTCCACTAACACCGGTCAAATCAATTTCAGCTCCCGTCAAATCAATGGTACCGGTCTCCGACTGAATAACGCCCGATACGGCAGGTGGTAGCAACACGTCCAGGTTGACTTCCTGTCCTCCAATGGTCACACTCGGGAAGCCATAATGCAATTCGACGTAGCCATTGGTGGAGCTCTCAACAGAATACGATATGCTACCTGATTCGAGGCGAATGTATCGGAAGGCTTGGTCGATTCCTTTGAATACAATGTCCTCCTCTGTATCCAATAGGATGGCCCCAGGCGGTACTTGGAAGGGGCCTCCAACAAAGCTCGGCGATAGGTCTTCAGTAACCACCGTGTCAGGGAGTTGAGTCAAAGAGGCGATGTCCCAACTGGACAAAGCGCCATGGTATGCTAGGGTCGCCGTCGTACCATCCGTAGAGAAAAGCGCCGTGTCTGAAAACACATCGGTCCATTCGATCACGTCGTCAATCAATGGCAGAGCCAAATCCACTTCCCATCGGATGGGCGCCCGATTGCAACCAATGGTCAAAGCAAATGCCACCATGACTGCTAACAGCGCACCGTGCCTTACTCCTCCTATCCCATCGAAATTCCAATTCATCATTGACTCGTTGACCGTGATTTGGGGAGGACTGGTTGTTTGAAAACGTGAGGCCACTCGAGCCAAGGATCCAAACTCAACCAAACTGCCCAAGCCGCACATGCGCTCATTAAAGATACGAATTGCGTCGCAAAGATGGACATGATGAGAAACAACGGTATTCCAACAACCAAGAACCGATGAATCCATTGATGAAAGCGGGGCATTCTTTGGCGAGACCACCATAAAACAAACAGCAACGGCGAGGCCCATACCAGGTTCCCGTTGGCCCAGGTGTCCCGATGATCTGTAGCGACCCACATCAATAAGAGCAACAGCCCCAAAACCGCTGCTAACGGCTGAACCAACTTACCCACCACCCTTTCCCAACGCGGTGTTTCCTCACCTCGTTTGAATTGGATGGCCCGACGTAAAGACCAAAACAGCGACCACACCCCTACCACGAACATCCAAAACGACGGATGTACCAGCGACGGTGTATTGACCGCACGAAACCAAGGTTGTTGAGCTGGAACAAGTTCCTGCCGCAGACCTGCAAAGGCTTTTCCGTCCAGGCGGCATAGCGGCAATTGCGCCATCAAACCATCCGGCAAAAAGCTTGAACCACATGGCGGCATGACGCGATCTGCCCGCGGGCCTAAAATAAAATCAATCCCCGATTCGAGCCATGGATCACCCTGGATATAGGGCCGAATCGCCTCGCGATACGTTTGTCCTAAAGCTTCATCATTTTGGCAACCTGCATCCAATCGATCGCCGAAAACCTGAGCCAAAACAGAAAGGACCCGAGAGGAACAATTGTCAGAAAAAAACTGGTAAGCATATACCCTATTCTCAGGCAAATGATTCCATTCTAAAAACGAAATGACTGCCCGCGCATCGCTCGGAGATAGATCGAGGGGCTGTTCCCACATAGCACGCCCATTGCGAAAGTATCCCTGTTGAAACGACGCAAACTGCGAGAGTGACAAGCGGTAGTCCAATTTCCCTTTTAAAAAGCGTCTGTAGAAGCCATCACTGAATTGGAACGTCCCATAGTTATACGCGACATCGACAGGAGGAACATGGCCTGGATCGTAGACGCGGATGGCCGTATGGCCCCAAGCCGAATACGCATCTTGACCTGGAGATCCCGTCAGTACAGAAACCTGCACTTGATCCGACCAAGGAAAAGACGACGGGGTATTTTGAGCACAAAAAGAAGCCGAAAACCCAAACCAAATCAACAGAAGAACGAGACGTTTCCACGTGCCATTGGCCTCCCAAACTCCCTTGAAATTCAGCTTTGCAGGACCGGTAAGCCAAACAGATTCATACGCTGTCCTTTTCTCCGATGGTGGAACAAACCGCACATTCAAAGCTCCTCCCTTCATCCGTATCGTGCGGTGGTGATCACCCCCCAATCGCGCGTGGTCCGCAAGTGCAGCAGCCACAGCTCCTGTTCCACAACCACGCGTTTCAAACTCCACGCCTCGTTCATAGGTCCGCATGTGCAGCTCGTTGGGGCCATCCTCAGATCGCTTTTCAATAAAATTCACATTGATGCCTTCGGGTGCGTAGTGCGTGTGAAGTCGAATCATTCGACCCGCCTCAACAACCGGAAATGATTCCAGAGACGTTGTCGCATCGATCCATTCTAGATGATGTGGAGATCCGGTGTCTGCCACCCAAGCTTCCTTGCCCTGTGGATGCATTGCTTCTACTTTTCTTGGCGGTTGTACAGGAAGCATCTCAACGGAAGGCAATCCACGGGATTCATCCCAGCAGACAGCATGATCTCCATCACATGCCCTAAACCACCCAACGTTTCCTATGCTTCCTGCGTCACGCAAAAAAGCAAACAGCGCGCGACTTCCATTGCCACAAAACGAACGTGAACCATCGGGGTTGAGGAAATCCATATCCCATCCTTCATGCTCTCCGCTCGCATTTGGAGGTGTTAGCGGTTTGAAAAAAATGATGCCGTCTGTCCCAACACCCACTTCTCGACTGCACCAACGCTCAATCTGCTCCGCAGTTGGCCTTTGCGGCCAATCGCGAACATCGCAAAGCATGAATTCATTGCCCGCTCCTTCCCATTTCCAGAATGTGAAACGCATGAAAGCGAAGGTAGCCCATCCTGACTGCTCTATCTTTACCCCACATGGCGAAAGTGAATCCTTCGAAGACTCCAACCATCTCGGTAGACGCATTGCTGCAAGCGTTCAGAACCATGAGCACCGCACGGGCTATGAGCGATTTGTTCGAAGCCAATGCACGATTGACATCAAAGTACGTGCATGCCTGTTCCAGGGGGCACGAAGCGATTCAATTTGCTGCCGGACGGCTTTTACAAGAACAGGACTTTCTCAGCGCATACTATCGCGACGATTGTTTGCTGCTCAGTATCGGCTTGAAACCCGAGGAGCTCATGCTACAATTGTTTGCGAAGCGAGATGACCCCTTCAGCGGAGGCCGCACGTACTATAGTCACCCTTCGCTCAACCACGAGGGACTTCCTCGAATTCCGCATCAAAGTAGTGCCACGGGCATGCAGGCCATACCAACGACCGGAGTCGCTTTGGGCATTCAATACAGCGAGCGCATAGGCCTCGAACACGATCGTCCAGGAACGCCGCC
The DNA here is from genome assembly GCA_905478325.1 of uncultured Flavobacteriales bacterium. Taxonomy (GTDB): domain Bacteria; phylum Bacteroidota; class Bacteroidia; order Flavobacteriales_D; family Sanyastnellaceae; genus UA16. The sequence continues at coordinate 36,076 of CAJQIB010000017.1, read as the reverse complement.
AGTGGTGCTTTGTTCCATCGGCGATGCCGCTATGACAGAAGGGGAAGTGAGCGAAGCCCTGCACATGACCGATTTGCGCGGTCTGCCCATGGTTTGGCTCGTCCAAGACAACGAATGGGACATTTCTGCCCATGCGGATGAGATCCGATCGCACGATGTCTCGACTTTGGTTAAAGCATTTCCAAAGATCCGGTCCTTCCGGGTCAACGGATCGGATACAGAGGCGTGTATGGCCACCATGGAAACTGCATTCCAACACGCGCGAGAAACACGTGGCCCTGTCTTAGTCCATGCCGATGTGCCGTTGTTAGGACATCACACGAGCGGGGTTAGAAAAGAATGGTACCGGCACGACTTGAAAGAACACGGTGAACGCGATCCGCTTCCCATGTTACTTGAGCGTTTAAAGTCATTGGGCATCAATGGAAAAGAACTGGAGCGCATCCAGAGGGAAGTAGCGGCTGAAGTTTTGGCGCAATTCGAACGCGCGCAAGAAGCAGAAGAGCCTCGAGGTGAAGATTTAATGGCGCACGTATTGGCTCCCACTGCGGTGGTCGAAGAAGTAGGAACCCGAATTCCAACAGGTGCCGAAGAGTCCTTGATGGTCGATTGCGCGTTGCATGCCATGCAAGAAATCCTCGAAGACCATCCTGAAGCACTTTTATATGGTCAGGACGTTGGCGGACGATTGGGCGGAGTGTTTAGAGAAGCCGCGACATTGGCTCAAAAATTTGGAGACGAACGGGTGTTCAACACCCCCATTCAAGAAGCCTTCATCATCGGGTCGACCGTCGGAATGTCCGCGGTTGGATTGAAACCGATCGTCGAAGTTCAATTCGCTGACTATCTCTGGCCCGGTCTCAATCAGTTGTTCACGGAACTCAGTCGAAGCTATTTCCTTTCCAATGGAAAATGGCCGGTGAGCAGTGTGATTCGGGTGCCCATTGGCGCCTATGGATCAGGCGGACCGTACCACAGTTCAAGCATCGAATCGGTACTGGCCAACATCATTGGCATCAAAGTGGTCTACCCTTCCAATGGAGCGGACCTGAAAGGCCTATTGAAAGCAGCATTTTACGACCCCAACCCTGTCGTCGTGCTCGAGCACAAAGGGCTGTACTGGTCGAAAATACCCGGAACAGAAGCCGCCAAATGCACCGAACCCGATCGTGCGTATCGCGTACCCATCGGACAAGGTCGCATGGTGAGAACAGTCCCGAAATCGGACACCCCACAATGCACAATCATCGCATATGGCCGCGGGATTTATTGGGCAGAAGAGGCTTCCAAGGACTTGGAGGCATCCACTGAAATTTTGGACCTGCGTTCCATACAACCTGTTGATTTCGACCTCATCAGTCAACGAATTCGACAAACCCATCGTGCTCTGGTAATCACGGAGGAACCGGTTTTGAATGGCTTTGCTCAAGCTTTGGCAGGAAGAATAAGTTCGGAGCTCTTTGCATCACTCGATGCTCCAGTGCACGTGGTTGGCTCGATGGAAACTCCTGCCATTCCTTTGAATGAACAATTGGAACGACATGTTTTAGTGGATGCTCAAAAAGTACGAGAAGCCCTGAAAATTACGTTGTCCTATTGAAATTACGCCCATGCTCTATCGCCTCGCTTTTCTTGTGGTCACGACTTCTTTGATTTTCACAGCATCACTCAATGCCCAATGGAGCGGTACAGTGGTCTATGCTGTTCAAACTGAAAACGACTTTCAACCCAAGGGGCTGGACTACTTGCCCCAACAAGTGATTCTCGAAACGAATGGCCAACAATTTCGCATTCTCGAGACAGGAACGGATTTTGAGCGGGTTTGGCTCATGGATGAAGATGAGGCCCATGTGTTGTTTCATTTTCTAGGCCATGCCGTCGAATTGCTTGAACCGTGTCCCAAATCGCAGCCATTGATTTTGTCAGGCCGTGGCGGCACCCGAGATGTTGCGGGGATCACGGGGATCATCACCCGACGATCCACAGGGTGGGCAGTAGAATCTGAACAATTGGGGACCGCACCGTGTGGCTGGCCAACAGCGTGGATTCCATTGCAATGCACAATCGAAGACGGGCAGGCACGGTATGAATTGGTCGCCCAATCCGTCGTCGACCTGCCAAAAAAACAGTGGCCCCGGAAGCATTTTGATTTGCCCGACGGGTATGAGCCGGTGGATCGATTCACACTGAGTACGCTGATTTCGAGCATTCCTAGCGAGTGAGCTTAGCGAAAAGCGTCGCACACACTCGGGCTTTTCTTAACTCTTCGTGAACAATTCGAACCGAATACCGGTCTTTCATTCATGGAATCCAACGAACCCATCGGTACGATGACCGTGCAATCCGTTCACTTTGAAGGGCCGGATGCCGTGCGTGTTCAACTCTCCCCCTCCCCGGAAGATCAAGCACGTTGGATCCACGAACCTGGCGCCTTCATCACATTCTCGATCACACCGACTCTCCAACGCAGTTATACGCTCGTGAATCCTGTCGGGTCCTTTCCCTTGGAAATTGTAGTTCGCTCCATCCCAGGTGGGAAAGGAAGTCAATTTTTCAACGAAGTGGCCCAAGTGGGCAGCGTGATGCGTGTGAAGCCTCCTCGCAGTCTCCTTTGGCGGCCAGAATGGAACAAGGAATCCACGCACTTCATATGCTTTGCAGGCGGCATTGGAATCACTCCCATTTTTAGCTTGATTCAGCATGCCTTGCTGCACCCAGAGTTGGGACATCGAATCACGTTATTTTACAGCAATCGCAGCCGAAGACATGAAATCTTTGGTGATTTACTTCACGCTTGGGGAGACCGCATTGAATTCATCCCACTCTACTCTGAGGACGGCCAATTGGAGGACTCCCAGTATGCCAGTCACATGACGAGTCAGCGGATTCAAGATTGGTTGCAACCGGTTGAAGACAAGGAGCAGGCGATGTATATCGTATCGGCACCCCCGAGACTCATGCGGACGGTCCATGCAGGACTCGATGAAGCGCAAATACCACAGAACCGTCGCCACACAGAACGCTTTACCGCAGCAGCCCTGAGCGATTCATTGCCTGACTTGCCGTCGAATCCAACAACGGACCGTCCACGGTGTACGATTGAACTCGAACGTGATCACGCTGTGGAGGAATTTCAGATGCATGGTGAAGGGCAGAGCATTTTAGATGCGGCACTTGATGCCGGTTTATCGGTACCATACAGCTGCCGCGGAGGAGTGTGCTTGTCCTGCCTCGCTCAAGTCACCGAAGGAGAAGTACAAACAGAGGGTGACAACGGTTTGACCGAACAAGAGCAACGTGAGGGGTTGATTTTGTGTTGTAAAAGCCAACCCAAGTCAGAAGAGCTCAAGCTCCGGTTTATGCATTAGAGCAAACGCTCAAGGCAATCCAATGTACTTGTGCATTTGAAGGGAAATGCGCCATCTTGGATTCACTTGAAGGTGCTCCATGATGTAGGGCAAGACCTTGTCCTTACGATCCCATTCAGGTTGTAAAAAAAGCTGAGCATCCGCCTTGAGCGATGCGGCATGATCTTCTCCCCACTGTAAATCTTGTCGATTGACAACGATGACTTTCAATTCATCAGCCAATGGGAATACATCCTGGCGCGCCGCCTTGAATCGCTTAGGAGAAAGCGTCACCCAATCCCATTGACCGGTCAATGCATGCGCCCCCGAAGTCTCGATATGAGTCCGAATTCCAGCCTCTTGTAACGCGGCTGTGAGGGGTCCAAGCTGATGCATCGCCGGCTCACCGCCCGTAACCACGCAAATAGGAGCACCGGACTCCTTCGCCTCTTGAACCAATGTTTCACAGGACACTCGTGGATGGGCATTCACATCCCAACTGTCCTTAACATCGCACCAAGCACACCCCACATCGCAACCGCCTAAACGGATGAACCATGCGGCCGTTCCCGTATGAGACCCTTCACCTTGTACGGTGAAGAACCGTTCCATCACGGGATAATCAACGTTAGACCAGTTGCCCATGCAAATCAAATTCTGTCGCCGAGTCGATTCGAGCGGATGCAAAGTCACCGATCCGCAAATGCACATCTTCAGGGACTTGAATCCGTACTTCATTGTCCACATCGGGAGAATCAAATTCAGTACGCCCAATCCACAGACCGTCCTCTGTTCTGTCTACAAGCACACGCTGCGTCGTACCGATATACTTTTGGTTCAACTGATGAGAAATGCCCGCTTGCTGTTCCATAATGGCCTCCACACGTTTCCGCTTAACATCCTCTGAAACATCATCATTCATGCTGTAAGCATGGGTGTTTTCTTCGTGAGAATACGTGAAACACCCAAGCCGCTCAAACTGGTGACGTTCGGTCCAACGCATCAAGTCTTCGTGGTGCGCCTCTGTCTCACCCGGGAAACCGCAGATGAGCGTTGTGCGTATGGCAATTTCTGGAACGCGATTTCGAATTTCACCGATCAGGCGATCCATTTTCTCTTGCGTTGTGCCACGGCGCATCGCCTTGAGCATCTCGTCAGAAGCATGTTGCAAGGGCATATCCAAGTAGTTGCAGACATTTGACCGTTCGGCCATAACATCCAAAACATCCAGAGGAAAACCCGTTGGAAAAGCGTAATGCAATCGAATCCAATCGATCCCCTCCACATCACTTAAGCGCCTCACCAACTCCGCTAATTTTCGTTCCTTGTAGATATCCAGTCCGTAATACGTCAAATCTTGAGCGATGAGAATCAACTCACGAACGCCATTGGCAGCCAGTCCTTTCGCTTGCAGCACAATGTCCTCCATCGGCGTAGAAACGTGCTTTCCGCGCATCAGTGGAATCGCACAAAAAGCACACGGTCTGTCGCAGCCTTCTGCAATTTTCATGTAAGCGTAGTGAGCAGGCGTTGTCAACAACCGCTCTCCTACCAGCTCTTTTTTGTAATCCGCTTTCAGCGTCTTCAGCAAACGCGGCAAATCCCGTGTTCCGAACCACGCATCCACTTCAGGAATGCCATCAGACAATTCCTCCTTATACCGCTCTGACAAGCAACCGGTCACGTAAACTCGATCCACAAGCCCTTCCTGTTTCGCCTCTGAAAAGCGAATGATGGTATCTATGCTCTCTTGCTTCGCACTCTCAATAAATCCGCAAGTATTGATGATCACAATCCCTGCATCTCCCTTCGTTGATTCGTGTTCAACTTCATAGGCGTTTGCACGCAGTTGGGTCATCAAGACTTCCGAATCGAAAATGTTCTTGGCACATCCCAATGTAACCACATTGACTTTGCGCGGTGAAGTAGTGCGTGTTCTCATGATGCGTTCAACTTTCAGTTACCGAAGCCATGCCATCACTGAAATTCTCAGGAAGCAAGCTGTCTATAAATTCCAAAACATGGAAGTCCTGAAGGTCCTCCATTTTTTCACCGACTCCAATGAATCGCACGGGAATGTGCAATTGATCGGAAATGGCAAGGACGACACCGCCTTTGGCGGTTCCGTCCAATTTCGTGAGCACCAAACCCGAAACATCCGTGGCTTGAGCAAATTGCTTGGCCTGCTCGACGGCATTTTGCCCAGTCGATCCATCCAGTACCAAAAGGACTTCGTGAGGCGCCCCTGGCACCACCTTATCCATAACACGACGGATTTTCGTAAGCTCCTCCATCAAACCACGTTTGTTGTGCAAACGTCCGGCTGTATCAATGATCACCACATCTGATTTGCGCGAAACAGCTGCTTGAAGCGTGTCAAACGCAACCGCAGCAGGATCTGCGCCCATGTGTTGAGAGATGATGGGCACGCCAGCACGACCGGCCCACACTTCCAATTGCTCAATAGCAGCCGCTCGGAAGGTGTCAGCTGCTCCAAGCAATACGCTGTGTCCTTCTGATTTAAACCGGTGCGCTAATTTTCCAATCGTAGTGGTCTTACCAACACCGTTTACTCCAACTACCATGATCACCGTTGGAAAATCAGGCGTGGCACCTGGCAGTTGATACGTTGTTGACTCTGAAGCTCCAGCCCCCTCCGAAAAGAGGCCTGCAATCTCATCGCGCAGCATTTGGTAAAGTTCCTCCACCTCAACAAAGGCTTCGAATCGTGCCCTTCTGCGCATTCGATCCAGCACCTTCATGGTGGTGTCTACCCCCACATCTGCAGAAATCAACGCTTCCTCTAACTCCTCTAATAGAGACTCATCTACCTTTCTTTTTCCCGTAAAAACACGTGCCAACTTCTGAAAAACATTGGTACGCGATTTTTCTAAACCAGAATCGAGGGATTCCTTTTGTTTACCGGAGAAAAGTTTTTTGAAAAAGCCCATGGAATAAAGATGAAACGGATGGAAATGAGTTCAAGTCATTAAGCAATAAAAAAGGGCCCACTCCTTTGGAGTTCGACCCTTTTTTATTGCCGCTGTATCATCAACATAGCGTTGACATCACAGCGATGAAATGGACATCAATTTTTATCGAACCACGCTTTGATGCCGTCGTTGTGAACGACCTCTTCTTTGAATGTATACGCACCCGATTTTGGGCTACGAACCATTTTGATCACTTTCGTATGCTGCTTCCCTCCGCCGGTCTGCAGCGATGCTACTGTCTTCTTTGCCATGACTCAGCTTATTTAATCTCCTTGTGGAGGGTGTACTTGCGCAACACCGGGTTAAACTTCTTAATTTCAATACGATCGGGAGTATTCTTCCGATTCTTTGTCGTGATATATCGAGACGTTCCAGGCATGCCAGAATTCTTATGTTCTGTGCATTCGAGAATGACTTGTACGCGGTTGCCTTTCTTGGCCATCTTTCGAGAAATTGGGGTGCAAATATAATGATTCCACGCGAGCTAACAAGGCCTTCAGTCAAATCCAACACGAGCCGGTGGAAAAGCCATGCAAACATCGGGTATAATGCATGGTTTCCGTCTCTAGATTTAACCATTGCTCATGGCCAAAAAGAAAACCTCTCCAACCACGGAACCCCGTGTTGCCCGCAACCGACCAAAAGCGGTAAAACCGGCTCAACCTGCTTCCACGAAAACACCCAAAACGCCTCGTAAACCGAGTCGGTTCAGGAACTTCACAGAATCTAGCCGGCGAAAATGGGCTGACCCTCGCATTCAAAATGTGGCGGGAGTCGGGGCTTTGACACTGAGTCTGTTCATCGTTGGAGCATTGATTTCGGGACTCTTGACGGGTGCCCAAGACTACACGTTTGTCTCCGAAGGCTTCATGGAAGCGGTTGATAAAAAAAATACTCCATACAACAATTGGCTCGGCGGTACCGGAGCCTATTTAGCCTTTTGGATGGGGCGACAAGGACTCGGAATGGGTGCTCTCGCCATTCCTTTCTGGATTTGGCTCGTGTCATGGCCCTGGATAACGAAAGAGAAGATCTCACGTTCAGGAAGTGCTTTTCGCCTTTCTATTTTGGGCATGGTTGTGTTGCCTTGGACCATTGGTTTTATCGCCCAATTATCAGGCAACCTCGGTTCGGTCGCTTGGGACCATTGGATTGGAGCGTCTGGCTACTACCTCGTTGAACTGGGACTTTTACTTTTAGGTACCTGGGGATCAGGGCTTGTTTTATTCGGCATTATCATGAGTTTACTCGTGTTCTATGCTCCTTCCCAATTTTTCAACTGGAACCTCCCTCGTTTGGGAAGTATTCGCTCGTGGTTTGCTTATCCCGAAGGAGATCATGACACCGAATTTGAGACCCCTTCGGCACGCAAAGAGACAGAAAGCAATCGTGCGATTGAAACTCCATTTGAACCGACAGAATCGGAAGAGCTCCCCCCCGAATCCAACGACTCGGATGAACCTTGGATCGATGACGCTTCAGAAAACGCATTGGACACGCTTCTTGACGACATCGAAACGGAAGAGCAGCAGAACGCTGCCAACAATCCCCCGCCCGAAGAGAAGATCGATTCTACCAAGGAGATACCACCTGCTGTGGCAGAGGAGGAAAAAGAAGGCGAAGATGTCGCTTTCGAAGTGCATCTCGCTACAGATGAAGAACAGTTGTCCGAATCCGAAATCGACAAGAAGGTTCAAGCTTTTGGAGAATATGATCCCAAGCTCGACTTGAGCCGCTTTGAATTACCCAATCTCGACCTGCTCGTTCAGCATGGCGACGGAAAAGTGCGGGTAAGCGAAGAAGAACTAGAAGCAAACAAAACCCGCATTATCAATACGCTGCGGAATTTCAGCATCGAAGTTTCGAGCATCAAGGCAGAGGTTGGCCCGACGGTGACCCTCTATGAAATCATCCCCGCCCCCGGCATTCGTATTTCGAAAATCAAAAACCTCGAAGATGATATTGCGCTGAGCCTAGCCGCTCTGGGAATTCGAATCATTGCCCCGATCCCAGGACGCGGGACCATTGGCATTGAAGTTCCGAATTCCAATCCGGACATCGTTTCGATGCGGTCATTGATCGCTTCCGAAAAATTCCAACAATCCAAAGCAGCCCTGCCCATTGCCATGGGCAAAACAATCTCAAACGAGACGTATGTCTTTGACTTGGCCAAAATGCCTCACTTGCTGATGGCGGGTGCCACAGGTCAAGGAAAATCGGTTGGATTGAATGCCATGCTGGTCAGCTTACTCTACCGCAAACACCCTTCACAGTTGAAGTTTGTTTTGGTAGATCCTAAAAAGGTGGAACTGACTTTGTTCAATCATATCGAGCGCCATTATTTGGCGAAACTGCCCGACAGCGAGGAAGCAATCATCACGGACACATCCAAGGTTGTCGCTACGTTGAACTCGTTGTGTGTCGAGATGGATCAACGCTATGACCTCCTCAAGGACGCTCAATGCAGAAATCTTGCCGAGTACAACGCCAAGTTTATTCGTCGAAAGCTCAATCCCGAAGAAGGGCACAAATTCCTGCCCTACATCGTTTTGGTGGTCGATGAGTTTGCTGATTTAATCATGACCGCGGGCAAAGAGGTGGAAACGCCGATTGCACGCTTGGCCCAATTGGCGCGTGCGATTGGAATCCACTTGATCATCGCAACCCAACGTCCTTCAGTCAATATCATTACCGGAACAATCAAAGCAAACTTCCCTGCACGAATTGCCTTCCGTGTGACCTCCAAAATCGATTCTCGGACCATTCTCGATGCCGGAGGAGCGGACCAATTGATTGGACGGGGCGATATGCTCATGAGCACCGGCAACGACCTCATTCGAATTCAATGCGGATTTGTGGACACCCCTGAAGTCGAAGCCATTTGTGAATTCGTTGGAAGCCAACAAGGCTATCCAGAAGCGTTTTTACTTCCCGAGTATACCCCGGAAGGAGGAGCCTCCGAGTCGGGTCATTTGGCGGATGACGAACGCGATGTGATGTTTGAAGATGCCGCACGGGTAATCGTGATGCATCAACAGGGCTCTACGTCCTTGCTGCAACGAAAATTAAAGCTGGGCTATAACCGAGCCGGTCGGATTATCGACCAATTGGAAACCGCAGGCATCATCGGACCATTCGAAGGATCCAAGGCACGCAAAGTTCTCGTTCCCGATGAAGCAAGTTTGGAACAGATGTTGCAGAAGGGAACCACATGAAGCATCTTCGCATAATGAAATTGACCTCTTTTTTTCAGGCCTCTATGGTCGCTACGTTTATTTGGGCATTCACCTGTTTGAGCTACGCTCAAAATGCGGACGACCTGCTCAGCCGGTTGAGCGCTGAAGCAAAAGGGTACGGTTCAATTCAAGCAACCTACACCTCTAAATTAATCGATCGCGCGTCAGACTTCGAATCGGTCCAAAAAGGATCCATCCAGATCGATGGCGAGCAATTTCATTTGGACTTGGGAGACTACCGCATTTACTCTGATGGCGTTACCATTTGGACCTACGAAGTAGCGGTCAACGATTGCTACGTTGAAGATGCTGAAATGATGGCCGAAGAAGGAATGGATCCCTCGAAGCTATTCACCATTTGGGAAGATGACTTTAAAAATGAGTGGAAAGGCAATGTGAAAATCAACGGAAAACCGGTGACACACATCAATCTGTATCCTTCCGGTGAAAAAGAAAAACCATTTCACACGATCCAGCTGTACATCGATGAAGCGAATTTACGCCTCGTTCGTGCGGTTGTGAAAGGGAGAGAGGGAACGGATGTCACCTATGACGTGGATACGTTCCAGCCGAACGCCGCTATTGAGACCGGTTTATTCAAGTTTGACGCCTCTCAATTTCCAGGAGTCAATGTGATTGACAACCGGATTTAAGCGCCTCCCAACCAGTCCTTCCCTTTCTTCAATTGGCCTTGGGTCTGCGCCTCATTCGAGCCTGCAATGACCTCGTAATTGTAGGCCCAATTAGCCTGAGGAGGCATGCTCATTAGAATGCTCTCAGTTCGACCGTTTGAAACCAGACCAAAACGGGTGCCTCGATCGTGAACCAAGTTGAATTCAACATACCGCCCTCGTCGCATACGCTGCCAATCAAAGTGCATAGGCTCAACCGGCATGTCTTTCTTTCGTGCCACCAAAGGCAAGTAAGTCGGTAAAAATCCCTCTCCTAAGGCTTGAACAAAGGCAAATGCTTGATCCAAATCAGATCCTGGCAACGCCCCCAACTCGTCGAAAAAGATTCCACCAATTCCACGGGTTTCTTCGCGGTGCGGCAAATAAAAATAATCGTCGGCCAACGCCTTAAAATCAGCATACCATCCGGTATCAAATTGATCGCAGATGGCCTTCAATGCACGATGAAACAAAACGGCCTCTTCTTCCTCAACATAATGCGGAGTTAAGTCGATCCCACCGCCAAACCATTCCTTGCCATTGTCCAATTTAAAATGCCTCACATTCATGTGCACGATCGGAACATGAGGGCTTTTTGGATGCAAGACCAAAGACACCCCTGTTGCCTGAAACGTACTGGCATCCGTTTTCAACTGACTCCGCAAGGCATCATTGAGCACACCGTGGACATCGCTAAAGTTCACCCCTCCCTTTTCCCAGATGGATCCTGACACTCCCGCTCTAGACCTTCCCCCACCTCCACCGGGTCGATCCCATTGATCTTCTTGCCACACCATGAGCGGATCACTCGCACACAGCCCATCATAGATGGCATCTTGCAAGGACTTGAACTGGTCTAAAACATCCAATCGCGTCATCGAAACAATCGTTTTGCAGGTTCATTGAGATCAATCTCATGCCATTCGCCACTGGAAAACTCAATGAATTTCCACGCTTCATTGCGCAATTTTCCAGACACAGGTTCTTCCTTCCAATCAAATCGGGTACGCACGGTGGTGGGATTGGCCGCCGCGGGCAAACGCGTCCAGCGCGCGGTTTCGAGGACGGCATCACATCCACGAATGGCGTAATCTGAAGGCTCTGTAGCGTATTGATCCTTGAACCATCTGACTTTGACTTGCATCAAGGAATCCTCCCATTGCATCCAATCATCCGAAGGCAACGTCCACTGCACGCGGTCGACAAAATCCCATTCCATAAATTCATAGGACAGCGACTGCGGATTGGCATACAACCTGACCGGAAAAGAATCTGCCAGCTGCAATTCTGTTTGCACATACGCCATCATGGAGCGTGCTGAAGCTCCGGCAGGAATCGCGACAATGTTCAGTTTTGACGTGTCCATTAGTGCCGTTAACCCCTCTGCAAATCGAGAAGTTGCTGGCCATACAATCAGTCCATCAGAAGTCCCCCGTTCCTCTTGGAATCCCGTCAAAAAAGCCTGCTCCAAAGCAGCATCCTTTCCTTTCGTCTCCAATACGATCACGGTGTCACCGACATGGTTTTGAGCAGCCAACTGGCCCAACTGTCGCATTCCTGCTTCGCGGTGCGCATCGATGAGCAACGTATTCGGGTAACGCTTCCACTGCTGCGGAGAATCTGTTAAAATCCATTGAGGCGTTCCCATCGGAGCGAGCAGCGCGGCAACCGAATCCAAGGCACTTCGGCGCAACGGACCAAAGACAGCATCCGCCCAGCTTAAATCAGCAACACTCCACCCGACAACGCCTAGCGAATCCGCCTCGGTATCAACCAGACGCAACTGGACGTGAAACCCCGAATCTTTCAGCATGTGGGCACCCCATTGCATGCCGTGCGTAAATTCCATGGCGATTTCCCTCAGACGCTTTGTTTTCGCATCATAATCACCCCCTAGAACCGTATCCACCGGCAACAAATACGGCAACATGGCCAAGAGATGGAGTGTGTCAGATTCAATGCTTGCCGGCATCCTCATCTCCTTTTGAGACCTCCCAGCGAATCGATCTAGCAGCTGGTCGCCGCCCAGAAACGAACGGGTCTTCAACGAACCATCATCCTCCTGCGTTTCCAAGCGTGTTGCCTGTTGCGTGCTGTCGCTCTGGGCTCTTTCCAAAAGCGTTGAACGCTGTTGCTCCCAGCGGACAGCAGGGTCTGCAGCCGGATGGCCAGGAATGCGGATCAAGGCTCCTAGTTGCAAGGATTCATCCCTGCTGGGGTTTGCTTTGCGCAATGCATCCAAACGGACATCATAACGCTTCGCTAATCCGTACCACGTGTCTCCAGCTAGCACTTCGTGATTGAACAATGAGTCGATGGGCTCCCATGCCGTGGTCTCTGACAAATCTGGGAATTCAATGAGCTCCGGAATCCGCAGTTGATCGCCCGGCTGCAACGATTCTCCTTGATCCGGATTCGCTTCAAGCAAAGCCGTCAATGAAAATCCTTGAGCGCGCGCAATGCGAGAAAAGGTGTCTCCTGGCAACACGGTATAGGTTTCTTGAGCACCGACAACCGAAACACAACTCACAGTCCCGAGAACCAGGAGGAAAATAGCCTGGTAACGGACCAGATCATTTACCCGTTCTAAGAGCCTTGGCTTGATTCCTTCAAAATGACTCACGTGGGTGTTTGATCTCATTCCGAATGGGCTTGCATGCCGCGAGCAGCATGGTAGTGAAGTTGAAAATGACCTGTTCGCTCTGCTTTGTTCATTCCTTGCGTTTCTTCAACGAATCGATTGCGCTCCATCCGCGACTGAAAAGTCCAGATGCATATGGCGGCATCACTGTGGTAAATGGCTTTCAATTCGTCATCTAACGCACACAATTCTCGTGGAATTTTAGCAGGAATGCAAATCATCTCATTCCCATTCGATGGTTGCGGGTGGTTTCGAACTGATATCATACACAACGCGGTTGACACCCCGAACCTTGTTGATGATGTCATTGGAAATTTTCGCGAGGAAATCATACGGTAGGTGGCACCAGTCTGCCGTCATGCCATCGGTCGAGGAAACAGCCCTCAATGCGACGGCTTGCTCATACGTTCGTTCATCGCCCATAACCCCCACACTTTGAACAGGCAGCAAAATGGCTCCCGCCTGCCAGACCTCATCATAGAGACCTGAATCCCGCATGCCCTGAATCCAAATATGATCCACTTCCTGCAAAATGCGGACTTTCTCTTCCGTAATATCTCCGAGAATTCGAATCGCCAATCCGGGTCCAGGGAACGGGTGGCGGCCTAGAATCTCCGGCTTGATTCCCAATTCTTTTCCAACTCTACGCACCTCGTCTTTGAATATTTGACGGAGTGGCTCGACCACTTGAAGCTTCATGTAATCGGGAAGCCCCCCCACATTGTGGTGACTTTTAATGGTTGCCGACGGCCCTCCCGTCGCGCTCACGCTTTCAATGACATCCGGATAAATGGTCCCTTGCCCCAACCACGCTGCACCCTCCACTTCCTTCGAGGCATCATCAAATACCTCAACGAAGACGCGACCGATGGCCTTGCGTTTCGTTTCGGGATCCGACTCTCCTTTGAGCGCATCGAGAAAGCGATCTCCCGCTTGGATTCCCTTTACATTCAACCCCATGTGCTCGTAATCCCGAAGCACTTGTTCAAATTCATTTTTGCGAAGCAGGCCGTTGTCGACGAAAATGCAATGCAACTGATCACCGATGGCCCGATGAAGCAATTCAGCAGCAACTGTGGAATCCACGCCACCGCTCAGCCCTAAAATCACCTTATCTGATCCTATTTTCTCGCGCAAACCATGGATGGTTTCGTCCGCAAAGTTGGCTGGAGACCAGTCGCCCTCGCATCCGCATATTCCTTGAATGAAATTGCCGAGCAAAATGGAACCTTCCTTACTGTGCCAAACCTCCGGGTGGAATTGAATGCCCCATACCGCACGATTGATGTCGCTAAATCCGGCGAACTCCACATCATGTGTACTGCAGATGGTTTCGAATTGATCTCCAATGGACAAGATGGTATCCCCATGACTCATCCAAACTTGAGACTCCGGACTCATCCCTTGCAGCAACGCATTCTCGACATTGAGGGACATCAAATTGGCCCGGCCATATTCGCGTGAATCAGACGCCTCGACCACACCTCCATGTGTCTGCGCCAAGTATTGTGCGCCATAGCAGACTCCGAGAACCGGAACTTTTCCCAGCATACTGGACAAATCAGGTCGGGGGGCTTTTTCATCCCTCACGCTAAAAGGCGACCCACTGAGGATCACGCCACTGATGTCAGGCGCTAACCCGTCAAAAGCATGCCACGGGATAATCTCCGAAAAAACATTGAGCTCACGCACTCGTCGCGCAATGAGCTGGGTGTACTGAGAGCCAAAGTCGAGAATCAGAATGCGCTGGTGCTGCATGGAAAATCTATTGAAGACGCGAAGTTAGTATGGCCTTACCGGGAAGTCTTGGCTTCATAGCCGGTATTTTTGCACCATGCTACTAAAGAATCTCCACGGAAAACGCATCATTCTTGCAAGTCAATCCCCTCGCCGGCAGGAATTGGTCAAAGGCCTTGAGTTGGAACCTGTGATTGTCAGTCGCGAAGTGGATGAATCCTATCCTGAGCACATTCAAGGTACCGATGTGGCTGCATACGTCACTCGAAAAAAAGCAGAAGCCTATCTGCCTGAATTGAAAGAAAACGATGTCCTCATCACCGGAGATACCGTGGTGCTTTTGGGGAATCGTATTTTCGAAAAACCCCAAAGCGTCGCAGAAGCGAAAGAGATGCTTCGGGCACTCAGTGGCAACACACACACCGTTGCGTCCGGCATCGCCGTGACGACCTTGGCCCAGGGCATCCGTGTGGAAGTGGACACCTGTGAAGTCACGTTTATCGACTTATCCGATGCGCTCATTGACCACTACATCGCAGCCTATAAGCCCTTTGATAAAGCAGGGAGTTACGGGGTACAAGACCTCATGGGCTTTGCGGGTGTAGAACGAATCCATGGATCGTATTACACCGTAATGGGCTTACCAACGCTTCCTCTTTTTCGCCTTTTGGAATCTATTGAGGCCGACGCCATTGATTAGGGCGCCCTCCGAAATGAAGAAAACACGGGTTTTTAAAACCACTAGAACTTATCACATCGTCGTTGATTAAAAAAAACAGCCTACGTCTAGAACAATTCTCAAGTGATATTGTATTATTGCCGTGTCCTTTTGACACTTTAACAAAAAAATTTTAAACAGATGTTGAATTACTTACTCGCTACGATTAAAGCAATGCCCGTCGATGACTATGTCGGATTTACCTTTTTCGTAGGCACCATGGCCATGATGGCTGCCTCTGTCTTTTTCTTCTTCTCAATGAGCCTTGTAGAGGGCAAGTGGAAGACTTCGTTGTTGATCAGTGGTTTGATCACATTCATCGCTGCAGTGCACTACTACTATATGCGTGACTATTGGGCTGAAGTAGGAGATTCTCCGACATTCTTCCGCTATGTTGATTGGACACTGACTGTGCCGTTGATGTGTGTAGAGTTTTACTTGATTCTGAAAGCTGCAGGAGCGCAAACGTCGTTGCTATGGAAACTCATCGGAGCTTCTGTCGTGATGTTGGTAACAGGTTACTTTGGTGAAGCCGTTTACACGACAGGCTCATCTCCTGCACTTTGGGGATTGGTTTCTGGTCTCGCTTACTTCTACATCGTCTATTTGATCATGGCAGGTGAAGCGAAGAAACTCGCTGACAAGTCGTCTCCAGCAGTACAAAAAGCACACGGAATTCTGTGCAAGTTTGTCTTGATTGGATGGGGCATCTACCCATTGGGCTATATGATTGGAACCACGGGATGGTACGATTTTGTAGACGTTATTGGCTTGAACATGGATGTGGTATACAACATCGGTGATGCCATCAACAAAATTGGATTTGGTTTGGTAATCTATTCTTTGGCTGTTAGCAAAGACTGATTATCTCAGAACATACTTCGCTTTGAAGTTGAAGCCGCTGCCCTTTGGGGTAGCGGCTTTTTTTATTCACGCATTCACCAAAATGCACGGTCCGCTTCCTGGCTTTGGCTGCATGCGGCCAATGGCATGATGAGGCAAACCCGCATCACGCAACGCCGACTCGACCGCAGACGCAGCCTCAGGAGACACGGAAACGAGCAACCCACCGCTCGTCTGGGGATCGCATAAAACGTCGCGCAGAAAACCTTCAATCGGCGCAATCTGACTGCCGTAGCTGGCCCAATTCCGATGACTTCCTCCCGGTACACAGCCGAGTTCATGGTACTGCTTTAGTCGCTCTCCTCCAATGAAGGCGAGCGCATCGGTCTGCAATGCCGCTTGGAGTTGAGCACCTTCACACACCTCCACCAGGTGTCCCAGTAAACCAAAGCCTGTGACATCTGTCATCGCGTTGACACCAGGAATAGCCGAAAGGCGCTCTCCAATACGGTTGAGGGTTTGCATGGACTCCACTGCCAGCTGAAGATCCTGATCTTCCACCACCCCCTTTTTCTGAGCCGTCGTGATCATGCCCACACCGATGGGCTTGGTGAGGTACAGATGATCGCCCGGTTGAGCGGTATCGTTGGCTTTCAATCGATCGAGAGAAACACGCCCCGTAACAGCCAAACCAAAAATGGGCTCAGGGCTGTCGATGCTGTGCCCGCCCGCCAGTGGAATCCCCGCTTCTGAACAAATGCTGCGTCCTCCGTCCAGTACAGCACTCGCTGCGGATTCAGGAATCTTGCCCAACGGCCATCCAAGAATAGCAATGGCCATCAAAGGCGTTCCTCCCATCGCATAGATATCGCTGATCGCATTGGCCGCGGCAATGCGACCAAAGGTCCTCGGGTCATCCACAATGGGCATGAAGAAATCAGTCGTGGAGATGATCCCCGTGCCGTCTCCTAAATCCATTACAGCGGCGTCATCTTTGGTATCATTGCCAATGAGCAGCGTCGGAAAAACTTCCGAGCGGTCCACTCCAGATAGAATTTCGTGCAAAACAGCCGGCGACAGTTTGCAACCGCATCCCGCACCGTGTGAAAATTGAGTCAATCGAATGGTTTCCATTGGGATTAGGATTGATTGGGCAGTGAATGAAGGGCGAATGCTATTTGCTCAAAGGTCTTTCCCTTTCCAGACATCTGATGATGATCGGGGCGGGCATACCGTCGAATGGTATGCTGGTAGAGCTTATCGTAGTAACTCAAGCCAATGGCCGCTGCATGCGGAAGATTCCCGGCATCCAAAGCCGCAATGGCCTCCTGACAACGTGCACCACCTAATTTTTCTTGGATGCGCATGAAGGCTGCACGCAAGGAGCTTTGCTCTGCATTTCCATAGATTCGGCACAGCTCATCAATGCGCTCGTCATCTGTGCGCGTTACCTCCCAAATGGGGGCCTTGCTCATGGCCTGAAACAACTCCTCCGGAACATGAACGGTTCCAATCACACGGCTTTCGTCTTCGACCCAGATGGGGAGATCGCGATTCATGGAAGCGATCACGGCATGGCAATCGTTGGAGAATTGCTCTGAAGAAGGCTGTTCGTGGCGGTCGAGATTCCCAAATGCAGAACCCAGATGGTCTGCGAGGCCTTCCAAATCCAAAACTTGAGCACCTGTTGCGGACATCGCATGCAAGATGGGTGTTTTACCCACCCCCGTCATGCCTCCCAATATTCGAATACTGGAAAGACTAGCCAATTCAGTACGCGCCCATTGCCGGTACGCTTTGTATCCACCTTGAAGCTTGATGACCGGAATACCGGCCGTTTCCAACAACCAAGCCACGGAGCCGGAGCGCATGCCGCCTCGCCAGCAATGAATGAGCAGCGGCTTGGGATTCACCTGGTCTTGATACAACTGCCGAGAACGACGGACAAAATCCGCCATTTTTGGACCAACCAATTCCAAGCCACGTTCCACTGCGCTATCCTGACCCTGCTGCTTGTACAATGTTCCGATGACCGCACGTTCCTGGTCGTCAAACAAGGGGAAAACATGGGCTCCAGGGATGTGGCCTTTGCTGAATTCAGCCGGGGAACGTGTGTCTAAAATGATTTGCCCGGATTCTAAGATCCAGCTGTCCACCTCACGCTGTTGGGAAGGCTCTTGAAATGTGCTCAATGGATGACAATCTTTTTGGGAGCGAGTCCTTGAATCTCCAAGACATACCACCCCGGCGATGCCGGCAAGAGCCATGCTTCTGTGCTTGTTTTAATCGTTCCCTGCTGTACCACGCGACCGACTTGATCGGTCAGTGCATAGGCGGAGCCTACAAATTCCACAGGAACCATCGTGGTAAAGGGACCCTCATTGGGATTCGGGAAAAGCCGCCACTGTGCTCGCTCATGTTCACTGATGCCAACAGGATTTCCAACGCTAACCTGATCGATCCACGTGTGATTGCCATACCCCCCAACATTGACAAACGCCAATTCCAAACACGTCACTCCTTCCTGCCATGATGCTGGAAATGCGACCTCATGAGTAGCCCACACGACCTCCCCATTGGTATCATACCAAAACCACGTGTAGCAATCGGGAACAGACAAATCTGCGCCATAAGCAGACCACAAGACCGTCCATTCATTCTCCCCTCCAGGTTTTCCCCAAACTTCCAACCCGTCGATGTAGTCCGCGTACATCCGGTGTGCGACATCAAATGACATCCCAGTCATTCCTGTTGGATCAAAGGCAGGCGTGATCAACTGATCCATCGCTCCATCTGTTCCCACCCAGTAATTGGGGAATTGCGCCACCCCATTGGTTTCATCCATGAGATCCCAGGCGTGTTCCCATGCATGACCGGGTGTTTCCATGCGCCAATTGGCAGGAGGAAACTGTTCGCCATCGAAATTCTCGGCAAACCCGCCAGCAGGCAATACAGGCACATTCACCACATCAATCATGTTCTCCCAAGTCCATGTGTCCGATGCTCCTAATGCGTCTGTCACCGTCAGTGTTACGTCGAATGCCCCCACCTCATCGTAGGCAACCCAAACTTCTTCACTAGACGCCACGGAAGGCAAACCACCCGGGAAACCCCATTCATAGGTTGCACCTTCACATCGGGCCACCGACACATCCATGAAACGAATGGGAGCGGCATCACATGGGGATGCCAAGTTGACTGAAGTGGTGCTGGCCATGAATCCTGCAAGCACGTCCGAAGGAGCATAAAATTCAGCTTGATGCACTCCGCGTGTCCCGGCTGTCCGAATGTGTCCTCCACAGTAGTCCGGCTGCAAAAAAGTGGATACATTGATCGCAGGCAAGCCCGTGTTGTAAAGGGTCCAATCTTCCATCGCATCATCCCGATAGTACACCGCTTGGGTAGTGCCGACATAAAGCCCTCCTTCGCTTCCGCGTTGGTGCGCAATACTGATGACCCGTTCACCTGCAATGGTGGGCGTGGTCAAATTTTGCCACGTTTCACCTGCGTCCATGCTTTCGAACACTTTGTATCCATTTTGGGTGCCCGTAAGAATGCCCCAAATACGGTCTGGATTGGTTCCATCCACTTCGAGATAAATGGGCTTGTTGTTATTCGTTCCTCCACTTTCGATGGACGAAATCGATGCCAGTGACCAGGTCTGTCCGCCATCTAAAGACCGGTGAATTCTCCAAATAGAACCCGACTGTTGGTGCGATACATAAATGCGCTGGGAATCCCGAGGACTCACCTTCACAGAGATGATTTTCTGTCCTCCAAAATCATGGACTAAGGTGAAGGAGATTCCACCATCTTCAGAATACCACAACTCACTGCCTACGGGTGAATACAGGCATTCAAAGCAGCGCGGATCCCACTCCATGTTGCCCACTTCTCCAAACCAATAGCCCGTGTTGGGGCGCTTGGATCCATCAAAGGGCAACCCATCTATGCGATCAAAACGATCTTCTGTGAAGCGAAATGCCCCGCCATCGTGATACCCAATAGTTGGATCGCCGGGATTGATGAAGCCCCTGAAATTGTCTCCGGCCAACTCGGCCAACCAGCCACCCGTTGAATCATTGTCCGCCCCGTAGTGATAGAGGTCTCCATTGCGGATCAAGGTGCCATTGTGGTATGTACCACCGACCATCACATCCGGTCCATGCCAGCCTGCTTGCCAGCCCCAAAAATCGGTTCCTTGAATGCCATACATGCGCGGTTCGAAATGGTCTCCTTGATCGGCTGAATAATGCAAACCTCCATCACTGGCGACCCACAAGTCCACCGTACCATCAAGGCGGGTAAAGAACTTGACATCGTGCACATCAGCGTGGGTGTAGCGATCGGCGGTGAATTCACCGGCCCACGTCACCCAGTGGCCGTTGAGTGACCAATCTTGCCCGCCATCCAGTGTGCGCCAAACACAAATTCCCGCAGCGAATTGACGATCAGCATCCGTTGGACTCACGTCCAGTGCCAAATCATAGTAGTACTGCCCACCATCCCCTGTGCCATCCTCACTCCAACCGAGAATATTGGGGTTGACCTCTGCTTCCCATGGTCCTCCAGGACCTTCTCCACAACAGGTGAATTCGAACGTAAGACCCGCATCACTGCTCACATAATGTCCGTACAATCCGCCGCCGTCTGCAGTTGATCCCGATGCCAACACCACAACGCGGTCGGGGTCTGCGGCGGTCACAGCCATTTCACATCGACTCTGGCCATCGTCCGCTCCGACCGAAGGCCAACCTGCGGCCCCCGTTGAAAAGGATGCTCCGCCATCAACAGAACGTTTGAACACCGTGCTATCTCCTAAGCGTTGTATGGCGTAGCAAATAGAATCAGCCGCAGGATGAAAGGCCAACTCCATGAATTCACCTGAAGCGATGCTCGTCATCGTTTCTCCAGATGCTGACACGGTCCATAAACCTTGATCGGTGGCTGCAAATGCTTGATACGTACCCTCGGCATCAGCCGGTGACCAGATGACATCGCGGTACCAGCGGTTGACCGATTGATAGGAAGCATCTCCGCAGAGACTCCAATTCACGCCGCCGTCGACCGTGCGCCATAGTTGACCGGAACCGGAGCCCACCAAGACATGGGCTGCATCGTCTGGATGAATCGCGATACTGTAGACACTCGTCAAAGGAAGATCTCGCGTCATGAGTTCCCAGTGTTCTCCGTGGTCTTCTGATTTCCAAGCTCCCGCTGTGGCCGTACCCGCCCACACTGTCGTGTAAACGGAAGGCGATTGCTCAACGGTATAGACATGGCACGCTCCCGGGCTTTGGACTTGAAACTCCATGGCCACTTCAGGATCGTAGCTCCAGGGACCCATTTCTTTCCAAACACCCGTCATGCGGTTGGCCGCTTCAGCATGTTGATTCTGATAACGCGTAGACATCGATGGCGCAGGAACATCCCCATTGCGCATCCAACGCTTGTAGAACTGTGTGTCCTTGTTTTTCACCAAGGGGCGAACTTTGTAATAGTCCTCATAGGCACTCCGAACCGCTGCTCGATCTGCAGAATCGCTGTACATCATCTTCACCCATTCCGGGGAAGACACCGAGGTTTTGTAAGGAGTCTGAGGAACAAACTGGGCTTTTACTCCATTGGAATGAACGGAAAACAAAACCAGCCAAAAGCAAAGTGAGATCAATCGGAGCATGCACAAAAGTAAGCTCCTAGACACATTCTCTTTCAAAAAGAAAGGGCCGCCTTGGTTGGGCAGCCCTTTCGGTTTTAAGTGAAATTGGAAGGTTGGTCCAATCGGCTTATTCTATCATCATTCTGGACACGCTGTTCCATAGTATTGGAAGAACGTGAGCAAGTCACTGACATCAACGAATCCATCGCTATTGATATCTCCTGGGCAGGCATCCGGATAATCACAGCCTCCTGGGAAGTTGGCGTTCTCATCGTAGTTCAATCCGTCCGGATCCATGCATCCAACAATCAAGCAAGATCCATCTTCATTGGTCGCTGCAGCATTGAAGTTGCAAGCCAATGGATCTGTACATCCTGAATAGATACAGCTTCCGTCATCGATGGACGCATCTGAATTGTAGTTATCCGCTCCAGCGTTCGTACATCCAGCGTACAAGCAAGAATCATTTTCAACGCCCGCAGTTTCATTGTAGTTCGAAGCCGCTGGGTCTGTACAACCCTGGACTGCAAATTCGCACGTCATGTTGTCATACGTCGCATCCGCATTGTAGTTCAGTGCAGCATCGTACATGCAACCGGCCACAACACATGATCCGTCATCCACGTTGGCGCCCACATTGAAGTTGTCCGCAATTGGGTTCGTACATCCATTGTATTCACACAAAGCTTCTTGATCACCTGTGTTGGCTTGGGCATCGTAGTTAGAAGCCAAGGCGTCCATGCAACCTGTGTACAAACAAATCGCACCTTGATCGCCTGTGTTGGCTTGAGCATCGTAGTTGTCTGCTGCTGCATCCATGCAACCCGTGTACAAACAAATCGCACCCTGATCACCCGTGTTGGCTTGAGCGTTGTAGTTGTCTGCCTCAGCATCCATACAACCCGTGTACAAGCAACTACCATCTTCTACGTTGGCTTGGGCATCGTAGTTGTCCGCAATGGCATCGGTACAACCGAAGTACTCGCACAACGCCGCTTGATCGCCGGTGTTGGCTTGGGCATCATAGTTGTCCGCTGCTGCGTCCATACAACCCGTGTACAAGCAGCTACCGTCTTCAACGTTGGCACCCGCATCGTAGTTATCCGCAGTGGCATCCATGCAACCGAAGTACTCACACAATGCTTCTTGATCACCCGTGTTGGCCTGCGCATCGTAGTTGTCCGCTTCAGCGTCATAGCAACCCGTATACAAACAGCTGCCATCATTCAAGTTGGACGCTGGGTTGAAGTTGTCTGCATCCGGATCGGTACACCCGTCATAGATACAGGTCAAGTCTTCAAAATTGGCCGTCTCATCATAATTCGACGCCATGGGGTCCGTGCAACCTCCTGCAATCGGCGGGAAGGTGAGTTCGAGATCCGTAAATTCATGAACGGTGCCAGCAGCATCCTGGAATCGGATGTTGTACCGCAAGAAAACCACACCGCTTGTCGTGAACTGTCCCAAAAGCAATTGACCATTCTCATCGGGAACGCCCTGCGTATCCGATGCACCGTCATTCAAGAAGATTTGAGCACCTGCTTCAGAATCAATAATGAGATCATCTCCTGCATTGAAATCATCCAAGTGCAGGTACATGTTTTCTTGAGCCAAGGCATTGTAATCGCCTGGTCCAGCTCCGATGGTCAACCACGAATCAAATTCCAATTCCGGGAAGAATCCGAAGAATCCAGGATTGATGTTTCCTCCAAAGTCAGCGCCCAGTGGATGCTGGTAAAAGTCGCCTGTACTCATGGTCAACCATGGGTTTTGGCTATTTCCAAACAAGGACGTCATGTCCACTGAAGCGTCTGGGTTGAAGTTCGCATAGAGGCGGTACGTCGCATCCGTTTCAATGGTGTTTTCTCCGATGACTTCGTAGGATAAGCCCAAGAACGTCTCATCACCCCACACACAAGAACCATCGTCATTGGTCGCCACAGGATCATAGTTGTTGGCAGACTCTGAGGCACATCCGGAAATTTCCGCACATTCTTCTACGCCGTCCCCTTCATAATCACCGTTGCAATTTCCATCACAGTCCATAAAGGCTCCAGGGTAGATGCACGTCGAAGGCACGTCCACGTCTGCCTCTGGAGTGTAGTTACAGGCCAATTCATCGAAACATCCTGCGTATAGGCAATTGCCGTCCTCGTCGGTAGCTTCAGCGTTGTAGTTGTATGCCGTAGCGTCCATGCAACCCGGAATTTCTTCGGCGTCACACACGTCGTCGCCATCGGTATCTGCCAAGCAAACACCATCACAATCACGGAACTCAGAATCGTAATAGCACGTGCCATCATCGTCTGTCGCTTCAATGTCATAGTTGCAAGCATCTGAATCTGTGCAGCCCACACCGAATGTTGGGAACACAATGTTCAGATCAGTCGCATAATGCGTCGCTTGCTCAACATCTCGGAACTGCAAGTTGCACTTTACAGAGACCACACCACTGGTGGTGAATTGGCCCATTAGCATTTTCCCATCAATCGGATTGGAAAGTTCGCTACCCATAGCACCTGGGATGTAGTACAAACTCGCTCCTACAGGCGTATTGACGAGCACATTTGCTCCGGACGTTTCAAAATCAGAGAAGAACGCCTCCAAGCCAATGGTTTGCAATTCAATGGGTGCACCCGGTGCGCCACCCAAAGCCAACCAGCTATCGAATTCTAAATCTGGGAAAAAGGCGTAATAAGAAGGGTTGATTGAGTGCGCCAACAAAGCTCCATTGGGATCTTGATGGAAAGGCTCCGTTGAAGAAATGCTCCAATTGTCGTCTGAAGTGCCGTAGCAAGCAGTCACCTGAATCGATTCACTTGGATTGAAATTAGCAAACAGGCGATAGGTCGAAGAGCCTTCGATCAAATCGTGTCCGACAAGCTCATACGTCAAACCTGTAAAGAGGCCATCTTCCCACAAACAAGAACCGTCATCATCCGTTGCTGAAGCATTGTAGTTGTTCGCAGATGTCGACGTACATCCCGCCACTTCACTGCTGTTACAAACGCCATCGCCATCAAAATCACTGATGCAATCACCATCGCAATCTTGACCGAATCCTGCATAGGTACAAGACGCATCATCATCTGTCGCGGCGCTGTTATAATTACACGCCAATGGATCTTGACATCCTGCGATTTCAAAAGAATCACAGACTCCATCCTCGTCCGAATCGGCTGAGCAAATGCCATCACAATCGTAACCACTGTCTGGCACATTGCCGTCACAGTCACACGTGCCTGCGGCAATTCCTTCACCACCACACACACCGCACTCGTCTAATGAGGCACACGTGCCATCGTCTTCGGTTGCTTCACTGCTATAGTTGCATGCTTCAGAATCCATACAGCCTGAAATTTCAAAGGCATCGCAGACACCATCTTCATCTGAATCAAGCAAACAAACGCCATCGCAATCGTAGCCTTCTGACGGCATGTTGCCTTCGCAATCACATGTACCTTCTGCAATTCCAGCCCCTCCGCAAACACCACATTCGTCGATAAACAAGCAGCTATCGTTGTCTGTGTTTGCCTCAGCATTGAAATTGCATGCCGTAACATCCGTACATCCCAAAACTTCAGGGACGTATTCAGCTGAAGTGAATGTCAGTCCAGTGCTATTGGTTGACTCGCCTGTTTCGTTGCGCCACTGCATGTTCCAGTTGCCATCAAGGAAACCTCCTTCCGCTCCATCCTCTACAGTCAATTGTGCCAACAACACCCTTCCGTCTTCTCCTGCAATTGCGCCTGGGTTTGAACCGGGTGTCACATACCAACTGCCTCCCGTTTCGCCTTCAATGGTAAATCCATTTCCAGCATTGAAAGCAGAGAATGCATCGGACAAACCGATGGAACTGACAGGACCGTCTTCAGTCGTTTCCGACCCGATGGTTAACCAGCTATCGTAATTCAATGTTGGATCAAAACTCAAAAAGAAAGGTGAAATACCCGATCCTAAATCGGATCCTGCTGGATGCTGGTAAAATGCTGTGCTGACTCCCAAACTCAAGCTTACTGGATCCATTTCGCTAGATCCCACTGAATAAATGGCCACACACTCTTCACCTGCATTTTCGAACTGAGCATAGACCCGGTAGGTGACTCCATAATCAGAGACCGCATGTTGATCCACCGTAATGAATGGGAATTCAGGAATGATACATGAGCCGTCGTCCCATGTTGCCGCAGGGTTATAGTTCAGTGCATTTGAAGACATGCAACCTTCTACGTCATCTGCATCACACGTGCCGTTGTTGTTGGCGTCGGCCAAACAAGTTCCCCCGCAGACACCCAAGGCATCCACAACACTGCCATCGCAATCGCAGGCTCCGTCAGCAATCCCATCGCCACCGCAAACACCACATGCATCCAATTCCGCACATGAACCGTCATCGTCGGTGGCATTTTCATCATAGTTACAGGCCGATACATCGGTACAACCCAATACCACAGGAATGCACACTGCATCGCATGATCCCGCGCAATATGCGATTGTCAAATCTGATTCTAAAACGTCGGCGCCGTAGTTTCCTCCTCCTTCACCATTTGGTGCCTCTGGGTTCGTACTGCATGCGGCCGGCGCATTGAATGTGATGCCCCAACCACTCCAACCATCGGCAGGTCCCGTGACAGCCACAACAAATTCGAAGGAGCTGTTTTGAAGGAACTCCGCCGATCCTGTAAAAATACCGTCGGTATTGTCGTCAGAGAGCGTCACACCCCATCCACCCCATCCATTCCAACTGCCATTGATCACCACGTTGTCATAATCAGAAGTGGAATACTCCACATTGTTCATGTCAATTTCAAAGGAAACCGTTGCGTAAGAAAGCTGCTCGTCGCATGATGTGCAGGAGCCATAGGTATCGTTCGTTGTAGATCCAGCAACCACTATACGGTTCGCATAAGTCGCGTAATCTGTAACAGGCGCACAAGAGGCTCCTCCTGCCATATCGTCGGTCAAATCTTCTTGGCCAGCCCAGTTATCCACCATGTACTTGTACTCCGTGTCACCTGCAACCAAATCGAGTGTAACACTGTAGATCATGTCGCCATCAGGATCAGAAAGATCATTCCACCCGTCAGATCCGCACCAGCCGCAAAATGGGCCCGTCACATGAACGGTAGAGAACTCGATTCCCGCACACGCCATGTCCACATTCAATGTTGTGGAGTACAAGCATGACGCATCGTCATCCGTAGCCTCTTCGCTATAGTTGGATGCAGCTTCATCCGTACATCCTAAAATTTCATTTGCATCACAAACGCCGTCATTGTCCGAATCAACCAAACAGTTGCCTGCGCAATCATAATTTTCAGCGGCATAAGAACAAGACGCATCGTCTTCTGTAGCACTTTCTGTGAAGTTGCAAGCACTCGAATCGGTACAGCCTTCTTGTTCATTCGCGTCGCATACGCCGTCACCATCCGTATCGACTAGGCACTCTCCAGCACAGTTGTATTCAGCTGAAGCATACGCACAAGAATCATCGTCTTCCGTTGCAGCGACATCGTAGTTGCAAGCCAACGCATCGGTACAACCGTTCATTTCATTTTCATCACAGATGGCATCGCCGTCTGAGTCCGATAGACACACGCCATCACAATCGTAACCCGCGTCGGGTAGAGATCCCTCACAATCACAAGTGCCCGCAGCAATGCCCTCTCCTCCGCATACTCCACATGCATCCAAAGTGGCACATGAACCATCATCCGTTGTTGCTGCAGCATCGTAATTGCACGCGCTGACATCCATACAACCCGCAATGTCTACAGGACTATCAGAAGTATCCACAAGCAACCCAATGACATTCGAAGAAACTCCGCTTACATCACGCCATTGCAAATTCCAATCGCACACCACGTGACCAGCATTTCCTTCCGCATCATCCGCAGCGGTCAGTTGAGCCAACAACACCCGTCCATCATCTCCAGCCAAAGCTGAAGGGTTTGAAGCAGGAGTTACATACCAGCTGCCGCCAGTTTCTCCATTCAATACAAAACCTCCTCCAGTACTGAAGGATGCAAAGGCATCCGACATACCAATGCTCGAGACAGGGCCATCATCGGAAGTTTCAGAACCAATGGTCAGCCAGCTGTCATATGCCAATTCTGGCACCAGCGTGATAAAGAAGCCACTAATCCCTGAACCCAAGTTCGAACCAGCAGGATGCTGGTAAAACGATGTGGTTACATCCAAGGATAAATCCACAGAACCTTCTTCTGCCGTACCGATTGAGTAAAGCGCAATGCACTCATCGGTTGGATCAGCGAAAGTCGCATAGATGTGATAAGTGGTCCCATATGCTGACGTAGCATGAACCTCGGTCTCAATGCCCGTAAACTGAGCAAGCCCTGTTCCCGTTAGAAACAAAGCTGAGAAGGAAAGCAGCGAAAAGCGCCTCCAGTTAGTTGTGATTTTTGAATATTTCATCGCGGATTGAATCCAATTCAGTATTAAATATACGATATTTATCAATGCAATCTGGCTATACGTCGAAAAACTTTCTATTTTGGACGATTGAGAATAAACCATGTTAACTGAATTGTAGAGTTCGAATACTGACCGCACATACGCAACGACTCGCATCAGGGTTGCATTTTGAGTATGAAAATTCACAACTTCAGACAGGACCACTTAAATTCACCACTTACTTACATCCAAATCGATGGGGCACTCTACAAATCTGAATCCGCTGGTATGGGCCGCTCTGGTATGTGTTGCATGGATTTTCAGTGCAAACAATGCAATAACAGCGCAAGGCTGCATTGAGCTTGACGCCCCCTTGACCCTCTTTACCGTTGCCAGCGAAACCCCTTCGTGTTCTCCAACATCAAACAAGGAGTCCGCTGTTTTCTTAGAGCTGAATGCTGTCGCTTTTCGAGAGCTCAGCATCATCCGACCGGATGTCTTCGAATGGGCACTCACATTTCCTTCAGGCGAGCACGTGGTGGTTGAGTTGCATCGTTTTCAAGTTCACTCCGATGATCTTGAAATTGGCCACATGACCGACTTGGGATTGCGCATTGAACGGTATCAACCTGAATTGTTGTCTTACCGCTTTGTGACTGCGGGAGTTCGAGGCACTTTGATTGTTTCCAAAGACCAGGCATACGGGGTCGTTCGTATGAATGGAGTGCAGCATGAACTCGCTGCTTTACGTTGTAAAACCAACGGGGCTTCCGCCTACGCCCTCTTTGATGTTGCAGACGCCATCATAGAAACGCCTTTTTCTTGCGGCATGGAAGAATTGGAATCGATTGACACACGATCGGCAAACCTTCCTGCACCTCACGCTCATCAAAACAGTATGACCTCATGCGTCGAAGTGGCATTGGACATTGATTTCTACACCTACAACACCTTTGGAAGCGACTGCAATCAAACCGTTGAATGGGCGCTCGCCTTGCTTGCTGGAGTCAACGAGATTTACGAAGGCGAGCTGGACAACCTGATCACCTTGAGCGCCTCTTATATCAATGTGTGGGAAAGCACAGACCCGTACGCTACTTATGTAGGCAATGCTGGAGGCATGCTGGATGCTTTGCGCACCGAATGGCTGAGCAACCCAGAATTGAGCAATCGACCTCGGGATTTAGTGCACTTGCTCACACGAAGAAATGATACAGGCACCGGAGGAATTGCCTACTTGAACGTTAATTGCAGCAATGCCTATGCCACGGGCTTTAGCTCAGCATTGAGCAATACGACGTCCTACAACTTAAACAGCTACTCCTGGAATCTTCAAGTCGTGGCGCACGAATTGGGCCACAATTTCGGATCGAACCACACCCACTGGTGCGGGTGGCCGGGTGGCCCCATTGACAACTGCTACAACCTTGAAGGTTCATGCGCAGGGTACACCGATAACCCTACCGCACAGACAGGAACCATCATGAGTTATTGCCACGCAGTCGCAGGTGGTTCTGTGAATTTGGAATTTCATCCTACCGTTGAAAATTCGGGGTTAATCCCCTTCATCAATGGTCAGGGCTCGTGCTATGACAGCTGCGATGAATTCGCTACTAGCTGCAATTTCTATGGATGTACGTTGCCCTTCTATTGCAACTACGACCCAGAAGCCGAGATCAACGATGGCTCATGCACATCTGAAGACTCTTGCGGTGAATGTGGAGGAGATGGGACTTCGTGCATCGGCTGCACCGACCCCGTCGCATGCAACTACCTCGAAGATTCACTGATCGATGACGGCAGCTGCTTTTATTCTCCCACTGGTGGTGCATGCAATTGTGAAGCCGTCATTCCGCTTGCCGGTGAATTGGCTCCGGGTGAAACAACCTCTATTGCCGTGAGTGGGTTTGGCTACGTTGCTGCCGCCACAGTCTATTTGGATTTTATCAATTCTGAAGGAGATCAAACGCGAGCAAGTGACTTGACTGTCATCATCGAATCACCGGATGGCAATTGCCGTCAAATCGGTGGGTTTGACGTGGATTTTGGCTGCAACAGCAGCGGATTTTGGCCCTCTTCGTGGCAATCCACTGAATCGGGTTCGTATGTCGGTGGAGTGACCATTGGCAACGCCCCAGAAGGCATTGGAACATGGTTTATCCGCATCGGTAACGGCTGGAGTGGATCCGCAGGTGCTTCTTTCAATGTCAACATTTCGTTGTGGGACCTCTGCTTGGACGTCGACCCTGCAGGCTGCATGGAACCAACGGCATGCAATTACAATCCCGCAGCCACCCAAGATGACGGCTCTTGTGATCTCGAAACATGCTACGGATGCACCGATGCCACAGCGTGTAATTATTCACCGGGGGCAACGTTGAGCAATGGGTCCTGTGAATTCACGACGTGCGAAGGCTGCACGGCACCTTCCGCATGCAATTTTGATTTCACGGCAACAATTGACGATGACAGCTGTGAGTATCTGACGTGTCAAGGGTGCACCAACTTGGATGCCTGCAACTATGATCCTTCAGCGACCATCGACGATGACAGTTGTGACTTCGATTGCAGCACTTGTCCTGCAGATTTGGACAACGACGGCGCCATTGCCGTCAGTGATATTTTGCTTCTACTTTCCGACTTCGGATGCGACACCCCTCCTTGTATTGGGGATGTGGACGGCGATGACGCGACGAATGTCAGCGACCTGCTCATTCTACTCAGTTCATTCGGAGAATCTTGCCCAGAATGAAACTGTCAATCACCTCCCAATTGTGGACATTGCTTGCTATCATCGGATCCCTCCTTCTCTCTGGATGCGCTACGACAGCAGAGTCAGAACACTCTTTTAAGGCTCCTAAATGGAGCGGCCAATGGCAAGGTGTACAGCCTGAATATGCTATGAAAGATGCCAACGGCCAAGTCATTTATATCCAAGGACAGGAAGCTCAAGTCAAGTCCAGTACGTTCATTTTTATCCTGCAACCCAACGGGGGAGCTTCGCTGACGCAATCAACGGAGGATGGTCGCATAATGGAATTTCAAGGGCGGTGGAATTCCCTTGAGCAAACCACCAGCAACAATCAAAAAACCGATCAAAGCTCAGCTTTAGGAATTAACTGTGAACTGTCAGCTTCGACAGGTGCATACCGAAATTACATCTTACTCGCTGACTCCATTCATCGCATTGTCCGGTGTCATGGCACACCCCGAGAACCCCATTTCGAATTAACATACACGCCATAGACACAATGGTCTAGTGAAGATTCGCTCCCATCATTGGACCGAACTCAAAGCGCGAATCGCATTGTGCTTTTTCACAACAGCGATCACTGCAAAAACTGGAATAGCTATGAACGAAATGGCAGCAAAAGCATAGCCTTCGATGGCAATTAAGATCAGGCCACCAGCAAAACTAGCTCCTGATAGCAACATGTTTCTTCTTGAGTCCAATAGCAAGGTTTGGACCTTTACTAGCTTGGCATGCAGAATTTTCGAATCCGTTCGATCTGTTAGCAGCGAGTTTTGATTCACCTTGGACGACACTCCGGTTGTTTTTTCAGGTTTTGCCCTCCAAACATCTGCATCAGTTGCTGGAATTTCCTTGACCGCAGGGATCGCTGCGTCCTCCTTTTCTTCCTCCGACTCGACCTCTGACTTTTCTTCATAAGGATTCGCAGACCATGTATTCCCTGCATTAAACTGAGCCTTTCGCTCTTGCTTCGCTCGTTTCTTTTCGATGCGTTTCATGGCATCTTCAACGACCAACTCGCCGTGCAACGGGTCTTCAAGTTTCACGTTGTGTACTTCATAGAATGCTATTAGAGCCATAGCTCCGTCGATGTTTTCAGTTTTTGAAAGCGCCTTCAATTGAATCAAAACGGTCTTGAGGGAATCCCTTGAAATTGTTACCGAATCTTGAGACCAGAGTGACTGAACGCTAAATAGGCAGCATAAAATAATGAGAGTGTTCTTCATGTGGCTTAAGGTATAAACTAGAGGCTTTGCTTGCGCCTTCGAGCGACACCGTGTTGACCAAATGGTTCTTTATACATCTCAAATACATTTATTATTCGATAAATTAAACTACATTGGGGTTGAATTCACCAAATTCACCTGAACTATGAATCGACTCCTTACCCTGGTCCTTTTCATTTTCCTTTGTTCCACAGGCTTTGCACAGCTTACTGGAATTGTAGGGGAGGTGGTCGCCGATCATGACACCACGGGAATTGAAGGACTCGAAGGCTGGAAAACGTACCGGATCTATGCCGAGTTCTCGAACCCTTTGGATGAAATTTCCGCTATTTATGGAGACACCGACTCACCTTGGAGTGTGAATGCTGACGGGGGATTTTATCATTCGGGGTTGGGAGGCGATTTCGGCTGGACTGTTAACGCAACCATTGTATCATTCATCCCTGAAGTGGCTTTTGATTCCTGGTTCACGCTGCATGCAGCCAATTCAAATGAAGTCAATGGCCTCGCCAATACCATCGGCCTGAATGAAACGACTTTTTCTTCATTCAATTCGGGAGGAGACTTTGAGATCAACTCCTCTATTGGAGCTTCCATTTTCACGTTGGCAGGAGATCCGATGGGCCAAGCAGGAGATGACCTGCGCGTGTTGATCGCTCAACTGACAACCGAGACCCCTCCGACCGGACTATTCAATCTTCAGGTATTTGGAGAAGGGATGCAAAACCAAAGTTATAACCACGTGGGAGTGTCCATCGCGTATCCTTCCACAGGTGATGACGTCCTCGGATGCACGTACCCTTCAGGTGTCAACTACAATCCAGATGCCACGGCAGATGATGGTTCGTGTGAATTTGAGGGGTGTACAGATACCCTGGCTTTGAACTTTGATTCAGATGCCACACTTTCTGACGAAAGCTGCCTGTATTTGGGCTGCATGGATCCTTTTGGAATCGATTATGATGCGACAGCCAATGTACCTGGGATGTGCCTGTACTCGGCAGCCTGCGCCTCAGATTTTGACAGCGACGGACTGGTCGACGTCACGGACTTGTTGCTCTTTTTTGAGACGTATGGATACAGCTGCGGAGAGTAAGCGAGTACACTGAATCTTGCGGAAATACGCGACCTACGCCACCCGTCATTCATTCCGATGTCTCGCCACTTTGACATCTTAAGCAAAACAACTATGGCCACGAATTTCAGTTAACTCATACGTTAGGCAGTTGCATTTCATGTCAAAATTGATTGACGAATCAGTCACGTAATCCATCAACAACATGAATGCATCGATCATGAAATCAGAGCGTGTTGCACCTGCTCCAAAGCTTTGGCACCAAAATTCACCAAGAACCCAAAGCCTCCTTCATCTCAAGGACCCTCGCAACATGCGACTTGTGCTCGCTTCGTTTCGTATTAACAGCACTTTTTTCAACAGCCCCCATGATCATCAGCACAACGCCGGTCACTATGGCCAAGGCCACAAAAGGGACGATCTTATTGAAACCATCTCCTACGGTAAGTGATGCCAAGGCCACCGCGCCTCCAAACGCCGCAAGCAATCCGACCCACGTTTTCGCACGGGCATTTTTGATGCTTGACGGGGATTCATAGTGAACGGGCAACTCCAATTCTGCGGCCCTTTTCTTCGCTTGATCTTTGATGTCATCAAAAGATTCCAAAAGCTCATCTGCCAATTTCTTGACATCGGGCTTGTCAACAATCTTGAGAACATCTTCAATGAAATCTCGGCTCTTATACATCCAGCTTTTCATCACTTGGATTTCTCTAGGGCTGCTAATCGGCATCAGATCACCCAAGAAATCCTCCATGGCATTCTCCAGTTCTACCAATTTCTTTTTGGCCGAACCCACTGTGGATGGAAGATCACCATTGACCACCCGATCCAAGTCGTGTCGGTAACTTCTTCTTTTACCTGCATATTGCTGAGACGTATCCGCAGACCGTACCATCCGGATGGGTGTGGAATGTGCGTCGCCAAAGGCTTGGTTGGACATCACCTTTCCCGCGTCTCTTCCCACTTGGCGCACCATCGCTCGGAGGAATGCTTCGCCTAGACTTCTTTTTGCCATGCGTCTTTGAATTGAAGCGTCACTGAGTGCTTCATTTTTAACAATTTGGTATGACTAAAATAAGCAAATCGGCAATACAACTCTCAAATCGGGATTACCATGGGGAGACTGGAAAACAAAAACGCCTGCAAATCATTGACTTGCAGGCGCATCGTGTAGTCCCGTTGGAATCATAATCCGACCACCTAACCTGTTGATAAACAGATTTCCCACCTACTCTGTCGCCCACATTGTCGCCCACGATTTAGGCTAGTTACTTCTCAAATCAGGTGCTCCTGACTGATCCGTTCTTATATTGGTAATACCAAATTGACTGAAATGAAGCACTTGATGACGCTAATCGCGCTCGTGGTCGCAATGACCGCTGGAGCGCAGGGAACGACCATTCACGAATATCCGTGGAACCCTGACTTTAACAACGACACATACATTGGTTCAGATGACTTGATGGGATTGCTGTCAACCTATGGGACTCAATTTGGTCTGCCGCCTGAGCCTTGTGATTATGATGGGACGCCGTTGGAAGAATGGTGGGGGCAAGTTATTTCGGGAGATATTACAATTGACTCCGTATTTATTGAGCTTCAAATTGTCGACAGTGCTGTAGTCTTCAGCCCAGGATGTCCTGATCCAACTTTAGAAATTGTAGAATATGTTTTCGCAGAATGGATGACGGCTGTAATGACTACATCGCCATGGGGTCAACCAGCTATAGAAGTTTATGGTGGCGGCTTGATATTTCAATTCGCTTTTGACGGTTCAAGTGGAGCTTATATCGTTTACACCTTGTTTCCTGAACTCACGACCTTAGGATTCAACGGAGATGGATTCTTTGGAGGAAACGCGAGTTACTGGCGCGTTAATTCTACTCCTTTACCTTTTCCCGAGGGTTGGTTTCTCGATGAAGATGGTATCCACATTGAATCAGGCTGGGACGAAAACGATTGGCCTTATTACGCCAACTACCTCCATATCCTTCCCTACTGGCACTACGCTGAGTAACGGGTAGCCCTTCCAGAAAACCTACCGCAAACGGCTCAGCATCGCCGTTGTAAGAGGTGATCCATAGACTCGGTTTTTCATCCGGAAATGGTCACCACGGGAATGCCACATCCGCCCCTTTTAGTCTGAGGTGTAAAAGGTGAAATCTGCTAGCTTGCAGGGATGGCGAGGCCCCTTCACTTCTTTTTTGACAATGGCCACCCCTCGTTCTATCTTACCGGAAAATCCAATTAATGAAATTAGTTCTTACGTTTTTCGCGTGCTTGTTTGCGTTTACGATTAGCGCGCAAACGTTACTCCTTTCAGACGACGTTTTGTACATGAAAAATAAAGAGGAACACCAAACATTAGGGTTTCTCCTTTATCAAATGAACGCTAGTGGTATTGTAGGTGTAGAGCTCAAAGCAATAGGGGTTTTAGATGCTGAAGCAGAAGCACTTATTTCTGATTTTCTGTTCAAAGAATTAAAGCTAAGAGACGGTGCGTTCGACGTGGATTTTAGCTATGATGACTCTGCACAGCCAATTACAATTTTGACAAATAGTGATGTCTATGATAGCACGTTGTCACCCAAACAGCTAGAATTTTTGAATAAACCCCCTTTGTGGAGGGCTGGACAACACACAGTCAATGCCGTATCGTGGGGTGTGGGTGGCAGCGTTGTTGCAACAGGTGCAGTATTACTTGAGCAGCCAATATTAGGGGGCGTCATCGCAGTAATCTCAAGCATTGGTATCATTGTTG
>CAJQIB010000016.1 GCA_905478325.1 uncultured Flavobacteriales bacterium | reverse complement strand
GCTCGGCGGGTCACGCGTGGGGAAATGGAAATCCGTGCGCAACGTCTTCATCATCTTCCTGGTGAGCGGTTTTTGGCACGGGGCCAACTGGACCTTCATCGTTTGGGGCGGCATTCATGCCGCGCTGTTCTTGCCACTGCTGTTACGTGGGAAGAACCGTCGCTATACCTCCGACACGATCGGCGAGGGCAGATGGCTGCCGACTGGGCGGGAGTTCCTGGGGATGGCTTGGACCTTCAGCATGGTGTGTGTGGCGTGGGTGTTTTTTAGGGCCGCATCCGTGAGCGAAGCCATCCATTACCTTGCGCATGCCTTCAACTTCGAGAATATTTTCAGTGCACCTCAAAAAGTCAGCTACACGGCCTGTGTGTACATCCTCTCGCTCATTGCTGGAGATTGGATGGTCAAAAGTGGTTCCATGCCGCGGAGATGGAATGCTCCTGCCTTCACTGCCGTGCGGTGGGGAATGGCGAGCATCGGAATTTGGTTCATTTTGAAAAACTTCGGATCCCAAGCGGATTTCATCTATTTCCAATTCTGAACCATGAAACCATTTTTCAAACGAATGGGATTGTTTTCATTGGCGCTCACTGGATTTTCGTTCCTGCTCTTCATCGTCTGCTCACTATCATACACCCTTGAGTACAAACTTTTCGCTTCTGAGACGAATTGGGGATATGTCAACCAAAGAAGCAGCGAATGGAACAAAAATGAGCTGCACGAAGAGGACGTGCTTTTTTTCGGGTCGAGTACGTGCTACTCAGGCATTGACCCTGCCGCTTTGAATGCTTTTGGCCTCTCTGGATTCAACTTTTGCTCATCAAACCAGGGCATTGGAAACTCGGCCTCATTGATTCCTGCGGCCTCTATGGATGTCTCTCCCGA
This sequence comes from uncultured Flavobacteriales bacterium, assembly GCA_905478325.1. Classification (GTDB taxonomy): domain Bacteria; phylum Bacteroidota; class Bacteroidia; order Flavobacteriales_D; family Sanyastnellaceae; genus UA16. Next base: position 3,803 of record CAJQIB010000016.1, on the reverse strand, counting down.
ATGCATTGCGCTGGACGTCTACCCAATGCTTTGGGGAGCTACAGCGCCTGCTTTGGAAAGCACGAAAGACTGGATCATCAACAGCAATCTGCGGACGCCGGCTTGGTCAAAGGCGTATCGGACATTGGCTCTTGAATCCGGCGACATTTTCACCTTTGTTACAACCTTTTACTACGATTTCGTGCGCCGATTCAAAGCGGCCGGAAGCAATCCCCATCTCGCAGAAGATCTGAAAGGAGACTACCGCGGGCTGGGATTTGTTGCGCGTTCATATGACGCGTTAGAGGGTATTGAATGTGAATCCTTGACCCGCTCCATGTCAGACGCCGAGTGCCGTTATCTTGAAGAAATTTCAACGCACTGTGCACAGCGCTCCATCCAACTTATCCTCATCAATCCACCTCAGTTGTGCGAAGAAACATTTGACATACCTCCGTGCTTTGACGGCTTGGCGTACATCGATGGCAACGCGTGGCCTGGAGCCAAAACACCTCGCAATTTTTACGATGACCACCATTTGGTTGAGGCCGGAGCACTGAGTTACAGCGTGTGGCTCGCCCAACAAATCGCATCTTTGCTCCATGCGTCTTAAACCCCTCGCCCTGCTCCTGGTTCTGACCACGTTGGGCACAACCGCCGATGCCCAAAGACGGCAACGCCCCCCACGGGACGGCCAGACACCAACAACGGTGGCCGAAAGCATCCGCAGTGCCGATGAAAAAAAGGCCGCGCGCACGCTGGAGTTGCAGACCGGTTGGGATGGCGCCAAAGACCAACATTTCACCAAACAAGACCGAGCCACGCGCAAACGCATGAAGCGCACGGCCAAAAAGTCGCAGCGGTATCGCAGTGGCCGGCACGTTCCGTGGTGGAAACGGATTTTTGGTCGACGCCAGCGATTGCGCTGATACGGTCACCCAAAGACCCTTGCACGCCTTCGACAACGTCCACGCCATCCGTTGGGTCGACATGCCCGCAAAAGCGCCAAACATGCCGCGTAAACGGCCCTATCGATCGCGCACAGGCCATCGAGAAACGCTCACTACCCGCTCAAAACGCTGATTCAACGGCAATTCGAAAAAGGTTTTAACGCTTTTTCGCAGCACGCAGGTTGCGCCCTATATTTACGCCCACTTGTTGTCTGAACGCCTGTAACAAATGATTCGCATGTTGCGTCCTATTGCTTTAATATTCGCCGCAGTGCTCGCCTTCGGGCCACTGACGGCACAAGTTGGTTCCGGTACCCTTAAGGGAGAGATCATGGATCTTGATGCCTCGGAACCACTACCCTTCGCGAGCGTGGTGCTGTTTTTAAACGGCAACCAAGTCTCTGGTACGAACACCGACTTCGATGGTAAATACACCATCAAACCGGTTCAACCAGGCACGTACGACGTGCTCGTCAGTTTTGTCGGATACCAATCCCAGAAGATTACAGGGGTGAAGATCACGGCCAACAAAATCCAGTTTGTCAACGCCGAGTTGTCAGCAGGGGTTTTGATGCAAGAAGCTGAGGTCGTGGAATACACGGTGCCTTTGATTGACAAAGACGGTGGCGCATCCGGCGGAACCGTGACCCGTGAAGACATCGACAAGATGCCTGGACGTTCGGCCGCTTCCATTGCCACAACGGTAGCGGGTGTCGGTACAGCGGGCACAGGCGGTGGCATCTCCATTCGTGGAGCACGTCCATCTTCCACTTGGATTTACATCGATGGCATCAAGGTGCGGGGCTCCAGCTCACTTCCGAAATCAGCGATTGAAGAAGTACAGGTGGTGACGGGTGGTATCCCTGCGAACATTGGTGACGCCACAGGCGGTGTCATCAACATCTCATTGCGGAACTCATCAGCCAGCTGGTTTGGAGGTGGTGAAATCATCTCCAGCGGTTTGCCCACGGAGGAGAGCGCAATCGGATTTGACAAGTTTGGTTACAACGTAGCTGAGGGTGCTTTGTCCGGTCCCATCCTGTTTTCAAAGGATGCCGAAGGCAACAAGACACGCCCACTCTTGGGCTTGTTCATCTCGGGCAACTACACCTACCAAAAAGACACCCGACCAACTTTTGAAGGCAACTACAAGATGACCGATGAGGCTCGTCAATCCATCATTGACAATCCTTTGCGTCAGAACATCAGTTCTACAGGCGAAGTGAATGGTGCGTTGTTTGAAGCGGACTTCTTGACATCAGATGATTTTGAGCGCATCCCAACCCGTCTCAACGCCGCTAACCAAAACGCGAGTTTGGTTGCCAAGATCGATGTGAACACCAATGAGACGACCTCATTGACTTTTGGAGCTACCGGCTACTACAGCCAAGGCGCTAGTTACAGCTACGCCAATTCGTTGATGAACTGGGAAAACAACCTCGATGTGACCAGCGTTGACTGGCGGGCCTACGTCAAGTTTGCTCAGCGGTTTGTTGAAGAGGAAGAAGAATCGAGTACGTCTTCTCTCAAGAACGTTTTCTACCAGGTCATGGCAGATTACTCTCAAAACTATCAGCGCGTTCAGGACTTAAGCCACGGAGATAACTTCTTCCGCTATGGTCACGTCGGTCAGTTCGATGTGTACAAGCGAAACTCGTATGCATACAACGCCGCCAATGGCCGCTTCGTCCACAACGGATGGGAAGACACCTTGGTCACATTCCAGGCGTCACAATGGAATCCTGAGTTGGCTGCGATCAACAACCAGTACTTCACCCTCTTCGACCAGCAGGCCTACAACCAGCAAGAAGACAGCCCGTATGAAAGCCTCTTGGCCGTTCAGAACGGAAACGCCTTGCTCAACGGCCAGGGTCCAGCGAGCACCTATGGTCTTTGGAGCTATGCAGGTTCTCAAGGAAATACCTTCAGTACATCAAACAACACGCAGTTCCGCATCAGTGCCGCAGGTTCAGGTGACATCGGAGACCACGCTTTGCAGATGGGTTTCGAATACGAGCAACGCCGCGATGCGTTCTTCTCGTTGGCTCCTACAGGTCTTTGGACCCTCGGACGATTGACTACCAACTCACACATCAAGGAGATCAACACCAACGACTCGACCATCACCAACAACGGTTCTGCGTTCTACGTGACCTACGGTCGATTGATTGGAGACAACCAGTTCGAGTTTGACCGCAACTTGCGACTCGCACTTGGCTTGGATGCCGATGGCAACGATTACGTGAACATCGATGCATTGGATCCTGATTTCTTGACACTGGACATGTTCGGTGCCGATGACTTGTTGAACCAAGGAAACAACGTCGTCAACTATTCAGGGTACGATCCGTATGGCAACAAGACGACGCGTCGTCCTACCCTCGAAGACTTCTTCAACGAAACAAATGATGAGGGGTACTACACCCGTCCAATCCAAGCATACGAGCCGATTTACATCTCGGGCTATGTGATGGACAAATTCACCTTTGACGATATCATCTTCAATGTGGGTGTGCGTGTTGACCGATTCGATGCCAACCAGCAAGTCCTCAAGGATCCCTTTGTGATCGGAGAGAATTACAAAGTGGGTGACTTGAGCGGCGATTTGCTCAACCAATTGCAAGATGGCACCGTCATTCCAGAGAACATTGGTGATGATTTCGCCGTGTACGTGGATGCCTTGGACAGCCCTACAGCGATCGTAGGTTACCGAGACGGAAACACCTGGTTCAACGCTGCAGGAACAGAAATCAACGATCCCGATATCTTGGCGGTCAACGAAGTGTATCCAGCACCGTGGTTGGTAGACGGCCCAGACGCCGAGCTCAACAAGGAAGCGTTTAAGGACTACGAGCCACAGGTCAACATCATGCC
>CAJQIB010000015.1 GCA_905478325.1 uncultured Flavobacteriales bacterium | reverse complement strand
ATCACAGATACCGTCCTGGTCTTCGTCGTTCAAGCAAACGCCAGCGCAATCGTAACCGGAGTCAGCATAGTCGCAGTAGCCTGCGTCTGTGGCTGAAGCGTCGTAGTTGCACGCCATGTCGTCTTGACAGCCGCTCACTTCGTCTTGATCACATGTGCCATCACCGTCGCTATCCACCAAGCAGTTGCCTGCGCAGTCGTAACCCGCATCAGCATAGCTGCATGATCCGTCGTTGTCCGTTGCTGCATTGCTGAAGTTGCACGCCGTGTTATCGGTGCAACCCGCGACTTCAAACTCATCACAAACGCCGTCGTTGTCTTCGTCGTTCAAGCAAGCACCATTACAGTCGTAACCCGATTCCGCAAAGTCGCAGTAACCTGCGTCCGTTGCGTTCGCATCGTAGTTACACGCCATGTCGTCTTGACATCCCGTCACTTCGTCTTGATCACATGTGCCATCACCGTCGCTATCCACCAAGCAGTTGCCTGCACAGTCGTAACCAGCGTCAGCATAGCTGCAAGAGTCGTCGTTGTCCGTTGCTGCATTGCTGAAGTTGCACGCCGTGTTGTCCGTGCAACCCGTGATTTCGAATTCATCGCATATGCCGTCCTGATCTTCGTCGTTCAAGCAAACGCCATCACAGTTGTAACCCGAGTCAGCAAAGTCACAGTAGCCTGCGTCTGTTGCGTTCGCATCGTAGTTACACGCCATGGCGTCTTGACAGCCGCAGAGCTCATCCTGTTCACAGACTCCATCTCCATCCGTGTCGATGACACAATTGCCATCGCAATCCAATCCAAATGAGGCATACGTACAAGAATCATCGTCATTCGTCGCAGTAACGTCATAGTTACAAGCTTCGGCATCCATGCATCCTGTGACTTCAAATTCATCACAAACACCATCTTGGTCTGTGTCACTGAGACAATCGCCATTGCAGTCATAACCTGAATCCGCATAACTACATGATCCGTCGTCGTCAGTTGCAGCGCTGCTGAAGTTGCAAGCCATGTTGTCCGTGCAACCCACAACTTCGAATTCATCACACACACCGTCTTGGTCTGCGTCGTTCAAACAAACACCAGCACAGTCGTAACCCGCATCAGCATAGCTACATGATCCGTCGTCGTCAGTTGCCGTGTTGCTGAAGTTACACGCCGTATTGTCCGTGCAACCCGCGACTTCGAATTCATCACACACACCGTCTTGGTCTGCGTCGTTCAAACAAACACCAGCGCAGTCGTAACCTGAATCCGCATAACTACAAGATCCGTCGTCGTCAGTTGCAGCGTCGTTGAAGTTACAAGCCGTGACATCCGCGCAACCCGGCACTTCGAGTTCGTCGCATACGCCGTCTCCATCCGTATCGTTCATGCATCCACCGTCGCAATCCAGCGGATATTCTGGGAACTCACATGAGGCAAAGTCCGGTGAGTTGGCATTTTCATCATAGTTGCAAGCCAATGAAAGCGTACAACCTGAAATCAAGCACGAACCATCGTCTTGCGTCGCTGCTGCGTCATAGTTCTCTGCAGTTGCATCCGTACATCCCTGGCAACTTACAAAGTCACAAGAACCTGCAATTGTTGCAGTTGCATCATAATTGCAAGCGGATTCTGTCAAACAACCCGCACATGAAGTGAATTCGCACGAATCATCCAATGAGGTTGCATCCGAATCGTAATTGCATGCGGCAGTGATCGTGCAGCCGGGGAAATCACATGTCCCATTATCAATCGTTGCTGCTGGGTCGAAGTTGGCAGCATCGCTGTCAGTACATCCAATGCAAGAGGCGTATTCACACGTTCCGTTATCCTGAGTCGCTTCTTCATTGAAGTTGCAGGCATTTGAATTTGTACACCCTAAAACAGCACAGCTGGAATACTCACAACTTCCATCATTGTAAATAGCATTCGCTTCGAAATTACACGCGGTGGTATCGGTACAACCCAAACACGATGTGTATTCGCATGAAGCGTCATCTTCGGTCGCTAAAGGATCATAATTGCAAGCAAATGAATCTGTACAACCTGGAACAAGCATGCTTCCAGGAATTGGTGATTCATCTGAGTCACCGTCGCAAGGGGGATTGACACACATAGCGAAAATCAGGAAGTCTGCATCTGGATCGTAATTGCAAGCAAATACAGGAGAAGGAATAATGCATCCTCCAACTTGACAAGAGCCGTCATCTTCTGTTGCAAAGGGATTGAAACCAGGCCCCGGAGTTGTACAGCCTGAAATTTCAAATTCATCGCAAACACCGTCTCCATCCGAGTCATTGAAACAATTGCCTTCACAATCTTCAAAAATACTTGATGGGAAGTCGCAGAGACCAAAGGCTGAAACGGTTACCTCCGGATCAAAGTTGCATGCATTTGCGTTACCACAACCGACGATTTGCATCACACACGAGCCATCATCATACGTAGCAAATGGATTGAAGTTCAATGCATTTTGGTTCGTGCAACCTCCAAAGTCAAGAGGATCACAAATACCATTGTTGTTCTCATCAAATCCCGGCAGGCAATTGCCATCGCAATCTTCCCAATCAACATCGGGGTATGAGCAATATCCATCAACAGTGGCTGTTACATCATAGTTACATGCTGCCGAATCCATACATCCTGAACACGATTCAAATTCGCAGAATTGATTGTCGAAGCACGTTGCACTCGGATTGTAATTACATGCTCCAGACAATCCACATCCTAAAACACCAACACCTCCGCATTCTCCACATTCATCCACAACGTTTCCGTCACAGTCACACGTACCATCGGCAATACCGCCTCCTCCGCAAACGCCGCACTCGTCAATTGAAGTACAAGAGCCGTCGTCATCCGTAGCCGTTTCGTCAAAGTTGCACGCTGCTGAATCTGTACAACCAGCCTGCTCAAATTCGTCACAGATACCATCCTGGTCTGAGTCGTTCAAGCAATTTCCTTGGCAATCGTATCCTGAATCAGAGAATGTACACGATCCGTCATCGTCCGTAGCATCTGCATTGTAGTTGCAAGCCGCTGCGTCCGTACATCCCGCAACCTCGAAGTCATCGCATGTGCCGTCGCCGTCCGTATCGCTCAAGCAGTTGCCATCACAATCGTATCCTGTAGCAGGACCGTTGCCGTCACAATCGCAGTCGCCATCGGCAATGCCGTCACCACCACAAACGCCGCATTCGTCCAACACGTTGCCAGCACAATCGCAGTCGCCCTCAGCAATGCCGTCACCGCCGCAAACTCCGCACTCGTCCAACTCGTTGCCAGCGCAATCGCAATCGCCCTCAGCAATGCCGTCGCCACCGCAAACACCGCACTCGTCATTCACAGCACATGAGCCGTCGTCATCGGTCGCATCCATATCGTAGTTGCAAGCCGTAGCGTCCGTACAACCCAAAACAGCATAGTCGCAGCTGCCATCGTCGTACTCTGCTGCGTCATCGTAGTTCGTTGCCGTAGCATCCGTACATCCACAAGCGTTGCCCGTGTCACCGCCGCCGCCAGAACCATCCACTGAATATGTGCCAACTCCGTCGAAGCTAAACGTCATATACAAAGACTCCGCTCCTACGCCGTTCTCAAAGACCTGAACATTCATCGTTCCAGCGAAGTCTCCAGCCGTTGTCATTTGCATGAACAACACCCGATTGTTTACTGCGTCTGGTAAGCCGTTCGAAGAACCGTTCAATACATACCAAGCTCCGCCTGTCGCATCGTCCATCGCGAAGTCCCCTCCGTCATTCGAAGATCCAAAGGCAAATGCTGAAACCCATGGCTGATCTCCACTCTCTACCGTGCTAATCGGCGCCTCATCGCCAGATGGCTGAGAATCAATACCAACCGTTACCCAGCTGTCTGCTGCCAGTTCAGGGAAGAAGTTGAAAAACGCAGGGTTGATCCCGCCAGCGGTCGTTGATCCGAATGAGCTGTTGAAAAAACCGTCGGTCGTGGTCATCGACAAAGGACTCTCGTCATTGCCATAAACAGAACTGAAGAAATCGTCCGTGTTCACCATGTCAACATAGAAACGATACGTTGTCGTACCTGCGATAATATCAGAAGCATGCGCCTCAACTGTCATCGTGTACGCGTTCATCGCCATGCCCGCTGTGGAGCAAGAACAGTAATCGCATGAACCATCGTCATCGGTTGCGTCAGCGTTATAGTTGCAAGCGTTGTCCGCCGTGCAGCCACTAACCTCAAACTCATCGCATGTGCCGTCGCCGTCCGTATCGCTCAAGCAGTTGCCATCACAATCGTATCCCGTAGCTGGGCCGTTGCCGTCACAATCGCAGTCGCCATCGGCAATGCCGTCACCGCCGCAAACTCCGCATTCGTCATTTACAGTACACGATCCGTCATCGTCCGTAGCATCTGCATTGTAGTTGCAAGCCGCTGCGTCCGTACATCCCGCAACCTCGAAGTCATCGCATGTGCCGTCGCCGTCTGTATCGCTCAAGCAGTTGCCATCACAATCGTATCCTGTAGCAGGACCGTTGCCATCACAATCGCAGTCGCCATCGGCAATGCCGTCACCGCCACAAACGCCGCATTCGTCCAACACGTTGCCAGCACAATCGCAGTCGCCCTCAGCAATGCCGTCACCGCCGCAAACTCCGCACTCGTCCAACTCGTTGCCAGCGCAATCGCAATCGCCCTCAGCAA
>CAJQIB010000014.1 GCA_905478325.1 uncultured Flavobacteriales bacterium | reverse complement strand
CCAACACTCCGGAAAGTAAATTCCCCATTGTCAGAGCGTTGGGGAGGTATCGGCGAACTTGCATGGTGCGAAAATACATTTGCCTAGACTAGAATGTAACCTCTGCTAAGGGTTTTCGTATATTTGCGAACCCAATCCAATAGGAAAGGGTCTTTGGTCCGATGGCCGAGTGGCTAGGCTCAGCTCTGCAAAAGCTGCTACAGCGGTTCGAATCCGCTTCGGACCTCAACGAACAAAAAGAAAGCCCCGTTATCATTGCGATAGCGGGGCTTTTTTGATTTTGCTGGTATGCACGGCCTTTGCTAGGCCGTTTGAACCATCTAAATAATTTGACCGGTATTCAATGGAATTGCACAGCCTTATTCCACAATGAATTTGTGCGTTTCGCCTGCTTGCGTTTTGACTGTGTAGAGTCCTTTTTCCCAGGCACTGACATCGACAACCCAACGTGCAACTGCGCTTGTTTCCTCCACCAACTTCCCAACAGCATCAAACACCTGAAGCGCAGAGGGCGAGTCTATGGTGATGGTTAAAATGGAGGCAACGGGATTGGGAAAAATCGAGATGGACGCGTCACCGAGTTCCTGGACGGCGTTCGCGATTTCATTGCACGTCACACTGCCGACCATCCCCGATGAGGCGTGACCATAGGAGGTGCAGTCATAGAGATACACTCCGGGGACTGTAAACGTGTAGGTTCCGATACAAACGCCTTCTTTGGTGCCGTTGTTGGCCTCAAATGAAAACGACTCGGGATTGTCAAATGGCAAGGATGTGATGGAACTCACCTCGGCATTGACATCGTGATAACCGTCGTAATTCACCCAGCCCACGACCGTTCCGGCATCGACAACGAGATCTTGGGGACTGTAGGCCATGCCAGCAGCTGAGACCAGCACATCAGCCCCAGGACAGATTTCATTTTGGGCGAAGCCCATCAATGGCAAAGCAATGAGGCTGAAGGCAATCAATAGTTCTTTCATAATGAGTGGTTTGTATGGACAAATCTAGTGCTCTAGACCTTGTTAATCTCGAGAATGATCGCACGTCACTTAAAAAACACAATCTGTGGTGTTCTTACCGGTTGCTTTGTGAATTTCGGGTATATATCGGCAATGGCCGATTCGCAATTGATGTTGAAAACAGACAATTAAAGAGGTTTTTTGACCAAAAAGATGCTTTTTAAGCAAAAAGGAGGCGTTTTCGGAAAAATCTTTGAAACCTTGGTAGTGGTTTAATTGCTGAGCTTGGACGAATTTCACGGTCTGTACGAGGTGGTCGACTCATCCGGTTATTCTGTTAAAACCCGCATTCGTAGGCAACCAACGACAGGTTTGGGGTATTTTCGCTTGTCGCCTCTAGTTCCAGTATACTTTTAATCAACTCGAAATGAAGCATTTGACCTCTGTTATTCTTTTGTTTTTTGTTTTTGTAATGCCGTTCAGCGTCCACGCCCAAGTGGATGATCTAGGTGAAGTCATCGAGTGGTTGGAAGATCAATGCGCATCGGACGTTGCAGACAGCTGGATGTATTGCGGTGCTTTGGAATTGGCCAATGACTGCATGGCGGGAGATACGTTGGCTTGCGAGGAGTTGGCTGGAATCTTGGCCGATTGGGGAGAATTGGACGGGGACGACGATGACGGGGACGACGATGACGGGGACGACGATGACGGGGACGACGATGACGGGGACGACGATGACGGGGACGACGATGACGACGATGACGGAAATGGCAATCCAACAGGCGGCGACGCTGGGTGTTATGACGACGAAGGCAACTTCTATGCTCCATATGAGCAACTGATTGTCTCAAATGATGTCTGTGAAAACTTCACCTGTGCACAGACATTTGTGGGGTTTGTCTTTGTCCTCAATGAAGATTACTACGAGGACTGCGGCGATTCAACGGGAGGAGGCGATTTTGATTGGGATGAATTGATGGATTGGTTGGAGGACCAATGTGCATCAGACAATGCCGAAAATTGGTGGTATTGCGGTGTTTTGGAATTGGCCAATGACTGCTTAGAAGGAGATACACTTGCTTGCGAAGAACTCGATGGTATCGTAGCCAGCTGGGGTGATGATTGGGGCAATGACACGATCATGGATTGCGATGCTTCCTTTATGGTCATGCAAGGGATGGCTGAAGACAGCACGTTAATCGCCAATGAAGTTTGGGTTTATATGAACGCGTATAACGAGGACTTGACATATTTCTGGAGCTTCGGTGACGAAGGAACAAGCTCCGATCCGTTCCCAACTTGGAATTACGAGACGAGTGGACCGTACACGCTCTGTCTGACTGTGCAGGACACCACATCGGACTGTATGGCGACCTATTGCCAAGAAATTGAGCTCGGCGAAGACGGATTCTTGGGATTCATGAGCGGTTTCACGCTGAACGTGATGGGAGGTCCAACGGGCAATTCTTCGAACGTGATTGAAGCGAATGCAGCATTGGCGTCCATGACCATGTTCCCCAATCCGACCAGCGGTGGAGACGTCCAGTTGCGCTGGGAGGGAACCAACAATGCCGTTGCAAACATGGAGGCATTCAATTTGGCCGGACTTCAAACGGAGCAGGTAGCCGTCGCTTCTCAAACAGGCTCGAACTTCTTAAAGTTGAATACAACCCAATGGACCCGTGGATGCTACTTTATCCGCATGACGGTGGAAGGTCAAGTGACCACCAAGCGCTTGATTGTCCAGTAAGAAAAGTCCGAAATGATGGAAATAAAAAAAGGGGCGTGAGCCCCTTTTTCTTTTCGTCCTAGGTTCGAATTACTTCTGAACCTGCACACGCACCACTCCAGATGTGTTTTCAGTTGCAATCTGCAACGTGTACATGCCGACTGGTAAGCCCAAGTCGTGTTGTTGTCCACGCTGAACATTCGGGTAAAAGCCTACTGCTTTTCCTGTAACATCGAAAGCAGTGACATCAGCATGAGTTGCTGCATCCGTCCAAGTGATCGTCAAACCTCCCTCTGTTGGATTAGGAAAGACATCGAACTCGGCTTGAACAAGCTCATCCACATTGATGGGGTTGTTGCTTTGTTCAGCAGTGAAACAGAAAGAGCCCTCGGCTGACCAATCGTACAGATTGTTGTCCCAGTGGTACCCATCGAATCGGACGAAATACTCGACCCCTTCTTCGGTGTCAATTCCAACGACTGGCCAATATTGGGTATTGTCTTCGTCCAAGTCTTCTGCGCACGCTACAGGCACCAATTCGTTGCAGTCTCCACGGTAAACAGCCATTTGACCGTCCCAAGCAAAGTAATAAACGAACGTTGCCCCATTCGAAGAACACTGGTTCATGGACAAGTAGTACGAATTGCCATCTCCGATGAATGAAAACCACACCGAACCATCATCTAGATTGTCATTCCAACATTCAGCTCCCAACATATCAGCGTCGTAATTCACGCCAAGACCGGTTACAGATTCTGAATCATCGAATGGTCCAACAACACCGTCCTCGAAGACGGCATCAATTGCACGGGCATTTTCACATACGCCGCGTTCGATCATCGGCTCAACATTCATCGCACGCAGGGAAAAGGATCCTTCAGAAATACCCTGATAGTCATCTCCTTCAAAGTGATTGAATCCATCAACCATAACCCAATAGTTGACTCCAGCTTCAGCGGTGAAGCTCACGGTGGAATACCACCAACCATAAGCGGAAGACCAAAAAGGCATCAAGTCTTCACCGCCTTGAAGGAAGGTCAAGTCGTCGCATGTCCCAGAATACAACGCCATCTGAGTGTCATTAGCGTACATCGCAGAGCCCAACCCCTTGAATGTCATCAATTGATACGTTTCACCGTTTCCTGTGAAGCTAAACCAGACCGACTGGTCGATTGTTGGGGCTGTTTCACCTGAAGCAATATCGAACCAGATGTCGGTCAGATCTGCAGCGAGTTCTGCTTCACCTGTTGCTCCTTCATTTGAAAAAGGACCATCTTCCAATTGCACACCTACTTCAGTACTGAAAAGACTATTGATGTCAATAGCATCCATGCAAAGGTCATTTCCAGGCTGAGCAAAGCTGGCTGTCGCCATGAGTAGCATCGCGAAGACGCTCGTTGTTTGTAGAAATCGAATCATGAAAAAATAATTTAAAAATTGAGGCGAAAATATGCTGTTCAGCAAGAGTTAAAGGTGATGAATGTTACAAAGTCGTGGAATTTTACTCCTTACGGTAAGATAAAAAAGCTGCAGGCAACCGACTGCGAGACTCCTTGGTTATTAGATTGTACATTGAAAGCTATTGTGATCAACTGATGTCTATCCAAATCCTTCTTCGTGGGTTGTGTACCACGCTGACCTTAGCGGTTGTGTGCGGTGCTTGTGGACAGTTGGGAACGACTTTCCCAACGGACCATCGAACGATGCAAACGCCACCACCGGCAACGGGGGTTTGGTTTGTCCCCAATGAAGGCCAGTGGAATTCGGAAGTCAATGCCGCAGCAAGGGTGCATGGAGGAGATCTTTGGTTGACCGACCATGGCTGGAAAATTGCGATGCTAGGTCCGGGATATGATGCGATTGGTCGGCATGAAACACCGGTGGGACCGCTCACCCAATTCGTTTTGGAAGCGCAGTGGGTGGGAGCCAATGCCGTAGAGGCTACTCCGGAGTTTCAAAACCCAGCACCGCATCACGTGTCCTTCTTTAAAGGCGATAATCCCATCCATTGGGCGGCAGGTGTTCAACCAGCAGGCAGGTTCAAGCAGCATCAAGTGTGGACTGGAGTGACCTTGGTCATGAACGGACAGTTGGGCAGAACAGATCGGGTCAAATACGACTGGGTGGTTGCCCCTGGAGCTGATCCTAACCAAATTGCCACGCGTTACGGCGGCATGGAAACGCTGTTGTTAGACGACGGATCCTTGCGGCACGTGGTCGGTCCTTCCGTAGGGGAAGGCTCTGAGAAAACCGGTGTTTGGGGCCAGTTGGTCGAGCAGGCTCCATTTGCGTACCAAATGAACGGGTCGATCTTGGAAGAGGTCGACTGTTCGTATCGGTTGGAGTCGACGGAAGATGGGGCGACACAAATCAGTTTTGACATGGGTCCCTATGATGTCACTCGAACGCTGATCATCGATCCGGAAATTGAGTTTGCATCCTTCGTCGGTTCTTCCGCAGATAGTTGGGGGTTCACGGCAGCATACGACAACGATGGTCGTCTCATTGGTGGTTCAGGCGTTCGGGGAGCGGGTTATCCAACTACAGCCGGAGCGTTCGATGCTACGTTCAATGGCATTGAGGGTGATTTTGATTTCGGTATCAGCGTATTCTCGTCTGATGGCACGACCTTAGAATACAGCACGTACCTGGGCGGAACACAGACGGAATATCCCCACAGCATCGTCACCAACGAGGCGGGGGACATCTATGTGATGGGGACATCGGGCTCTTTCGATTTTCCGACGACGATCGATGCCTTCCAAGCGGACTTCAACGGGGGGCCTTCAATCGATTTGGGAGTGAATAGTTTCTACGGGTCATTTGACGCGGGCTGCGACATCGTTGTTTCCAAAATCAACGGAACAACAGGCGCTCTGGACGCGTCCACATTTGTCGGCGGAACAGACAACGATGGGCTTAATCTCGGAGCCAAGTTGAACTACAACTATGGCGATGTGTGTCGAGGCGAAATCAACGTGGATGGCACGGGTGATATCTGGGTGGCGTCCAGCACGCGGAGTGCCGATTTCCCGATGGTTCAGGCCTTTGATCCGGCACTCAATGGGACGTGCGATGCCGTTGTTTTTCGACTGAACGAAACCTTAGAAGAACTGGAGTTTTCGAGCTATTTCGGCGGCAACGACGACGATGCGGCGTTCGGAATTCAGTTTGCCGCCAATACGGACGGGCTCGCCTACTTCACAGGCGGAACGAAAAGCAACGACCTGCCTTCAACGCCGGGAGCGTATCAACCAGATCTGGCTGGTGACGTGGACGGATACATCGCAGCCGTTGATTACTCCGGCCCATTTCCAGCCCTGTCGGTGGTCACCTACTTTGGAACCGATGATTATGATCAAGCCTATTTTGTGCAGCTTGACACGGAAGACCGGCCACACCTTTGTGGGCAAACCACAGGGTCGAGCATGGCCCTGGTTGGAGCTGTATACAGCGACAATCCCAATGGGAGCACCTTCGTTGCTCGGTTAACGGAAAACTTAGAATCAGTAGACTGGATTACCCGCATCGGCTTGCCCATGTCAGGCGTCGACATTAGCCCAACAGCCTTCTTGGTTTCGGATTGTGACGAGATGTATTTGAGCGGTTGGGGCGGGGACACACAATTTAACAGCGCCTTTGCTTTCGGCTCTACCACCAGTGGAATGCCGGTCACCGAGGGGGCGTATCAGTTGACCACGGATGGCAGTGATTTTTGGCTGGGCGTCTTATCGCCGAATGCCGCCGACCTCACATACGGTTCGTTTTTCGGAGGGACGTTTTCCAATGAACACGTCGATGGCGGCACCTCTCGGTTTGACAAGAACGGTACTGTATACCAGGCTGTGTGTGCGGGGTGCGGAGGCTGGGATGATTTCCCCACAACAGCAGGTGCATGGGAGGACATCAACGGCTCATCCAATTGCAACCTCGGGGTCTTCAAATTCAATTTGGGCTCATTGACGGCTAACATTGAAATCGACGCACCGGATATTATTTGTGCGGGTGAGCCGATTCAGTTCGTCAACACGAGCATCGGAGGGACGAGCTTCGAGTGGTTCTTCGGTGATCTGAGCAGCAGCGATGAGGAGAATCCGGAATACATCTATGCCACACCGGGTGAATGGGAGGTGATGTTGATTGCCTCAGACGTGAGCGGATCTGGAGGTTGTTTGGAACCGGATACGGCTTTTGCCACCTTGTTCATTCAAGAAACGCCCAACCCTTTGATCGATGAGGTTCCGGTATTGTGTCCAGGGGAGGAAGTGACCTTACAGGCTTATGGAACCGACGCCTTGATCTGGCAACCGGATCCTACGTTGAGTGACCCGACCATTTCCAACCCCGTGGCTTCGCCGGTCGAGACAACAACATATACGGTTGAAGATTCGAATGACTGTGGAACGGAAACGGCTTTTGTTACGGTAGAAGTGGAGGTGATGTTCACTGAGGTGACAAATGACCAATCGATTTGCTTAGGTGATGTGATTGATTTGGAAGTGACCGGAGGAGAGAGCGCGACTTGGAGTCCGATTGGAGGTTTAGGGTCGCCTTCAGACCTTGCGACGACAGCAAGCCCAACGGCTACAACCACCTATACCGCGACGGTTGTTTCGCCTGCAGGCTGCACTTCCGAGGAGTCAGTCACCATTTATGTGGTGAGCTCATTTCCTGGTGGGCAGGTCTACCCGACAATCAATCTGTGCACGGGCCAAGGTGTTTTCTTATCCGCAGCGGACGGAGATTCATACCTCTGGTCACCGGCCAATTTGGTAAGCAATCCCTTGGTTCAAAACCCCTACGTGACACCAACGGAAAACACAACATTCACGGTGAGCATAGCCAATGTCTGCGGCGTTGGAGTAGACTCTGTTTCGGTAGAATTGATCACACCTTCAGCTTCGGGGACTGGAGGGGGCTGGATGTGCCGTGGGGAAACCATGATCTTGAGTTCTTCGGAGGGGGTGAACTACACGTGGTCTCCAGCAGCATTGGTTGCCAATCCATATGCGCAGACGACTGAAGTATTCCCCCTTGAAACAACCACATTTACCGTCTATGTAACCGATGGATTTGGCTGTCAAGGAAGTACAGAAATAGAGGTCAATGTGTTGCAACCACCTTACGTCAATGCGGGGCCAGACCGGGAAGTCGACTGGCTGGATCGGGTCCGTTTATTTGGGTCAGCAGACGCAGACACGCTGTGGTGGACACCCGCTGATTGGTTGAGTTGCAGCGATTGCCCTACGCCAGAAGTGGAGGTTCAAGGCCCCGGCTGGTTTACCCTTCATACGATTTCTCCAGAGGGGTGCGCAGCCTCTGATAGCGTCTTCATTGATGTTTTCTATCCCGTCTACGTGCCCAATGCATTTTCCCCAAACAACGATGGTTTCAACGATGCTTTTATCATTGAGGGCTTGGAGCCGCGGGGTTACCGATTGGAGATATTTAACCGCTGGGGAGATGTGCTTTTCTACAGTGAAAACCCGGAGGAGCCGTGGATTGGTCAGAACCAGTTGGCTGGGGCGGAATACTTTGTTCCTGATGGAGTGTACATCTGGAAATTGCGCTACGAAATGCGCGATGGTCCGCGTCTCTTAGACGGCACGATTACGTTGATTCGGTGAACAGGCACT
>CAJQIB010000013.1 GCA_905478325.1 uncultured Flavobacteriales bacterium | reverse complement strand
TGGCACCGGCGAACAAGGTAAACCCTCCAATAACCCATATGAACAATCGAATTCCCATGAAAATGCGCTGGTACATGGCGAACTCTTCGTTGTTGTCCTCGACGCGGACGGCCCGCTGGTCATCGGGATGAACGGCATGCCGCGTGCGCAACGCACCATCGGCCATTGAGGCCATTGCGGAAGCTTCTTCCACGGTGCGATCTCCTGTGGAGACGATCACGCGTCCGACCTGATCGGCTCCTTCAAAAACACGCTGGAGCGTTGTGATGGGGATCAACGCCATGCTATTTGTCCAGCGGCTGCCTGATCGGGAAAAGGTTCCGATGACTCGGAACGTAACATTTCGCAGGCGGATGTACTCGCCAATGGGATTCCTTTTTTTGAAAAGGTCATCGACAATCGTTTGTCCAATGACGCAAACCTTGGCCGACTGCGCGAGGTCCTCTTGATGCAACCAACGGCCGCTGGTGAGCGGAATGCTTTCGAGTTGATCGTAGTCCTCATTTACACCTACGACAGCAAAGCGACCTCCTTCATTCCCGGCTTGAATCGTGGAGCCCCAAAGCATCCGGCGAGCGGAGTGTAAGGGAGTTTCAAATAGTTTTTCGGTCAGGATTTCTTTATCCGCATTGCGCAATTCGATGGAGCGATTGGCCTGACGCCCTCGGAAAGGAAGCGTTGTGCGATTGGTCCGAATCCAAAGTGAGTTGCTCGCCTCGTCCCCAAAGTCCTGTTGCACGCCATTTTGCAATCCAAACCCTAGCCCTTGCATCACCACAAGAATGAAGATTCCGAGCCCGACAGACAATCCTGTTAAGGCCGTTCTCAAGGGATTGGCAATGACGGTATGCCCGATTTCAATCCACAATTCTCTCGAGAAAATCATGAAATAGGGCTGATTCCATGCGCTGTGGGTTCAACCACTTCGCTGCTGTTTCCGTCTTCAATAATGCGGCCATCCTTCAGTCGAATGGTGCGGTCGCAACGTGCCGCAATATCAGCTTCGTGCGTCACAATGATCACTGTAATTCCGGTATTGTTGACTTCGCGCAAGACGTCCATGACTTCATTGGAGGTCACACTGTCGAGCGCTCCAGTGGGTTCGTCCGCCAGGATGACCCTCGGAGTGGTGATCAATGCCCGGGCCATGGCCACACGTTGCTTTTGTCCCCCAGAAAGTTCGCTAGGAAGATGATGCGCACGGTCTGCAATGCCCATGCGGCCGAGCATGGCCAGCGCCCTTTTTTGGCGCTCCCGTCGGGGGATTTTTTGATAAAACAAGGGGAGTGCGACGTTCTCCAAGGCGCTTTTGAAAGCGATGAGATTGAAGGACTGGAAAACAAACCCCAAGAAGCGACTGCGGTATCGAGCTGCTTGCCGTTCCGATAATTCCGACATGTCCACATCGTCGAGGTGGTATGACCCATCATCAAAGTTGTCAAGCAATCCAAGTACGTTTAAAAGCGTGGACTTCCCGCTTCCAGAAGACCCCATAATGGCGACCATTTCACCTTGCTCAATAATCAGGTCAATGCCCTTCAGTACAGGCAATTGACCTCCAGCTAGGGGGTAAGATTTTTCAATACTGCGCAAGGAAAGCATAAGCCAAAGATAACCTAAGCACGAGTGAAGAAAATCGAATTTTGAGTCTGTTGATTGCCAATGATTTGTAAGGAATTTTTGGAAGTGGCTTGGAAGCGCGTCGGAGGTCTTCTTACCTTAAGCCTTGTTGGAATTGTCGTGATTTGTGATTGAGGTGTTTAATAGTATGTGTGAAATATGTCCACATTGATTCAGAAGGTTTCCTTGAGAGACTTCGTCGACAAGATTGAGTCGAATGCGCCGAAGTCCTTGGACTATGACGCGCTCTGTCGTTGGGTCGAGTCCCGGGATTGGTTGTCGATGGACTGGCAGTCGGCTGTGCCGGCCATTGAAGATCCGTCGGACTATGCGCGAAACATCTTGTGCCTTGAGCCATTTGAAGTGGTCATGCTCCATTGGCCCCCCGGCGTCGAAAGTGCCGTGCATCACCACGAGGGATTTTGGGGGTCCGTCGTTTGCCTTCAAGGAACATTGGAGAACGTTTCCTACCGTTTGACTGGAACGGAGCTCGAACGAGTCGACTTGCTGCGGGCTTATCCCGGAGGTATTGTTCCTGAGCCTGACGGCACATTGCACAAGATTCGAAATGGCAGTGCGACAGAAGCCTTGATAACGCTTCATTTCTATTATCCGGCGCTGGATACGCTAGACGGTTTGGCCTTGTATGATTTAGAGACGGGAAGCCGCTATATCTGCAATGAAAAGGCGCCGACGGCTTCAATGAATTTGTCTCGGGATTGTTACCGGTCGATGGAAACGAATGTCTTTCACTTCAAGCCCATCGTGCCTTCATCGCATGTGCAATGCAATGTGGTGCCAAAGCCCGATTCCGCTGTGATTGAAAAGATGGTATCCAACTATTTTGATGAGCAGGCGGCCGTGTATGATGCGCAGGATGCGCAAGTGCTCAAACGCAGGCAATACACCCAAGCCATTGACCTCAAAGTGTCGACGTGTTTTCAAGCATTGCATGCAGACCAGCCCTTAAAACAGGTCATGCACATGGCGTGTGGCACTGGGAGAAGAGCTCAAGGGATTCAGGTCCAAAGCGGGTTGGATTACGCGATGTATGGAATCGATTTGAGTGAGGCAATGGCCAAGCAAGCAACCTTGCGAGGGGTGAATACCCATGTTGGCTCGCTGTCGTGCATTTCCAACGCTGAGGAATTGCCATCGTTTGATGCCGTTACCCTCCTGTATGCGTATGGTCATTTACCCGATGAGGCGAACCGATTGAAGGTTTTACGCAGCGCTTACGAGATGTTACGGCCGGGTGGAGTCTTGATTTTTGATGCCTTTGACATTGCGGATGAACACGAGTGGGGTCCCGCGGCCTTGGCACAATTTGAACACCAACGGTTGGCGAGTCAGGGCTATGAAGTGGGGGATGTTTTCTACCGCCGAAATCAAGGGGAAGAGCAAGCCTTTTTGCATTATTGCTCACAAGATGGCCTCAGGTCATTGGTGCAAAAGGCCGGCTTTTCAATCCGTGAAATGATCACGGTGGGCTACGATGATGCTTCCGCAGAGAAGGCTACCGATGGTAAACTGTTCGTTGTAGCCGTGCGCTAACGGAAGGGCTTGTCAAATCTTGTCTGTAACGACTTTGTAGGTTGGGTCTTCGAAGTGGTTGACTTCGATGATTTCATCTGCACGATCCAACAGCCTGCGACAGTCTTCGGATAGATGCCTTAAATGCACGGTTTTCCCAGCTTCCGCATAGCGAGCCGTGAGTCGATTCAAGGTTTCGATGGCAGACATGTCGGAAACACGACTTTCTTCGAAATCAATGACCACGTGTTCAGGATCGTTGGTGACATCAAATTTTTCCTGGAACGAGGTGATGGAGCCGAAAAACAAGGGACCATATATTTCATAATGCTTCCAGCCATTTTCATCGACCCGCTTACGAGCGCGAATGCGAATGGCATTGTCCCAAGCAAACAAAAGTGCCGCTATGATCACACCGATCAGAACAGCCATAGCCAAGTTGTGCAGCACCGCTGTGACAATGGTAACGACGAGCATGATCAACACATCACTGGTTGGCATCCGACGGAACGTACGCAACGACGCCCACTCAAACGTTCCAATGGCGACCATGATCATGAGCCCTGTCAGCGCAGCCATCGGCAGTTGTTCAATCAGTGGAGCGCCAAAGAGGATAAAGACCAAGAGCATAACTGCGGCGACAATCCCTGATAAGCGAGCTCGCGCTCCCGATGAAACGTTGATCAGAGATTGGCCGATCATGGCGCATCCGCCCATGCCACTGAAGAGTCCACTGAGGATATTGGCACTTCCTTGCGCGACACATTCGCGGTTGCCTTGTCCTCGCGTTTGTGTGATTTCATCGATGATGTTCAATGTGAGCAAACTTTCAAGTAAACCAACACCGGCCACGATGGCGGCGTAAGGGAATATGAGGGTCAATGTGGCCCAAGTCAAAGGGACATTGGGAATGTGAAACGGTGGAAATCCGCCTTTGATGGAGGCCAAATCGCCGACCGTTTTCGTGTCCAACCCGGTGAAGGCCACGATGGCAAAAACCACCAAGATCGCAGCCAAGCCTCCCGGAATGGCCTTGGTGAGGCGGGGTAAAAAAGCGATGATCGCCATTGAAAGAGCCACAAGCGCCCCGAAAATCATCAACGATTCACCGCCGAGCCACCCGCCATCGCTGGTCTTGAACTGTTCAATTTGGCTGCCTCCAATGATGATGGCGAGTCCATTGACAAATCCGAAAATAACGGGTTGTGGGACCAAGCGCATCAATTTTCCCAAGCGAAGCAGACCCGCGCCAATTTGCAATATTCCCGCCAAAATGACGGTCGCGAAGATGTATTCAGGTCCTTCTTGAATGGCGAGCGCAGCGATGACCACCGCGATTGCCCCGGTGGCTCCACTGATCATGCCCGGTCGTCCGCCTAAAACGCTGGCAACTAGCCCCACCACAAAAGCGGCATACAAGCCCGTCAAAGGACTGAGCCCTGCAATCAATGCAAAGGCGATCGCCTCGGGAATGAGGGCCATGGCAACGGTCAATCCGCTGAGAATCTCCAGCTTGTAGTCTACCGTTTGTCTCAGATCGAATAAGGCGAGGCGCATGCGAGGGGGAATTGGAAAAATGCGCGAAAGTACTCCATTCAATGTGTTAATGGACTATGATTTCCATGGAATTGGCAGCAACTTGCCGGCATGAAACGATTTCGATTTCTTCAAAGCCTGGGATTCATCGCAGCAGCACCTTTAGCCGCCTCATCATTGGGCCCTCTAGTGGCAGGTAAGTCACGCGGTATGAGCGGAGGGTGTGCGCTGGTTCCAGCAGAAACAGCGGGTCCATTTCCATTGGATCTAACGGACACTCTTTTTTATTTCAGACAGGACATCCGCGAGGATCGCACAGGCATTCCCTTGCGCCAAAAAATCCGGGTGGTGGGATTGGAGAATTGTGAACCCATGGCCAATGTCCGCGTGAACATCTGGCATTGCGATGCAGAAGGAAACTATTCAGGCTATGGTTCGGAAGTGGGCACGACTTATTTGCGTGGTTACCAGTTGACCGATGCCAATGGTGAGTGCGAGTTCATCACGATTTTCCCGGGCTGGTATCCCGGTCGAACCACGCATGTGCATTTTCAAGTGCATGTGAGTACGTCTTACAGTGCGGTTTCTCAGTGGACTTGGTCAGGAGCTGACGCGCAAGCGCCGACTTTGGCGCATCCAGAATTGTATCCAGAAGG
>CAJQIB010000012.1 GCA_905478325.1 uncultured Flavobacteriales bacterium | reverse complement strand
CAATCCAAGTCCAAATTCGCTAAACGCGTTTCCGAAGAGCGGCTTTCTTTTGAGCCATAACGCATGGACAATCCAACCCAAGCCTTTGCTTCCTCCCCACGTTCCAGCCACTTCGACGCCTTGCCATGCACCCGCTCGATTGCCATGACTGGACCATCCTCCTTCGAGTTGCTTGCCCCAAATCAATGAGGTACTCCATGCGTGTCCAGTAACCAGTGCGCGCATTTCCTGGCGATGCGGAAGTGAATATCCCCCTGATAGCCGGTATTCCGTTGGACGCCAATGGTTGGGAGTCGCAGCCAATTCTTGGGATTGCAACACCACTCCTTGCATACAAAAGGCAAGAAGGGGAATGAGGAGTCGATGATTCAGACCGTAGTACATCTCGACTTCGAAGGTAGCGCGACGTAACTTTGCGGCATGCATACCATGGAAGAGAAATTGAAGGCGTTCGAACGTTTGCTGGTGATCATGGATGAATTGCGCGAGCAATGCCCTTGGGATAAGAAGCAAACGATGGAAAGTCTGCGGCATTTGACCATCGAAGAAACCTATGAATTGGCGGATGCCATACTCGACGGTGATTTGCAGGAAATGCGCAAGGAAACGGGTGATTTAATGCTGCACATGGTTTTCTATGCGCGCATTGCCAGTGAACAACCTGCAGAGAAAGGAGGATGGGACATTGCCGATAGCTTGCATGGTATTTGCGATAAATTGGTTTCTCGTCACCCCCATATTTATGGGGATGTGGTTGCCGAAGACGAGGAGACGGTCAAAGCGAATTGGGAACAACTGAAACTCAAAGAGGGCAATTCCTCTGTTTTGGAAGGCGTGCCTACGAGCCTTCCTTCACTTGTGAAAGCTTATCGAATTCAAGACAAGGTCCGAGGCGTTGGCTTTGATTGGGATCACGAAGATCAGGTTTGGGCCAAGGTGGAAGAAGAACTCAAGGAGTTTCAAGATGAAGTGGCCGCAGGCAGTGATCGCGCTGCTGATGAATTCGGGGATGTGCTTTTCGCTCTCATCAATTATGCACGTTTCAAGGGGATCAATCCAGATGAGGCCCTCGAGCGGACGAATCGAAAATTCAAGGCGCGATTTCAGCACATGGAAAAGGAAGTGACGAAGGCGGGTAAGACGATGAGCGACATGGAATTGAAAGAAATGGATACCTATTGGGATGCCGCTAAAAAGGCTTTGGGACATCACTCCAGTCAAGGATGAAGCAATTTGGAGTCATCGGCATCGCGTTGTTGGCTTGTTGCGGTTGTCGCGATGCCAATGAAGCGTCGTGTTGGATGCGCCCTGGGAACCCAGTCACGGTGACCCAAACGTGGAGCGATAAGGAGCTGAAATCACTGACTTTGCATGATCACGTTGACGTGACATGGCGGTGGGATTCCCTCTCCGATGTTTCGGTCACTTGGTCCGGACCCGAGAACCTTTTGGCCTACGCTTCAGCCGAGTGGGAAGAGGGTCATCTTGTGATTGGCCATTCGGACCGCTGCGAGTGGGCGCGAAGGTTGGATGTCGTGGTGCATGCAGAAATCGTAAGTGATACGTGGAATGTTTTGGCAATGCGAGGTCAAGGTGAATTCTTCATGGACTCTATTTGGAGAGGAGAAAGCCTTTCCGTTGAGGCGTTTGCAAGCTCTAGCGAATTGAACTTGAATGTGGAAGCGGATACGGTGACGGTCGGGTTGCACGGAGGACCGACATCGGCAAAGGTGCAAGGTCATGCAGATGTGCTGCAAGCCTATTCATCAGGATTGGGCGCATTGGATGCATCCCAATGTCAAACGCTGTATGCATTTGTCAATCAATCAGGGGTTATTCCACTGGAATTCGCAGCGACAACGTACGCATATGTGGCCATCAACTCCCCGGGAAATGTGATCCTGCACGGAGGCTATCCAACGGAAGTCACATTGGAAACGACATCCACTGGCACATTGTTGGAAGAGTGAAGCTAGGGGCGTAAAAGCGACTTGACATCTGAGGCGAATGCGTCAACCCAAAGGCCGTATTGTTCCCCTGATGGATGCAATCCATCCGATGCGACGAGCCCTTCGATTTGCGGCCATTGCTGAGAAATGGGGGTGATGTCAAAATGCGCGACGCCAGCGCTCACA
Organism: uncultured Flavobacteriales bacterium; assembly: GCA_905478325.1. Lineage (GTDB taxonomy): Bacteria > Bacteroidota > Bacteroidia > Flavobacteriales_D > Sanyastnellaceae > UA16. Next base: position 103,157 of record CAJQIB010000012.1, on the reverse strand, counting down.
GTCAAATTTCGACACGCTGCATTGAATTGAATCAATTCTGCACTGATCGTGGCTTGGTTGTTTTGTCCAAATGGAGTGAAGCCATAATCGGGGATTGAAACTACGAATACGCGATCGGTTCGTCCATTTGCGCATTGAATCGCACGGTTTAGGAGGTCGGTAAATTCGACTTCGTATTGTTCCAAGGACAACCCTTGGTATTGATTGTTGACTCCGATCAAAAGGCTCACGTAATCCCAGTTTGTTCCTTCGTAGCCTGATTCAAAAAGCGCTTGACTCAAATTGGACGTCGTCCAACCTGTAGTGGCCACAATGACAGGGTCAATCAAGGTGTCCTCTGGCATCCATGTTGACAACCGGTCAACCAATTGTTCTGGCCACCGCAAGCTCGAATCAACAGACTCTCCGATGGTATAGGAATCTCCCAAAGCGAGGTATCGAAAGGACTGGGGATCGGAAATATTGGATGGAATGGGATCCGTTTGCGACCCGCTCAAGTCGGGTTGAGATGGCTCCGGTTGACAGCTACAGAAGAACAGGGCAGAAGCTAAGATGTAGGTGGAACTCAATCGCTGAAGCATGGATTCTAGACTTAGGTGTCTGAAAGGTAGGAAGAAGCATTGCTTTCTCTGTAAATTGGAACCCATTCGAATGAACCCATGAAAACTCCTGTTTCCTGCTTTTTTTCCGCTGTTGCTGTGATTTTCTTCATTGGCGCTTTTTCTCCAGCCGGCCAGTCTCAAGAAGAGGCTCAAGTTCCTCATGTCAACACCAATAAGTTCAGGCAATTGGGACAAGAGTTGCCGACTCCCAACGTGTATAGAACGGCCTCTGGAGCGCCTGGACATGCGTATTGGCAGCAACAAGTGGACTACAACATTGATGTTACATTGGATGATGCCAACCAGCGCATCGATGGCGAAGAACGCATCGTGTACGTCAACAACAGTCCGGATGAGTTGCGTTACTTGTGGATGCAACTGGATCAAAATGTGCGGGCAAAAGACAGTGATAGTCACAAGGTCAAGCAGTCGAGTATGCGCGATCGCAACTCCTTCAAGGCCATTCAAGGTTTAGAGCCATCGTTTGACGGAGGGTTCAATATTGAATATGTGGCAGATGAATCGGGAAGACCACTGACGTATACGATCAACAACACCATGATGCGGATTGACTTGGTCAATCCAATCAAGCCAGGTGGATCCTTTGTTTTTGATGTGGCATGGTGGTTCAATATCAATGACCGCATGGCCATTGGTGGAAGAAGCGGATATGAATACTTCGAAGAAGAGGACAACTACATCTACACGATTGCGCAATTTTATCCTCGCATGGTGGTGTATGCCGACAATGAAGGCTGGCAGAACAAACAGTTTCTTGGAAACGGAGAGTTCACGGTGAATTTTGGCGATTATCACGTTGAAATTAACGTTCCCTCAGATCATGTCGTAGCGTCTACGGGCGTGCTGAAAAACGAGAAGGAGGTATTGACGTCGACTGAACGAAAGCGATTGCAAGCAGCGAGAACAGCCTACGATCAGCCCGTCATTATTGTCACAGAAGAGGAAGCACGCGAAGCCGAATTGAACAAGGAAACCGGAACGAAAACATGGGTCTTTGACGCCGAGAACGTCCGCGATTTTGGATGGGCTTCGAGTAGAAAATTTATTTGGGATGCTATGGCTGTGCGAGTAGGTCGAACGTCACCATTGGCGATGAGTTTTTACCCCAAGGAAGGAAACCCTCTGTGGGAGCAATACTCGACAAAGGCCGTAGCCCAAACGCTCAAGACGTATTCGAAGTTCACAATCGATTACCCGTATCCAGTGGCCATCAGTGTGCACACCAAGTGGATTGGTATGGAATACCCTATGATTTGTTTCAATGGTGGACGTCCTGAGGCTGATGGCACCTATACAGAGCGAACCAAGATTGGTATGATCAGTGTAATCATTCATGAAGTTGGGCACAATTTCTTTCCCATGATCATCAATTCTGATGAGCGGCAGTGGACTTGGATGGATGAAGGTCTGAATACGTTTGTTCAATATCTCACCGAAAAAGAGTTCGATCGGAACTACCCGACCCGTCGGGGTAGTGCTCGGGATATTCGGAGCTATATGGGAGGAGATAAGTCAAGGATCAGTCCGATTATGACCAATTCGGAGTCGATTTATCAGTTTGGAAACAATGCGTATGGCAAGCCGGCAACGGCTTTGAATATTCTGCGTGAAACGGTCATGGGCCGGGAGCTGTTTGACTATGCATTCAAAGAGTATTCGCGTCGTTGGGCTTTTAGACATCCTTCTCCTGCGGATTTCTTCCGTACCATGGAGGATGCATCAAGTGTGGATTTGGATTGGTTCTGGCGCGGATGGTTCTACACAACGGATCATGTAGACATGGCATTGGACCAAGTACGTTGGTTGCAAATCGATACCCAGGACCCTGATGTCGAATCTGCTTTCGACCGAGCTGCTTCAGAAAATGAACCGGCAGATGTCTCTTTGATCCGCGATGCTTCTTACATCACAGAAACGTATTTAGAGGCAGATCCTTCGTTGCATGATTTCTACACAACAACGGATCCGTTTATGGTATTGGAATTGGATAAGGTGGAATCTCAGGAGCGTTTGGGAAAAATGAATACAGAGGAGATTGCGCTTCTTCAGAGTGGTAAGAATTACTACGAGATCACCTTTAGGAATAAAGGCGGTTTGGTGATGCCATTGATTGTGGAATTCGAATTGGACAATGGAGAGAAGCTGTTGCATCGGATTCCAGCTGAAATTTGGAAAATGAGTGAGCCGACCGTGACCAAGGTGTTTGTGACGCCAACACCTGCTGTGCGCATTGCGTTGGATCCCATGTTGGAAACTGCGGATGTCGACATGTCAGACAATTACTGGCCTGCCCGTCCCGAGCCGTCTCGTTTTGAGATCTTCAAATCTGAGAGCGAACTCCGATGGGGGGCGACTCGTGATGAAAACCCAATGCAGCGATCACAGCGGTCTTCTGAATTGGAGAACGTAGAGGATTAATTAATCCAGGTAGGCGCGAGGAGAAGGCCGATGCTCAAGGCTCCAAGAAGCAGTCCCATCCAGTTGGTGGTGCTCAGCTTTTCTTTGAAGGCATAGATGGCCATCAATGAGCTGACTAAAACGATGCCTAAATTCGTAATGGGCATAATGGCACTGCGGTCCAATGGAAGTTTGTCAAAAGCTTCCAATAGGAGATAGAGCGATCCAAAATTGATGACTCCCAGAATGATCCCTCCGATCCAGGTGATGGTTCTGTTGTAATCAATGTTAGACGGCACAGGACGAATTTTGGCTTTGAGGAGCAAGCCTAAACCAATGATGAATGCAACGCTAAAAGGGATTGTCGCGAAGAGATAGCGGAACTCAATACGGGTCATATGCTCTGGACCAGAGTACCACCCAAACATCAGGTCAATCAATCCGCCGCCAAGAAAAATAATCAAGGGTATGGCCCAAGAGCGATTGGATGCCTGCTTTTCATTTTTCCACGAGGAGAGCACGACGGCAGGAACGGCCAAGCCAACGGCTAGAAGTTTGGTCAGTGCCGGTTCATCGGTTGGGTCAAAAACCAAGAATACCGCAACGGGAATCACCATGCTCAGCTTAGCAGCAATGGAGGTCACAGTCACTCCCAGCTCTTGCGTGCTGCGAGCGATCAGATGAAACAAGTAGATGAATAGGATGCCGACGGCCATGGCTGTGTTGACCCACGGAGTGCCCCATGCCATTTTTAGAGTAGAGAATCCCCCGGATAAGGTCCAGCCTAAAAGAGCGGCAACGCCGTAATTGATCACGATCGCTTGCAATGTGTGCGCTCCCCAGCCTCTAAAGGCTCGAAAGAGTAAAAAAATACCAGCTGAACATGCGATGCAAAGAAGTAAATAGATCATGCGTAGTGCGGTCAGATAGTGTTTGAGCAGTCTATCGAGACTCCTTTAAAGATTCAATTGAATCTGTGTGAATCCAATGGTCCCATTGATCTTCTCCGGCCATGCCGTCGTGCTCACCGAAGGGCGGAAGCACAGCATTGTGGGGCTTCGTCGGAGCCAAGAGCCCTTGTTCAGATACTTGGGGACTGGTCCAACGCTTGAGTTCATTCCATTGCCCTGCGGCAATGAACGAGTTGAGCGTATGAGCGCCGCCTTCAACCAAAAGACTGTTGATCGTATAATCGGTGTGTAAGCGATGCAATAAACCGGAGATGCCTTCTTGCTGGTTCCAACGACAGTGTTGGTCGTTTTCGGATCCTGCAGCGTCCGTGGAGACGATTCGGATTGCTTTTGTTTGGGAGGCTGTTTCTTGAAACAGGGAGTGTGAGTCAGGCAATCGATGGTGTGGGTCGAGTACAAACCGCTGGGGGTTTCTCCCTTTTGATTCACGAACATTCAATGCGGGCTCATCGACAAGAGCCGTTTGGACTCCAATCAAAATCCCCATTTCCTCAGCACGCCAACGGTGGGTTGTCGCACGTGCCTGTTCACCTGTAATGGCTACGCCACCGCTTTTTGCCGTGCGTTGATGGGAGAGCCTTGGATCCAAAAAGCCATCAGCTGTGCTGGCCCATTTCAATACGACCCATGGTTTTTGGTGTTTCATGGCCCAGATGAAGCGCCTGTTCTGCCAGAGCGCTTCGGCTTCTTTGCAGCCAACGTCCACTTGGATTCCCAATGAACGCAAGCGCATGATGCCCTTGCCTGAAACCAATGGATTGGGGTCAACTGTAGCCACCACAACGCGTCGAGGCTTATGCCGCGCAATCAAGTCAGTACAGGGGGGCGTTTGTCCGGTATGATTGCATGGTTCTAGTGTAACATACCATGTGCAGTCATGCAGACGCTTTTTATCTTCGGCATTTACGCGATTGAAAGCATTGACTTCGGCATGAGGACCTCCAAAGTTTTCATGCCAACCTGAGCCTACAATATGCCCGTCAGCATCCACGATCACAGCGCCAACGAGCGGATTGGGAGCGACTTCAAACAATCCGCGTTGTGCGAGCTCCAATGCGCGCTCCATGCATCGCGTATCGTTTTTGGTCCACGTTGCGCTCATGCAGAGGCTTCAAGGGTGTTCTTCAAAAGCATGGCGATGGTCATCGGGCCAACACCACCAGGAACGGGTGTAATGGCTGACGCGACCTGAACGGCTGCTTCGTAGTCCACATCACCCGTGAGCCGTGAACCTGATTTCTTGGTCGCATCTGGGATGCGGTTGATGCCAACATCAATGATGACCGCTCCGGGTTTGATCATATCAGCAGTCACAAAGTGAGGCTTGCCGATGGCTGCGATGAGAATGTCTGCTTGACGCGTGATGCTCGGTAAATCTTGAGTTCTGCTATGGCAAATAGTTACGGTACAATTCCCAGGTTGCGCATTGCGGCTCAGCAACAACGCCATCGGCGTCCCAACGATCGAGCTTCGACCTATGATCACGGCATGCTTTCCGCTGGTTTCGATGCCGTACCGTTCCAACAATTCCATAATTCCTGCAGGGGTTGCAGGGAGAAAAGAGGGGAGGCCTAAACTCAGTCGTCCAGCATGGATCGGGTGGAATCCATCGACATCTTTGTCGGGATGAATAGCTTGTAAAACGACTTGGTCATCAATGTGCTTGGGCAACGGAAGTTGGACAATGAATCCGTCTACACTTTGGTCGTTGTTGAGCATTTGAACTTCGTGAATGAGTTCGTCTTCTCGGATGTTATCCGGCAACTCAATAAGAGAGCTGTCAAACCCAACGCGTTCACATGCTTTGATTTTGTGTCCTACATAGGCTCTGCTAGCGGGATTGTCCCCAACAATAATTGCCGCGAGATGTGGCCGGCTTCCACCGTTGTTCATCCGCTGTGCAACAGCGATTTTCAGTTCTTCCTGAATGGCGATTGAAGTCGCTTTTCCGTCAAGTAAAGTCATGAGTTGCAATTTTTCTACTTTCCAAGTGAAGAAAGACCGGCCATTCGGCTGCGCTTGCCTCCTTTGCCTTTCGTCATTTGATGCATCATTTTTTTCATGTCCTGAAACTGCTTCAATAAACGGTTGACTTCAGCAATGTCGTTGCCTGATCCGTTCGCGATACGCTGTTTTCTTCGGGCATCAATGAGTTCCGGTTTCGCTCGCTCTGTGGGTGTCATGGATTGTATAATGCACTCGACTTTCTTAAACGAAGAATCGTCAAGGTCAACTCCGCGCAAGGCTTTTCCCATTCCAGGAATCATGCCCATGAGATCTTTGAGATTGCCCATTTTTTTGAGCTGCTGGATTTGACTTAGGAAATCCTCCAAGTCAAACTTGTTCTTTCGAATCTTGGCTTCCAGATCAGCGGCTTCCTTTTCAGAGATAACCTGCTGTGCTTTTTCGACAAGAGAGACGACATCTCCCATGCCCAAAATGCGCTCGGCCATTCTGTTGGGATGGAACACATCTAGGGCGTCCATTTTCTCACCAACACCTACAAATTTAATGGGCTTTCCGACGACTGAGTGGATCGCTAAAGCTGCTCCACCCCGTGTGTCACCATCTAACTTGGTGAGGATAACCCCGGTGAAATCAAGAACGTCATTGAACGCTTTGGCTGTCTTGACGGCATCTTGTCCCGTCATGGCATCAACGGTGAACAGAATCTCATGAGGCTGAACGGCATCGCGAACGGCCTCAATCTCCTTCATCATCACCTCGTCAATGGCCAATCGACCGGCTGTATCAATGATGACAGCACCGAATCCTTTTGCCTTGGCGTGGTCCAACGCACGTTTTGCAATGCCTGGAGCATCTTTTGATTCTGTTTCAGCATAGACTTCTATGTCCATTGCCTCTCCCAATACTTGAAGTTGATTGATGGCAGCAGGCCGATGCACGTCACAAGCGACTAAAAGTGTTTTTTTGCCATGCTTTTCCTTGAGCAATGAGCCTATTTTGCCAGAATGCGTTGTTTTTCCAGCTCCTTGTAGCCCTGCCATCAAGACAACAAAGGGGTTTCCTTTGGGTTGAAAAGGAGCAACTGCAGACCCCATCAAATCGGTCAATTCTTGATGGGTGATTTTGATTAAAAGTTGACTGGGCTTTAAAGAGGTAAGAACGTCTTGACCAAGCGCTTTTTCTTTTACTCGTTGTGTAAATTCTTTAGCTGTCTTGTAGTCAACATCTGCGTCTAACAGGGCCTTTCGAACCTCTTTGAGAGTTTCGCCAACGTTGACTTCAGTAATTTGACCGTTTCCTTTTAGGACTTGAAAAGCGCGTTCAAAGCGCTCCTGCAGATTTTCAAACATAACCGTTATTTATGCTGCGAATTTACGACCATTCCGATGCGTTAATTGGTTAATTATCGATTCGTTGAAATGCTCTTTTTTGTCGCTCGAAATAATTTTAGCGTCGATGTGCTTGCATCTAAGCACGATATTTTGTAATTTTCGAAAGCTTAACCTAGGAATAATGCAGACGAAATTCTACTTCCTGTTCGGATTACTTGTTGGATTCACAAGTATTGCGGGCTCTCTAGTCTCTCAAACCGATTGCTTTGACACGAGTCAAGGTGAAGGAGCCCCTGACGGCTTCTCGATATCGATTGAAACTTTTGCCAATTTTGATGGATCGGAAGATTCACCAGCCTTGGCCGCTTTAGCTGGTTCAACCACCTATCGCATTTGCTTGACCACACCTACTGAAATGGACTTTGTGAAGTCTGTAATGTCAGAGGACTACGGTCAACCCGAGTATGGCGAAGTACACTTGTCTACATCTACATCGTTCTTCAAGCACGAGTATGGAGGGTTAACAGTGAATAACATCAATGCCGGTGTATTCGCGTTTTTCCCTGCTCTCGAGTATGATTCGTATGTTTCAATTGGATTGGATTCTGAAGCCGGTTTCGGTGAAGACGACATTTTCTTAACAGGCGAAGACGTGTGGGGTCCTTCTTTCCTAGCTGGAGGAAACCTTGACATTACGGGTGGTGTCGCCGGAGACGGTTGGTACGTTCCTGCTGGCGCTGCAAACGGTTATGCTGGCGATGACTTTAAGGTCATGATTGCCCAAGTCACAACGGACGGTACAATAGACGGTTCATTCAACATCCGAGTTTATCCCGGAGGTGATCAGAGCGAAGAGTTCACCTATGAGTTTGACTTCTCTTCTGAGATGTGTGGTTGCAATGATGAGACCGCAGCGAACTACCAGTCAGGAGCCACTTACAATGATGGATCCTGTGTTTTCATGGGTTGTACGGATGAATCCGCCTGCAACTTTGATGAGATTGCGAATGAAGAGGACGGCACATGCAACTATTGTTGCGATAGCGTGACGTCTTCGAACGACGATTACAGTTTAGAAGTAGAGTTGTTTGCTGATGGTGGTATTGCTGGTATGCAGACGTACCGTCTATATGTGAACACATTGAATGCTACGGATATCGTATCAGCAGTTGTCGGAAACTCTTCAGATGGAATTATGGAGTTCGGTTCTTCAACTGGATTTTATCAATATCTCGGTCCTGGTGGAGGGGTAACACCAAATTTTTGGAATTCTATTTATGCAGGGATTCCAGAGTTTGCTGATGGGGCGTATGATTCCTATGTGACTATTGGTACTACACAGGCGCCTGATGTTGCTGCGGGTGAAAGTGATATTTTAGTTGTTCAGGATCCAAACGAACCTTGGATTGCGAATTTCGAAGCAGGGAATTCCCTTTCCATGTCTTCTGATGTTGGAGGTGGATGGTTCTTGTCGCCCGGTTCTACTAATGGTATAGCCGGTGATGACAATCGTGTCTTGGTGGGGCAGTTCACAACAGATGGCTTCTTGGAAGGAGCGATGCTAATTCAAATTTTCAAAGAAGGATCTGCTGCAAATAATGAGAACGTATACATGTCTGTGGTAGCGCCAGCTTGTGGTTGCATGGATCCACTCGCTGACAACTTCAACAGCGGAGCGCTGTATGACGATAATGGTTGTTTCTATTTAGGTTGTACAGATGCGATTGCGTGTAACTATTCCGAAGGAGCGGACACCGATGATGATTCGTGCGAATACCCGAATGCGGGATACGATTGTGACGAGGTATGTCTAAATGATGCAGACGGTGATTTTGTCTGTGACGAATTTGAAGTCTCAGGATGTTTGAACAGCGCTGCATGTAACTATGCAGTCGGGATCACCGATCTTGAAGCATGTGTCTTTGCTGATGCAGGCTACGATTGTGAAGGTGTTTGTCTAGAAGACGCTGACGGCGACGGTATTTGCGACAGTTTTGAAGTGGTAGGTTGTTCAGACGTAAGCGCATGTAACTTCAATCCGAATACTACGGATGAAGGAGCATGTGATTACTTAAGTTGCGTTGGTTGCATGGATGCAGAGGCTTGTAACTATGATGCCGCGCACACAGAGGACGACGGCTCATGTGACTACTGTTGCATCAATGGCCAAGTTGTGAATGGTTACCAAGTCACCATCGACGAGATGGGAATGACAGAGGAGGGTATGCGCTACCGCATGTATGTTGACATGCCTTCAACAAATGATGTATTGTCAGCTGTTGCTGGGGATGCTTTAAATGAGACTCGGATTGAAAGCACGCAGTCCTTCTACAAGTCCATGCTCAATATGGAAGTCACGGCGAACAGTTTGAATCCTGCATTCTATACTGTTTTCCCAGAGTTGACGTATGATAGCTGGGTGACGATCGGTATTTCAGAAGCAGCGAATCTTGACAGCGGAGAAGCCAGTGTTGGTTTGGCCACTTCATCTGATTGGCAGTCCGCGTTTTTGGCTGGAAATGATATTGTCTTAAATGGCGCTTACGGTGACAGCTGGTTTGTTACTTGGAATGAAATTGGTGGTGTGGCTACCAACGGAATTGCAGGCGATGATTCGCGTGTGTTGGTTGGACAATTCACAACCCACGGTATTTTGAGCGGTCAGTTGTATGTGCAGGTTTTCCCAGAAGGGGCTCAAGCGAATCCACTTCAGATGACATTGCCATTCGGTTATGCCTCTGAAGACAATGAAGCGCCTGTATTTACATCTGTTCCTGCAGATGTAACACAAAATTGCTCTGATACATGGCCTACGGACATGGCGACTGCAACGGATGCAGGTTGTTTCCCAGATGTTATTGTAACCGTTGAAGATTCAATTGAAGACGCAGCTTGTGGTTACACATTGACACGAACGTTTACGGCTACGGATGCTTGGGGCAACCAGTCGACTGCAAGTCAGATTGTCTCCTTAGAAGACAATGAGGCTCCAGTTGCTGTGGCTCAAGAAGACATCGTCGCGGAATGTTCTGAGGACTTGACTCCGGGATCTGGCGTTGCGGCTTTCCCAACGGGATCATACGACAACTGTGCATCTGAAGATGAATTGGTCTATAGCTATTCAGATTCACCTGTAGAGGGTGGCTTGGATATGACCGGTGTAGTCATGGACTTGCATGTGGAAATGGGTAAGAACATTGGCGGTCCATTTGGTCAATCTTTGATTCTAGAGGCAACGGGAGTGACCGTTGGCGAAGGGTTTGAATTGACGTATGATGATTTGACCTCGAATCCTTCTAGCCATCGTGGAGCAATTACTGTTGATGTTGATGGAAGTATGATCAATTTGGTTGTGGAGGGTACAAGCGGAAACCCCTATCAGTATGACTACGCGGTTGTGAGCATAACCAACATCACCGGAGAGTCCGTTTCTTCATTGAGTTTTACAACCAATGGAATTGCGGCTGATTCGGAAGCGTCAACGGTCGTCACACCGAACAGCATGGTCATTTCTTTTGATGGCACATCTGTTTATGCTGAGGGAGATGCAGCGACATTGAGCATTGAAAACCCTGAGACCTGTTTAGAGGTCGCGGGTGTAACGCGAACTTGGACTGTAACGGATGGTTGTGGAAATTCTGACACAGCTGTACAAAACATTACAATTGTTGACACAGAAGGCCCGGTATTCACTTCGGTTCCTGCAAACTTAGAATTGGGTTGCAACGATGACATTCCAATGTCGCTTGCAACCGCTGAGGACTGCTCTGACGTTGTAATCGTTATGACTGAAACTTCCGATGAAGGCGCATGTGCAGGTGATATGACCTACTACAGAATGTTCACAGCGACGGACAACTGTGGAAACACAACGTCCCATACGCAAGTAATCATGGTGGTTGACAACACCGCCCCAGTATTTACATCTTTCCCTGCTGATGTGACTTACACGTACGGAGATGATATGGTAGTAGTAGAGCCTACGGCTTCAGATGAATGCAATGAGGTGAGTTACACTTACAGTGATGCTGCAGATTCAGGTAACATTGAAATTACCGTGATCACACGAACGTGGACAGCGAGCGATGCCTGTGGAAACAGTGTTTCTCAAGATCAAATGATCACGGTGAATGAGGTGATGGGTTGTACGGATGCTTTGGCTTGTAACTATAGCGATGGAGCATCTTACGACGACGGCAACTGTGATTACTGCTCTTGTGGAGCAGGAGGAGAGGCAGGCTTTGGCTTGGAGTTGGAGTTGGTTGCTTCACATGACGGTTCTGTCAATCCAGCATTGGCAGGATTGAATACATACCGTGTCTATGTGACGACACCAGGAACGGATGACTTTGTGAGTTCTGTTTCAGGCGATGTTGAAGTCCCTGCGTATTTGACGACTACAACGTCGTTCTATCAGGATACGTTCGGCGGAATTAGCGCAGCGACCATTAATCCGTTGTTTTTCCCTGTGGTTCCGTCTTTGGCATATGACAGTTGGTTAACGATTGGTATTGAGTCTATTCCTGATGGCAACAACAACGAAAGTGATGTCACCTTCGTTCAAGCTGAGAGTGATAACTGGCAGGCAGAATTCAACGCAGGTAACGACCTCGTAATTGATAGCTTCTTTGGTGGATCATGGTTCTCCTTGATCACGTCTTCGAACGGTCAAGCTGGAGAAGATCAGCGTGTGCTGGTTGCGCAGTTGACCACGGACGGTGAGCTGTCTGGTCAATTGTATGTGCAAGTCTTCCCGAATGGAGATCAAAGCCAGGACACATACCTGACATTGAGCTTCGGTGGAAATGAGTGTGGTTGCATGGATGCAACAGCTTGTAACTATTCTGCAGATGCTACATATGACGACGGAGGCTGTAGCTATCCTGCAACGGGTTACGACTGCGACGATGTTTGCAACAGTGATACAGACGGAGACGGTGTATGCGATGAGTTGGAAATCTATGGCTGTACCATTGAAACAAACTGTTTCTATGATCCTGCAGCGACAGAATATGATGCCGACTCTTGTAGCAGTTCACCATTCTGTATTGGTTGCAATGATGAAGCGGCGTGTAACTTCAATCCAAACGTGAACCCTGAGCCCAACTTCAATGACGGTTCTTGTGAATACCCTGAAGATGGATTTGATTGCGACGGTGTTTGCTTTGATTGGAACGGTGACTTGATCTGTGACATCCTTCAAGGGTGTGGTGATCCAGGAGCATGCAACTACGAAGAAGTAGAGTATCCATCATTGGACTTCTGTGACTTCTGTGGCTGTGATAACGTGTACTCGAGCAACGATGATTTCGGAATTGAAATTGAGATGCTTGAATCAGGTGTTGAAGACGCGATGACGTACAAGTTGTACTTGACTACGCCAAACAGCACAGACGTATTGAATGCAATCTTGGGCAATGAATCCAATCCAATCATTTTGGGTTCTTCTAGCCAGTTCTTCCAAGATCCTTCAGGATCGGTTCTGCCAACGTCTGAGTTAATGTTCGGATTCTTCCCGCAATTGGCGTACGACTCGTACATCACCATTGGAGACGACACCCCGAATGAAAACATTGATTTCCCGCCAACAGCATCGGGTGGTTTGCCATCTTGGACAGAGGATTTCGAGGCTGGAAATGACATTGTCATTGATGATGCAGTTGGATCAGGTTGGTATTTGACTGAAGGGCTTTCGAACTTCGGTGTAGCTGGAGATGACAACCGAATCTTGATTGCGCAATTGACTACGCCGGGTACGCTGCACGGAGAGCTCTTCTTGCAAGTCTTCCCAGAAGGATTGTCAGCTGGAAGCACATTGTACCTTTCAATGTCCTTTGGTAGCGAATCATGTGGCTGTACCGATAGTGCCGCTTGCAATTATGACGAGAACAACTACACAGACGATGGTAGCTGCTATTATGCTCCAGAAGGCGCTGATTGCAACGACGTGTGCTTGTACGACACGACTGAGCCTAGCATCCTCTTCGTAGAGGATTACTACACTTCATGTGAGAATGTTGATACAGATATTCGCCAGCCATTGGCTACGGATAACTGCGATTCAGACTTGGACTACTCATACGTTGATAGCTATATCACGGGCAGCTGTGCTGGAAACTATACCATCGTTCGTGAATGGACAGTGAGTGACAATGTTGGATACATGGACAGCGCTGTTCAGATCATCAATGTGGTTGACAATACAGCTCCAACGTTCACAGCTCCTGCTGAAGCATCCTTGTCTTGCTTAGAAGATGCCAATGATTTGTCTTTGACAGGCACGGTAATCGATGCGGCTGATGCGTGTGGATCAGGTGTTGAAATCACATATTCTGACGCCTTTGGCCAATACAACTGCTTCGAAGGGGATGTCATCATCCGAACATGGACTGTTGCTGACGAATGTGGAAATGAATCGAGCCAGGAGCAAATCATCAACTTGGTTGACGACAACGCACCTTTCTTTACAGACATTCCTTTGGATCTTGATCTAGAGTGTGGCGATGAGTTGCCTTCAGTGTATGCTACGGCAGAGGACGCTTGTTCTTCAGTGACTGTGACCATCTCTGATGAGTATGGCGATGCGAACTGCACAGGAATGGAGGTGCTTTACCGCACATTCATTGCAGAGGACGCTTGCGGAAACTTCGGTTACGCTGTTCAGACCATTACACGGGTTGACAACGAGGCACCAGTTGCGACTGTTGAAGACTTCGACATTGGTTGCGGCGAATACGATGCTACTGCAGAGTACGGTTCGTATGAATTCTCGGACAACTGCATGAGCGATGTCACGGTATCGTGGGTGGAGTTAAGCTCGTCGAATGGTGACGATGAAATCGGATGCTTCGATGTTGAGCGTGAATACACCTTCACTGATGGATGTGGCAATGCCTCTACGGTCATTCAATTGGTCACTGTGTTTGATGTTGAAGCTCCAGTCATGGACGAACTTTCAGGAACATTGGCTGAGTCTTATTTCAATGAGAATGGCCTTGAGATTCATGCTGAAGTAACGTTGATGTGTGGTGAAGAACTGCCAGCTGCTCCAGGAGCGACGGATGCCTGTTCTTCAGTAGAAGTAACTTTCGAAGACACATTTGGAGGCTATGGCTGCACGGGTGAGATGCACTTCTTCAGAACGTACACCGCAACGGATGCATGTGGAAATGACGTTTCAGCGACCATGTCCGTTTCTTACGGTGATGACATTGCACCTACGTTTACAGCTCCTGCAGATGTCACGTTAGAATGTGACACTGATCTGAGTGACTTGTCTCTTGCTGGAGATGTGTTGGATGCGGCAGACGTTTGCAGTGCAGATATCATCATTACATACAGTGATGAAGTGAGCACAACAGATGGCTCTTGCATCGCTAACAACCGGATTGAGCGTACATGGACGGTCACCGACGGATGTGGAAACGCAGCGACAGGGTCTCAGACCATTACACTCATCGATACGACTGCTCCTGTGGTAACGTATGAAGCCAACGTGATTTTGGATGCGGAAGCCAGCGAAGAGTTAGACGATTTCGAAGGAGTTGAAGTCTACGAAGCCTGTGGAAGCTATACCTACACAACGACTGATGTGTATGTAGGATCCAGCATCTCGGGATATGAGTTGGACCGTATCATGGTGTTTACTGATGATTGTGGAAACTCTACAACCATTGAGCAGAACATCACGGCCATCTTTACTTCAGGATGTACATATCCAGACGCAGTGAACTACAACTTGGAAGCGTTGGTTGACGACGGTACTTGCTTGTACGAAGGCTGTATCGATATGGCTGCTGCAAACTACAATCCGATTGCCTCTGTTGATGATGGCTCGTGTGTCGTGGTAGGTTGCATGGATCCTGCTGGTTACGACTACGATGAGAATGCCAACTACCCAGGTGGTTGTGATTATCCAGATGCTTGTCCGGGTGACATCAACGAAGACGGCGTCGTCAACGTGGGTGACTTGCTTGAGTTCTTCCAATACTATGGAGTGACTTGCGACGAGTAAATAGAATTTAAGGGCACTAGAGTATTCGAGTCTGGCAAGACCGATTCCTAGGGAGGGGGACGCATTTCGATGCGTTCCCCTCTTGTTCTTTTGTCCCGAGCCGATGGGCTCGTTGAGAATGGCTGTTGTACTTTTGATGGAGGAACACCAGACTCATTGCAATGCAAGGAAGCGAAACAGAATCGGAGAAGCGAGAGCGATTGAGAAAGCAGTTGGATGCTTTTCATCAATGGCCGAGTGATTTCACGTTCAAGTTCATTCTCCCCACAAATCCAGAATCGCTGGAGCAGTTGAAGTCTGGGTTTGGAAGTTCAGCGCGATTCAAGGAGCGTCTTTCTAAAAAAGGAAACTACGTTTCTGTTACCATTGCGGAAAAACTACCAAGTGCTGAGGCTGTTTTTGAGCGCTATGAGGCTGCGGGTAAAATCGATGGAATCATATCCCTGTAATGACGGAACAAGTCTACGAATGGCTCATCACCATGCGATCTGCTTTGCTCGTATCTGCCGTCTGTGTGCTGTTGTACATCCTAGGCAAGCGCATGACCATGGCATTTCGGAAATCAGAGACGCAGGTTGCCTTTTCTTTGGTTGATGAATTTCAAAGCGAAATTTTAAATGGAACGTTGAATGTGTCATTTCACGTACCCAAAGGTCCCCCGATGCATGTTGAGATTTCGGTAATTTCGGCTCAAGGCGACATGCTTACCACGTTACAGGAAGGCGAGATGTCCCCTGGAACGCACACACGCAGCTGTGAGGTTGAAGACTGGAAAGGACGTTGTGTCTTGATACTCCGTTCAGAAAATCAACGCTTGGAGCGCTTTATTTCATTTGAGTAAAGCAGTTTACATGCGGTCGGGCATTTGAATGCCAAGCAATGTCATCCCGGATTTGATGTTGCGTTCACAAATTGCACAGATCGCCAGTCGCGCCTCCCGTTTGGATGCATCAGGCTCTTTCAAAACAGGGTGGTCTTGGTACCAGCGGCTATACGATTTGGTGAGGTCGTAGCAATAGTTTGCGATGATACTTGGGTCGTATGTTTTCGCTGCTGCCTGTATCATTTCAGGCCATTCCAATGCGGATTGTATCAATTGCAATTCCGCAGCGTCCCAAGCGGATTCATCCTTTGGTACGCGCAGTACAATGTTTCCCTCGGCTTTTCTCAAAACGCTCAAGGCACGCACGTAATTGAATTGGATGAAAGGTCCCGTATTTCCGATGAAGTCGATCGAAGCTTTCGGGTCGAACATCATGGACTTGGTCGGAGAAACTTTGAGCAAGAAATACTTCAAGGCTCCGTGACCAATCGTCTTATGAAGGCGTTCTTTATCTAAATCCGAAAGGCCATCAGTTTTCCCGAGTTCTTCGGCCATTACGCCTGCAGTATGCGCCATCTCATGCATCAATTCATCAGCGTCAACTACGGTGCCTTCTCGTGACTTCATTTTTCCTTCAGGTAGCTCGACCATGCCGTAGCTCAAATGGAAATTCCGATCAGCGCCTTCGATTCCAAGCTTTTGTAAGACTTTGAAGAGAACTTTAAAGTGGTATTCTTGCTCGTTTCCGACCGTATAGATTTGCCGATCAAGACCTGGGAAATCCTTATAACGTTGGATTGCTGTCCCAATGTCTTGGGTCATATATACAGCAGTGCCATCTTTTCGTAACAACAGCTTTTCATCCAATCCAACATCTGATAAGTCGACCCATATGCTGCCGTCTTCACGTTGATTGAAGGCTCCTTGTTTGACGCCTGCCATGACTTCGTCGCGGCCCAAAAGGTAGGTGTCGGATTCGTAATACAACTGATCAAAAGTCACCCCCATGCTGGCATAGGTGGTTTCAAATCCATCGTATACCCATTGATTCATGGTCGTCCACAATGCCTTTGTTTCTGCATCGCCTTGTTCCCACTTTTGTAACATGGTGCGCGCTTCTGCTAACAACGGAGCAGCTTCTTTAGCTTCTGCCTCAGGCACTCCTGTGCTCATGGCTTGCTTCACTTGTTCCTTGTACGCTTTGTCAAAAGCAACGTAATACTTGCCGACGAGTTTGTCTCCTTTTAACCCCGTTGTTTCAGGTGTGGCTCCTTCTCCAAAGTGCTTCCATGCGACCATGGATTTGCAGATGTGGATGCCCCGATCATTGATGATCTGGACTTTGACCACTTCATGGCCTGCAGCCTTTAGAATTTGAGAGACGCTGAATCCAAGGAAGATATTCCGTAAATGACCGAGGTGAAGCGGTTTGTTGGTGTTGGGTGAGGAGAACTCGACCATCACCCGTGATTTGGAGTTCAATGGAGCAATGCCAAAATCTTCTGTCTGAAGTGCATTGTCAAGTGATTCGGCCCAGTATGTGGCAGAAACTCCGAGATTGAGAAACCCTTTGACAACTTGGAAGTGTGTCATGCGTTCGTCTTGGTCGACGAGCCATGCACCCAGCAACTCTGCAGTTTGTTCCGGAGATTTTTTGGAAAGACGGGTCAGCGGGAAGACAACAACGGTGCGGTCACCATCAAAATCTTTTCGCGTCCGTTGCACTTGGACTTCTTCCGCGGGCACATCGGCCCCAAAACAAGCTTTACACGCTTTGGATATAGCGTCCTGGATATCGAGATCAAGTTGATTCATGGGATCAAGTAGTGCTAGCCAAGTGGGGGAGGTGGTTTTCAGCAATCATGCATCGAGCGCTTCCGCCACCACAGGTCTCTATGGTCGTTAAATCGGTATGCACGATGGTTCCGTGGTGGGATAATTGCTCTTTTTGCGCTGAGGTCAGCACGTTGTATGCAGCGGAACTCATGACAATGATTTTTCCTTTATCCCCTTGAAGCTCAAGCATGTTGCCTGCAAACGATCCGATTTGTTCTTCGGTCAATGCGATAACCTCAAGGTTGTCATTTTCGAGTGTTTCAAGCACCATCGTACGTTCTTCATCGTCGTCGATGCAGTCCAAACAGATGGCAGTAAAGCCGCTTCCAATACTCATCATAACATTGGTATGGTAGATGGGGAGACGCGTGCCATTGACTGTTTGAAAGGCTTCAAAGGCAACTCCCTCAACATCCAAAGCGGAGCAATAGTGGGCCAATGCTCCACGATCCGTGCGCTCACTCAATGCAGCATAGCTTTTGCCATGAGCGCGATCGAGCACCATGCTGCCGGTTCCTTCAAGGAACTTGTTATGCTCTTCAAATTCGGTAAAGTCTAAAATTTCCTTGATGTCAAAACCATGCAAATGCTCGAGATCAACAGCGATGTCTTCACGTCGCTCTTGTCTTCTGTTCTCAGCATACATGGGATAATGAATGATGAGACCATGCGCATGTGTGGAGAACCAATTGTTCGGAAACAAGCAGTCGGGGGTGTCACTATCGGGCACCTCATCCCAAATCAGTACGTGAACACCATGGCGTTCAAGCAGGTCGACCAATCCCTCAAATTCTTCAAGGGCGCGATCCCGAATCTCTTCTGGAGTGATTCCAGTCAATGCTTGCTGGTAATGGTTGTTTTCTGCCGTTTCCTCGTTCATTCGAAACGAGTCTGGACGGATCATAACAACGTGTTGGGTGCTTTGGGTCATGGGTGGGTGGGTTGACGGCGCAAGGGCATGGTAGAACAACGCAGGAGGCCGCCCATTTTCGCTGTTTCAGTCAGATCAACCAAAATAACGTCGTAGCCCCAACGCTTCATTTGATTGAATGTTCGTTCAAAACCGATCGAAGAAATGACAACATGGGGTGCAATACTCAATACATTTCCATGCATGTGCTCCATCTCAGTTGCCGTCAATTCCATGCGGTTCTCCGCGGGGTAGTGATCTTGAAGCCAAGCGACATCCGCGGGATTCTTAAATCCTGCGGGATGGTACATCATGTGGCCCATGCCCAGCGGAGCCATGCAGCAATCCAAATGAAGGGCGTTCAGAGAAGGGTGAGTGTCCGATTTCTGAAGTTCAAAACCACGAACGGTTCGATCGGAAAACTGAGTCTGTAACCACTCAATGGCCGCTTCATTGGTTCGTGCGGTTGTGAAGTCTGCAAAATCTGGCTCTTTTGCATAACCCACCCAGATTTCACCCGACATGGGCATGATATCGCCTCCTTCGAGGTGGACGTGCGACGGTGGAGTTAGAACATTGCCTGGATTCCGTTGCAACATGGATTTCAGTCCGGCTTGTTCTTTCGCCCGGTCTTCGACCATATTCGTCAAGATAAATTGGTCATCGATGACCAAGCCAATGTCTCTCGTGAAGACCTGATTCATTCCAATTAAATCCGGTCGAAAGACGCGAACATTGTGGGACTTTAGAATCTTGACAAGGAGGTCGAGTTCTCTTGTGACATTGACCTCCGTGGGGTACGTACCGTTCAGGACATGCTTGCGCGATTGCGGATCGAACGTGTCCTCAAGCTTTGGTGCATCTCCCATCCCCACACCCGTGCCCACCATAACGGCTTGCAATGGGCCCCATTCATTTTGAACGAGCCATGCGACAGGTTGGATTTCCATGGTTGTTAAATCGTGGCCTAACGGGCTTATTTGGAAGCAGTTGGATCATTCGCTCGGCGGTGCCTCAGGCCTTGTACCATGGCATCGCTGCTCATCATATTTGCAGCACCTCCTTCATTGAAGTTGGGAGGAAGAAAACACCAGTGGCTCGAGTCTACATGAGAAACCGCCCAAATTCGATTCAATCCATTGATTTCCCAATACCGAAAGGGGAGAGAGTCTCCTTCTGCCAGTGGATCTTCGAAATACGATGCATTGCCTTTTCCATAATTGGATTCCACCATGCCTTTCATGCCACTGGGATTGGTGCCGGTGTAAAAAGGGTGGAATTCTACGATGTGCTTGAGTTTCATGTTCAATAAGACCACTTGTTGGTCTCCGTCCAAAGCTGCAGGACTCGCGTAGAGGATTTCAGCCATTTCCGTTCGGTTGCGCACTCCATTTTCCCACCACATTTGCAACGCACGTTTACTCGAATTTGTAAATGCCGTATCGCTGCGTTTGTGCAAAGGGAAATGCCGCATCAACTGGTCCCAATCCCCGTCATTGGTACTTTGGAAGTACGAATCCAGATTGGAAGCGATTATCTCTAACGTGTCCATGCCAACGAATGCGTGCAAGTCTGAGGCGGCAACGCTCACGTCTACTTTGCGATCGGCGTCCGCTCCCTGAGTTGACTCACTAGCAGGAAGCATTGCATCTGATTCGTCGGACCGGGGCTCGTTGACTTGACTTCCGCCTTCGGAGCAGGATTGAAATGAAATCAAACTAACACAGGACAGGACCGTCATCCAAAAGGGAATGAATACTTTCATGCCCCAAAAATACGGCTTCAATTGGGAAAATACCCGCGCTTGATTTGGACTTCTTGTTCCATAACAACACGAGCAAAACGCAGCATCGCATTCAACCGTGAAGGATGCCTTCCCGCAGCCAAATCGGAAACGATTTGATTCACTTGAGCGCCTTCGGGAGTCAACTCTTGTAGAACCTCGATGACCGAGATCAAGGGTTGAACGGGCTCTTTCGTTTGTGCTTGCAAAGTTTGCATCTGAGTCCAATCGTCCAGAGCGCTCCCCTGAACCTGCCATTCGTTCCAATCACGGATTCGCTCAATGGACCCTGTCGGATAAGGATGTGAGGGATTTGATTCATTGAGATCAAATCGCTTCAGCCGAAACAAATCAGTCGATTGGATCATCACATCTCGATGTCCATTTTCATCTTTTTCACCGCATGCGATCAACCGAGACACGCTTCCATATCCTGAAAGCTTGCCATTGAGAGAAAAAGGGATACCAAACTCTACCAGTTCCATGGATTCGAGCTGCTCAAAGAGCAACCGATACCGCGCTTCAAAAATGTGCAAACCAGTTTGTTGACCTGGTACAGGAAAAATCGAAAGCGGAAACAATGGAAAAACTTCAGAACTACTCATTGCAGGTATAACATCTCACCTTCCATTCAGTTCATTCTATCGATGGTGTATGTCCTGTTTGAGAACCGAATGCGTTCAATATATTTGAAGCATGATGAAGCTAGAAGGTCCAATAATGAAGTGGTGGTTGGTCGTGTATGCCATTTTTACAGTCGGGCCTTCGTTGTGCACTGCTCAGGATCAAACCGTTGGGACACTGGTATACAACCCGGAACTTTATGCCGATGGGTATACCCTCGTTTTTCCGCACAACCAACACCGATCGATGCTGTTAAATGGGTGCGGAGAAGTGGTCCATTCTTGGGAGTTGGCCGAAAATCGACGTCCCGGAAATGTGAGTTACCTCATGGACAATGGCGACTTGGTGATCTCGAGCAGGCCCGCAAACGTTTCAGAAGATGTGATTTGGGCAGGCGGAGGCGGTGCTACGGTGGAGCGGCGTTCATGGGAAAATGAGGTGATTTGGACGTTTACCTTGAATGATTCAACAGCCCGATTGCATCACGACATCGAGGTGCTTCCCAATGGCAATGTGCTTGCGATTTGTTGGGAACGTATCGATAGCCTATCAGCGATTGAAGCGGGTCGCGACCCGCTGTACTTGCAAGACGGGGTAGTGTGGAGTGATAAAATCATTGAGTTGGAACCTACGCCGGATGGCAGTGCTGAAATTGTCTGGGATTGGCGAGCATGGGAGCATGTGGTTCAAGATTTTGATAGCACGAAATCCAATTTTGGTGTTGTTGCAGATTCTCCACAACGCATTGATGTGAATTTTGGATCAGGAAACGCCTCATCCTCGGATTGGCTGCACATGAATTCCATCGACTACTATGGCTATTACGATTTGGGAGGTCACATCTTGCTGAGTGTTCCGACGTTTAATGAAGTCTGGATGATTTGGCATGACTATTCGCCCGAAGAAGAATTGATATGGAGGTGGGGCAATCCGGCCGCTTATGACCGTGGCGACACGTCCTCCCAAAAGCTGTTTTATCAGCATGATGCACATTGGGGACAGAGTGATGTCGCAATCACTCCGGGCAATCCGGAATTCACCAAGATCTGTATGTTCAACAATCGTGTGCCCAATGAGGATGGAACCACACACAGTGAGGTATGCAAGTTGAACCTTGTATTTGACGAGTACGAGGGTGGATATGATTTTGATGCTGCGTCAGGTACGTGGGGCCCCGAGGATTTCTCATGGATATATACAGAAGAGGGGTTGAGCAGTACTGGGCTAAGTTCGTTTCAGCTATTGGGCAATGATGCGTATTTGATTTGTTCCGGAAGAACGGGAGAGCTGTTGGAAAACAGTTCTGATGGGACGCGGGCTTGGGAATACAAGATGCCGCTAATCGGAGGGTTTCCAGTCGAACAGGGTACTGCGTTGGAAGTGAATCAGAACTTGACCTTTCGTGCGTATCGATACCCCTCGGATTATGGAGCATTTGCAGGCCAGGATTTGACCGGTGGTGTCCCCATTGAGCTGAATCCCATTCCCGTTGAAGCGTGTGCTTTGAACATTCAGGAGGAGGCCTCGGAAGTGTGGTCCGTGTATCCCAATCCGGGAGGTGACTTCGTTCAAGTTCAATGGCCCTCACCCACCCTCACTCATCAGTCTATTGGGGTGTTTGATGTTCAAGGACGGTTGGTTTTGTCTGAACAAGTGACCGCTGGGTCAACCATGGTATCGCTCAACCTTTCTGCAGTAAAGGTGGGCGTGTATACCATTCGAGGACTGGGTCAGAACGTTGGGCAATCCGTTCGTTGGGTTTGTCTTCGCTAATTTGATTCCTTGAGCTGGACTGATCTTAGCGGAAGGGATTCCAACGTTTGACCTTACTGCCATCGGAATAAACTGAGATGATCAAGCCGGGGTAATGAAGCTGTTCTGACGTGCTGAGTTTTTGTCCGATAGAATTGTAAGAAGCAATCAACTGTTTTTTGTCCACGGAATTTTCGTTATCCCAAATGCCGTTGGTGGTATCATCGCAAGCATCACCTATTCCATTTTGATCGCTGTCCAATTGATCAGGATTCGACGTTGTTGGGCAATTGTCATTCGCATCGCAGACCTCGTCGAGGTCGAAGTCTTCAATGCAAACGCCATCACAATCATACCCTTCCTCTGGAAAGCTACACGCGAGGGCAGGCTCAATAGGGTCTGGTTCAATGTTCGCCGCGGGATCAAAATTGCATGCGGTACTGTCCATGCAGCCCACAATTGGAACTTCCCAATTCGCAACATGTTTACTGGCAGAATAGATGTTCTCTGTTGCAGCGAAAACCAATTCCAAGACGGTAGTTCCATTCATTGATACCTCCGAAAGGATTGCTCCATGATCGGGACTGCTCTGTGTTCCCCAGTTGATTAACGTGTTTCCGTTGGGCAGTCTTTGAGCACTTCCCATGGCCGGACCAAACAAAGAGTCTGGATGGACGCATTCCCAAACTGCAGAAGCGATCATGCTGACAGTATCCAATTCAAATTCTACAGCGCGAGAAAAATCGGGCAAACCGGTAAACATTGAACTGAAATTTCCGTTGTCAAATAGAAGGTAGCGGTTGTCGCCAAGTGGACGAACGGAGTGTTGGAATGTAAAGGGGTAAGAATCAACAAAAGCGAATTCGTTGGTAGCCCCGGCTCCCCAACGCCACAAGATTTCCCCCGTTTGCCGATTGATTTTCGTGACTTCGTTGAGGTTTCGACTGCTCAATATGAAATGGCCGTCGGTATCGATGTCAATGGAGTTTGCGTGATTGAAAACAATTTCAGGCGCCGTCAGCAAGGCATTCTCTAAGTCAAGGGGCGACATGTGGTCCAGAGCATTCCATTCGAAAATCACCTCTCCTTGAGGATTCAATTCTTGGATAATGGCGACTTCCAATAATGCGTTCGGGTCTCCGCCATTCACATATTCACTCATGTCTACAGACTGCCAGTGATAGGCAATCATCACGAGGTGACCTTCTGGAGTTCGGATGAAATCATGCATGTCCGCGTTGAATCCATTCTGACAAAATGTAGTATCGATTGGCTGCATGAGTGCGTCTCGCGTAATCCATGCCGAAATGCCTCGATGAAATAACGTGCGGAGTCCGTCATCATTGACTTTCCAGTCGTACCCCTCTTGAGGCCACACTTCAGAGAAAAGCAATTCACCCGTGGACGAAGCAATATTGACCGGCTTGAGAGGAGGTCCGATGATGGAGAAATACAGATCCCCATCGTAAGCACCCGGCGTGTTGATTGTCACGTTGTAATTGGGCGGGACTTGAGCACTTAGTGCACCGCATGCCACGACCAGGGCGAGCAAGAAAATACGGATTGGATTCCACATCGTGGTTAATTCATAGCTTATTGCGGGCCTGTTACTTCACTTTGCTCGAGCAAACAAAGTCGGTAGTTGGAAGGGTTGTTCTTGTCATCGCTTCCCATCCTCCCTTGATATCCGTGATGTTGTGCATGCCACGCGCTTTCAAAATGGAAATGAAGATAGCCGAACGATATCCACTCAAGCAATGGGCATAGTAGTGCGATGTGTCATTCAGGGTGTGCATTTTTTCATTCACAAAATCCAATGGAATACTAAACGCACCGTCCACATGCTCGGCCTGAAATTCACCTGGCTTTCGCACATCCAAAAGGGATTCCTCCTCAGCATTGTACAGCTGTGCAAAGGCCTCGGGAGTAATTTGATTGATGTGGTCGCATGTCTTCCCGGCTAACTTCCAAGCTTCGATACCACCTTGTAAATATCCAATGGCGCCATCAAACCCTACGCGGGACAATCGGGTGAGCACCTCAGACTCTGTCCCCTTGGTTGCAACAATGAGCAATCGTTGCTTCACATCTTTGATCAGGGCACCTACCCAAGGGGCGAAATTGCCGTCAATTCCAATGAAAACAGAACCGGGAATGTGCGATTCAGCGAATTCTTCCTTGGTTCGTGTGTCTACAATCAGTGCTTCTTCAATCTGATGATGCGCTTCAAACTCATCAGGAGAAAGAGCCAAGTTGTTCCGCTCGAGCACTTTTTCCAGTGCTGGAATGGTTTGCTTATTCAATGCCACATTCTCAGGAAAATAAGCGGGTGGTGGAAGCAATCCATTGGTGACTTCATCCACGAACTCTTGCTCAGACATATCCGCTCGGAGCGCATAGTTTGTCTTGAGTTGATTTTCGAGTGAATCCCACGTTTTTGAGCTGATATTCTTCCCACACGCTGATCCCGCTCCGTGTGCTGGATAAATCATAACCTGTGACGGAAGCGTCATGATCTCATTGCGAAGTGAATGAAAAAGGGTGCTAGCGAGTTGCTCCTGTGTGATGTCCGCGGACTTCTGGGCCAAATCAGGTCGGCCGACATCACCTATGAACAGGGTGTCTCCAGTAAACAAAGCATATGGAGTTCTCTCCGCATCGAGAAGGAGATAGCAGGTAGATTCCATGGTGTGCCCGGGCGTGTGAAGTACGCGAATGGTGCAGCTGCCGAGGGCAATCTCTTCGTTGTGAACAGCCTGATGGAACGGGAAGGTTGGATTGGCTTGAGGGCCAAAAACAATGGTTGCGTCTGTGGCTTCAGCCAATTCTACATGTCCCGAAACAAAATCGGCATGAAAGTGCGTCTCGAGAATGTGCGTAATTTTCGCGCCATTTTTGGCCGCTCTGTCGACATACGTCTTCGCGTTTCTCAGCGGGTCAATTATCATTGCAAACCCTTCGGATTCAATGTAATAAGCTCCTTGAGCTAAACAGCCGGTATAGATCTGTTCGATCACCATTGTGCTTTCCTTTAATTCGATTCCGTTAGCAATATGACGACTCCCATCAGCAAAATGAACCACCCGAAAATTCGCTTTAAAGTGGAGCCCTTAACGCGACTTCTCATCAATGTCCCCGCGTGCGTTCCCACCACAGTGAGTGCCATGAATGGCAAAATTAACATCCAGTCGACCTCGGCCCCATTTCCCAAAGAGCCAAAAAAGCCTACGAGGGATTTGATGGAAATGATCATCAGGGATGTTCCTACGGCGATTTCCATGGACATGCCCAACAAAACGACGAGTACAGGAACAATTAAAAATCCGCCTCCGGCGCCTACGAATCCTGTAATGGCGCCAACGACAAGTCCTTCAGCCGCGATGATCCACCAAAGGCCGTTTCCGAATGATTTTGGCTTCAAAGCGGTTTTTCGTTTCAGCATGGAATAGGCAGCCGCAATCATCAGGAAAGCGAATGTGCCCATGATGAGCGTGTCTTTGCTCATTTGGTATTGCCCAATGGCCCATGTTTCAGGAATCGCTGGCAGTCCCCAACGTTGCACGGTATACACAGCGAGCATGGAGGGTACGGCAAATAAGCCTCCTGTTTTCCAATCGACTTGGTTTCTTTTCAGAGAACCAAAGGTCCCCATGAGCGCCCCGCATCCCACGACAAACAAGCTGTACGCTGTGGCTTCCGCAGGAAGGATGTGAAACAGGTAGACCAAAACAGGCATAATCAAAACAGATCCACCGCCACCCAACAAGCCTAGGATGGCTCCAATGATCAGTCCCATTCCATATCCAGCAATTTCAACCCATTCCATGAGTGCGCTTTGAACGTAAAAGAGAGGGAGAAGCATTGGGACGATTCACGGCTTCTATTTGCCTTGAGCGAGTCCAATTTCTCTGAGGCGCTGCTCGAGGTATTCACCCGCCGTGATGGGCCCTTCTTTCGGGGTTTCTCCGGATACTAAAAGATGAGGCATAGCGTCTAGCTTCATATCGGGGCGTGGATGGCAGAAAAACGGCATGGAAAAACGCGGGTTAGACCATTCCGACTGGGGTGGATTGACCACGCGATG
Organism: uncultured Flavobacteriales bacterium; assembly: GCA_905478325.1. Lineage (GTDB taxonomy): Bacteria > Bacteroidota > Bacteroidia > Flavobacteriales_D > Sanyastnellaceae > UA16. The sequence continues at coordinate 76,041 of CAJQIB010000012.1, read as the reverse complement.
TGTTGTGCTTTTCAACCGGTGATTTGTCAACCGTTGTAACATATCTCCAACATTGACCACGATGTGTTCCGGTAATGCAGTGACCGGAGTCCACGTCTGATCGTGTCGAAGGACTTCAAGTCCAGCAGAGGATGCTCCGACGAGCAAAGTGATGAGGTTGATGTCTTCGTGCTGACCTGCGCGCACGGCCGATGAAGGTGCGCTCAAGATAGGTGGGTAGTGGATGGCTCGTAGAATCGAATTCCCGCCAGCGACCCAGTTGTGAAAATAATCTTCTTCAACACCCAAATGAATGGCAATGGCTCTTAAGACAGTCTGCCCCAATGTTTCTAAAGCACGAAAAGCATCGACTGCGGTGCTTTGAAAAGCAGGAAGTTCTGCGACACGTTGATTCGAAGGGAAATGCACCGGGTCTCCGTTTGCAGGTGGGTCAGGTTGTCCTACTTGCCAAAACTCCTTGAGATCGGCCGCATCGCTTCCCTTAGCATGCTCAACGCCCATCGAGACGAAGCCCCGCTGGTTGTTCGTTTCAGGGCGCGCGTGCTGTCGTTTAATGGCTTGCGGAAGTTCAAAAAACGCACGCGACTCTGCATAGAGCGAGTCGATCAGCGAGTCGGAAATGCCATGTCCGTGAATGGCCACGAAGCCAATGGTTTCATAAGCATGGCCAAGCTGTTCAACGAATTGTTTTCGATCGGATTCTGATCCGGATTCAAATGACCGAATGTCCAAAGTTGGAATTCCTGCCAACATGTTGATGGTGTCGTTTTTCATAGCTGAAGCGCGTTTTCAATGCTTGGAGGAATGTACGAATGATTCGACAAGTTTTTGAGAATGGATGTCCCAAGAGGCATGATTTTCAATCCACTTCCTACTGGATAAGCCCAATTCTTGACGCTTGGTTTTATCGCGGAGCAAGGTGTCGATTGCCGCTGCAGTATCCTCTACCGTGTCAGCGAGTATCAGAGGAGGAAGCGCTGCACTGTTTCCGTGTTCAGAACGGAACCCTGACATCACATGCGAAGTCGTAATGCATGGAATGCCACAGGCCATCGCTTCTAAAATTTTGTTTTGCTGGCCCGTACCAATCCGCAACGGGGCCACAAAAAGATCCGCTTGATGATAAGCCCACCGCATATCGGGAATCCAGCCAGTCACGACAATGCGTTCATTGGCCAACTGTTTCACGCGTTGCGTTGGGGCAGTGCCCGCGATGAGAAGTCGAAGTTGACTCGTTGTGGTCAGCGGGAGTACATCCGAAGCCAACCTGCATGCTGCATCAACATTGGGGGGATAACTCATGTTGCCCGTGAAAACGACGGTGTCAAAAGATGACTTAGGTGATTTCTCTTCTGCTACCTGCGTGCCATAATAGTCTTTATCGACCCCATTGGGAACGACATGGATGGAACTTCGATCAGGATGGGAAATCAATTTGCGATCGGCAACGCTAATGATCGTGTGGGAATCGAAGTAATCGAAAGTGGATGCTTCATAGCGTGCCAGACGAGATGCTTCAATTTGATAGATCCAACGAGAGGGCAAACGCTTTAGAAGAGATCGCCTCATCATACCAGCACTCAAAGCATCCATGTAATCCAAAACGCGTGGATACTCATGGTGGTTTTTGATGTATTCAGCCATGCGGATGAGCTGGCAATACACAACGTCTGGTTGCAGACGATCCAAAAGACTGGAAATACGATTTGCTGCGCTCCGCTGATAGAACCAATGGACTTGAAAGGGACGACTGCTCAAAGGCGACCACGCCATTCTCAAAAGGCGCGCTGTCCAGCGCATCTTGTACCAATGCAGTTCGTGGGTGACTTCACCCAGGGCTGCGATGGCCTCTTGGGAAGGTTTGGTTCCGACCAAACAAAACAAATGGACTTCATGCTCGGCATGCAAAGAACGAAGTTGATGGTAAGCACGAAGCTTGTCTCCCTTGTCCAAAGGCCATGGAAGCCTTGATGTGAGCAACAACAGTTTCAAACCTGAAAGACTTCTTGAAAGTTGGATACCATGGATGCAATCAACCGGTTGTTCTCAAAGTGTTCTTGTGCCCACTTACGTCCCTCAGAACCCATCTTGCGCGCCGTCTCAGGATTCTCTAACAAGTCGACAACACACGCTGCGAATTTTTCAGGTGTAGCAGCAATCATGACGTGTTTTCCGTCTTCTGCTGGAATGCCCTCAACTCCAATAGGCGTGGTTACGATTGGTCTTCCTGCAGCGAGAGCTTCAATGGCTTTGATGCGCATACCGCTCCCGCTCAACAATGGGATTACCATAATTCCGCTATCCGTCATCATGTCCCAGGCGCTTTCAATCTCACCCAAAACGCGAATGCCCATGTTGTCGGGGAATGCCCAAGAAGACATGAAATTTCGGCCTGCAAGTCTCAGCTCTGCATTGGGAATACGTTGACGCACCAAAGGCCATACCCGGTTTACAAACCAACGAACACCTTGTTGGTTTGGGCGCCAATCCATAGCTCCTAGGTGAAACACATGGTTGGCCGGTCCCGAGGTGTCCTCGGGCCATTCATCTTCATCCAAGCCAAAGGGGACAAGCTGCATTGGCAATTCGCAACCGAGCTCACGAAAGTGCACAAGGTCCTCTACTGATATTCCGGCGATTCCATCGAAATCATCTAAAACGGAGACTTCGTATTTCTCTAGTTTTTCAGCAAGCCAATTCAGATACATTTTACGCGTAAACTGAGGCGTTTCCTCCGCCAAATGATGCCAAATCCGGTGTTCGACATTGTGGGCGCGAAGGATGGTCAATCCATCGCTATAGCGACCAACCGTCTTGAGGTAGGGCGCTGTGAAAAGCGATTCGAAGAGAATCAAGTCAAAAACAGACGTTCTCAAAATTTGGGTGAGGGCTCTTTCTAGATCCGCAGAATGAAATCGACTGATGTTGTAGCTGTCTCCGGTCACAATACTCGCAAATGCATCCACCTTATTGAGGCGGGTATCAATGAAGACAGCTTCAGCATTGGTTGTCGTTAGCCAGCTGGGGTCAATCAATTCCGGCTGCCACGGATGCTTTTCAGTACAAGCGGTTAATACTTTAACCGTATGCCCTGCTTGTAAAAGTCCACGAGTCATGGCATCCATAGCACGGCACCCACCATCTAAACTGGGGAGTGGAGGCTTGTGACAAATTTGAAGGATGCGCATATGAGGAATTGAAGGGCGAAATTAGTTGTCTTGTGCTTTTCTTGAACGCCTGAAGCTCGGAATCGACCAAGCGAATACATGGGCATCTCGCACTGCTCTGCGCGTCAGATAAATAGCTGCTGGAAGTAAAATGGCTGTACTCATCCACATGCCTACTGGGGGTGAAAGCTTACCGGATCGAATCATCTGTTCTCCTACAATGGAAAGTATGTAGTATCCAAGGAATATGAGGATGGCCAGAACGGTAGGCATCCCCAGGCCTCCTTTTCGTATGATGGCTCCTAAGGGAGCGCCGATGAAGAAGAGGAGGATACAGCTGGTTGCTAGAAAAAACTTTCGATGCCATTCCATGGCATGCCGATTCTTCTGCTTTCTCTTGGTTTCGGCATCATCGATTGCGTTGGCGATCCCTTGACGGGTGTTGCGGCAAAGACTTCTTGCGCCATCGAAAGCCATCCTGCGTTGGGTGGGGCTTAACCGGTCCAAAACTGAACCCGTTGCGACCACAGCTCCTGCAGTTGTCAGGGTGTCTCTCAATAGCGTATTCTGGCGCTCTCCATACAAGGCCACATCACGGTACCGATCAGCCCTCAGTGATTCCAGAGAATCCATGGCCGCTGTGAGTTGATGAATGGTCATCATTTCATGGGCCCTCTTAAATAAACCTTCATCCACTTTGCTGAAATCCAACGAGGCGAGATCGATTTCAAACGTTTGGCTTCCAAATTCAGTCACAATGTGCGGATGCAGTCGTTCTTTTCTCCTTGCGGATTGCTCCAAATCCTCTTCGTAGCTGATTCCATTGATCATGGTCAATACGAGTCGCTCTCCCACCTGATCCATACGACCCGACTCTGAGCGCATCACACGGCTTACACCGGTCGTTCCTTCCCTATGATCATGAATGAGCAAATCATGCAAGGTTCCGTCTTCATCCTTTTCGTCGACTCGAATCGCAAACCCTTCAATCCCGTTGTAGAAAACGCCTTCCTGTAAATTTAGTGCAGGGCGTTTCTTGGTCACTGAAAAGAGCAACGCGCGAAATTTTAAATTGGCAACGGGCCAGGCGGCATTTGAAAACCAAAAGGCCCCCATGGAGACAATAAGCATGGTGGCAATAAGAGGTCGCAAAATGCGAGTCAGTGATATGCCCGCTGACTTCAACGCCGTTAACTCGTTTTTTTCAGCCAAGGAACCGAGGGCCATGATGGAGGCGACAAGAATACCCAAAGGCAACGCGAGATTGACCAAGCGGGCCGAGGCATACATCATCAGCTCTGCGATGACTAAAGGGGAGAGGCCTTTTCCAATCAAATCATCCGCGTAGACCCACAAAAACTGCATGTCCAGTATGAACAGGGCTACAGGCATGGTCACGGCAAATGGCGCCAAGAAGGATCGAAGTAAGAGCAGAGCTATCCGTCGCACGGCTCAAAGATAGGGAGAGAGACTGTGGAGAAGACTTTGATTAACTTGCCGGCTCAGCAATTCACTTGACCCATGCGAAATTACTTTTTGGCGGCTTGCGCAGCCGCTCTCTTCATCATCGGATGTGGAGCCCCTGAAGGATCGGAAACCACCACTGCAGACGATTGGGCTGTGGCCCAAGAGACTCCGAGCGGAGCGAGCGAACCCGATGCCGACGGCTTTGTTTGGCAGACCGAACAATTTGCGGATTTGAAGTTGATTCGATACCAAGTTCCAGGGTTTGATCAACTCAATGAACGCCAGCAGGCGCTCGTGTATTGCCTCAACCAAGCTGGATTGAGCGGAAGGGATATCATGTATGATCAAAACAATCGCTACAATTTGCGCGTGCGGCATTTATTGGAATCCATCTATACCGGATTCGAAGGAGATCGAACGACCAACGGTTGGGTGCGATTCGAAACTTACTTAAAGCGGATCTGGTTCTCGAATGGAATCCACCACCATTATTCCAACATGAAGATTCAACCGGAATTCTCTGAAGGTTTCTTTGATGAATTGCTCGCTGCGACGAGTCAATCGGTAACGGATGAGGTGCGTGCGGTCATTTTCAACCCTGAAGTTGAAGCCAAAAAAGTGGAGCAGGATGGAACCAAAGGATTGGTTGAAAATTCGGCTGTGAACTTTTATGGTCCGGATGTGACAACCGATGAAGCCGTTGCGTTTTATGAAAGCTTGGTCGATGGATCAACACGAACGCCGGTGGAGTACAGCTTGAATTCGCGCCTTGTTCGCAATGCAGCGGGAGAAATTGAAGAGCAGACATATAAGATCGGAGGACTCTATTCGGAGGCCATTGAACAAATCGTCTTTTGGTTGAATCAAGCAGCGCAATATGCTGAAAATGACAAGCAGGCAGCGGCTTTGAGGAATTTGATTGCATACTATGAGACCGGCGATTTGGTGAAATGGCAGCTCTATAACATCAATTGGGTGCAGGATACCGAGGGAGATGTGGATTACATCAATGGCTTCATTGAGGTTTACAATGACCCGTTGGGTTACACGGGAAGTTATGAGACAGTGGTTCAAATCAAGGATTTTGATGCCAGTGAGCGCATGAAGGTGTTGATGGACAACGCCCAATGGTTTGAGGACAACATGCCCTTCCTTCCAGAGCACAAAAAAGACGAGGTTGTGGGCATTACATACAACGTAGTGAACGTGGCCGGAGAGGCAGGTGATGCGTCACCGAGCACACCGATCGGTGTGAACCTTCCAAATTCCAATTGGATCCGTGTCATCCACGGATCGAAGTCAGTGAGTTTGGGAAACATTGTCCAAGCGTATGATCAAGCGGGTGGGGGCGGGATGTTGAGTGAGTTTGCCCATGATGAGCAGGAGGTCGCCATGGCTGAAAAGCACAGTTCGCTTGCGGGAAAGCTGCACACTGCGATGCACGAGGTCATTGGCCATGCTTCAGGGAAGTTGGAAGAAGGCATTGGCGAGCCCAAGCAAACGATCAAGGAATACAGCTCAACCCTGGAAGAAGGACGTGCCGATTTGGTCGCGTTGTACTTCATGCTCGATGAGAAAATGGTGGAGTTGGGGCTGATGGAATCCTTGGAAACAGGACGAGCAGAATACGATAGCTACATCCGAAACGGCATGATGCTTCAATTGCGTCGTTTGGAGTTGGGTGCCAACATCGAAGAGGCCCACATGCGCAACCGTGCTTGGATCAGCCACTGGTGTTTTGAGCGCAGTGCTGAAGCCGGTATCATTGAAAAAGTGGTACGAGATGGAAACACATATTTCGACGTCAAGGATTACGAAGCGCTTCGTGGCTTGTTTGGCGATTTGCTCCAAGAGGTTCAACGCATTAAATCTCAAGGAGACTATGATGCTGCCAAAGCGCTCGTTGAAGGTTATGGTGTAAAAGCAGATCCGGCCATTCACCAGGAGGTGTTGGACCGTTCTGAAAAGTTGGGCATTGCACCGTATGGCGGGTTCATCAATCCAGAAATGGAAGCGGTGTATGTTGAAGAAGGTGTGATTGCTGCAGTCAACTTGACGTTCCCAGATGATTTCACGGAGCAAATGTTGCGCTATAGCAAGGCTTACGGATTCTTGCCATTGAACAATGAGTACGTTTCAAATTAATCTCAAAGAATGCGCAACTTATTTATGGTGAACTTGGTTGTACCTGTATACCTGAAGAATGCTATCATGTTGAAACAACTTTACTCTCTTTCTTTTCTTTGCGCAGCGCTATGCTCAAGCACTCTTTTGTTTGGCCAAAGCCCGTTCCCATGTGAATTGTCTGGCGGTGAAGGCGAGCCAGCAACAGGAGGGCCGTCCGATATTCAGTCGGGTCAGTACCATGACAACGGTGCGTATTTCAACCTCTTGGATTTCTATGAGCCTGTGACCATCGTTTCAGCGAAAGTGTTTGCCAACGGAGCGGGTCCACGATCGTTGGCGGTGTTTTCTATGGGCGGGGACGTTCAGCAGACGTTGGTTGTTGATATTCCTGATGGAGAAAGTACCGTGGAGTTGGGTTGGGAGGTTGGTCCAGGAACGATCGGTCTTGGCACCATTTCCAATAACCCACAGCTCTGGCGTGATGACCTCAATAGCGATATCAACTTCCCTTATTTAATTGGAGATTATGGTGCCATTACGGGGACCAATATTCAAGGGGACAATGAGTTCAACTACTACTATTTTTTCTATGATATCGTCGTTGAACCGCAGGGTCCAACGGTGAATTCAGGAGGCTATCCATGTTTCAATGTTGAGCTTTTGGACGTTGAGTCCCTTGCCAATTTAGGCGGTGGGGACAACGGCAATGATTGTTGGGGTTGGTCTGACCCGGAAACGGGAAGAGAGATTGCAATCTTTGGTCGGTCAAATGGCACTGCCTTTATTGATGTGACCAATCCAACGGACATGAAGTACTTCGCCAATCTGCCTACGGCGACCAACTCAAGCTTGTGGCGTGACATCAAAGTGAATGGAGACCATGCGTATATCGTTTCAGAGGCAGGAGGACATGGCATGCAGGTCATCGACTTGATGGCGCTTTTGGATTTGCCGTTGGATGAGGTGACGCTTCTGACTCCCGATGCATACTATGCAGGATTTGGCAATGCGCACAACATTATGATCAATGAGGATACCGACTTCGCCTATGCGATCGGTACCAATACATTTAACGGAGGCATGCACATCATGGATATCTCGAGTCCTTTGGATCCGATCCTGGTTGGTGCGTATGATGGTGCTTATTCGCATGACATCCATCCGGTGGTATACAATGGCCCTGATCAGGATTATGCCGGACGTGAAGTCGTCTTCTGTTTCAACGGTTCCGCTGGAATCGCCATTGTAGATGTCGAAGACAAGGAAGATACGCAGTTGATTGCACAACTGTCCTATGCGCAGTCAGGCTACACGCACCAAGGATGGGTCAGTGAGGACCAGCGACTGTGTTTCTTCAATGATGAGTTGGACGAGATGAATTTCGGCAACAACACGCGAACGTATATCATGGACATTGCGGACCTCGATGCGCCTTCGATTATTGGTTTCTTCGATGCTCCAAGTGAGGCGATTGACCACAATTTATATGTGATTGGCGATAAGATTTATCAATCCAATTATTTAAGTGGACTTCGGATCTTGGACAATAGCGCTGCGGCTTCCGGTACAATGGAGTTGGTGGGTTATTTTGATACCAACCCTGAATCAGATGCCCCTTCATTTGATGGCACGTGGAGCAATTATCCTTATTTCAGTAGCGGGAATATTGGAGTGAGCACCATGTCTCATTTTTTCATGCTTCAACCTGGAGCGAACATCGCTCCTGAGGCTGTTTCAGTTCCTGTGGTAACACCGGACGTTTCGTTCACTGTATTTCCAAATCCAGCGAGTGATTTCTTTGTGATTGACGGGTTTCACGGCCAATCAGCTTTGGAGTTGTACGACTTACAAGGCAAAATGGTGAAGCGTTGGAATGAACTCCCTGTATTGCCAGGTTTGCACATCGACGTGGCCAATGTCCCGAATGGTATGTATTCCTTGCGTTTGGTATCCACAGGAAAGACCACCAAGTTGGTGATTCAATAAGGTCCTTTTTGTAAAGTAAAACGACTTGATTACGGTCGTCTTGGACGCAGCATAGCGTGCAGGGCGACCGTTTCTTTTGCTTCAATAACATCGTGAACACGAAGCAAATGTGCCCCTCCCTCGAGCGCCCAAGCATGCAGCGCTGTTGTTCCGTTCAATGCAGATTCGGGAGTGCCATTGAGCGCCTTCCAGATCATCGACTTCCGGCTGACTCCAGCCATAACAGGGACGTGCAACGCATGAAATGAGTTGAGGCTTGCCAGCAAGGCATAGTTGTGCTCCAATGTTTTTCCAAACCCGAAACCGACGTCCACAATGACATCGCGGATTCCTGCGCTGAGAGCCGCCTTAACACGCTTTTCAAGCCAGTAATAGACGTCGTCGACCACATTTTCGTACTGTGGTTCATGTTGCATGGTTTCAGGTGTTCCCTGCATGTGCATCAAAACCAAAGGAACCTCATTTTCGGCAACAACCGCAAACATCGAGGGGTCCATCGTCCCTGAGCTGACATCGTTGATCATGGCAGCGCCGGCTTGCAAAGCCCGTTGCGCAACCTCTGCATGAAAGGTGTCAACTGAAATCCACGTGTCGGGTTTGTGCGACAAGATTTCCTCAATGACTCCACCGATGCGATTCCATTCTTCGGCAGCGCCAACGTGAGATGCGCCAGGTCTTGTGGATTGCCCACCAATGTCTAAAATATGAGCTCCTTGGTCGAGCAGGTCGCAGCCTTGTTTTGCGGCAGCTTGAATGGTCGCATGTCGGCCTCCATCAAAAAAGGAATCGGGCGTACAATTCAAAATCGCCATTATTTTGGGGGCGTCAAGAACCAGGTTTCGGCCTTTGGATGTCAAGAGGTGGGAAATAAAGGGAGTTGTGTTCATGATGTTGGCCTGTATGCCATCCATTCGTTCGTTGTATCTTTCCGCAAGTTATTCCAAGAGCCAGTGAATCCGTGACTACGCTAGAACAAACCCTAACACAATACGACCGTGCATTTGAACAATGTGCTCGTCTGTTTGAGGCGAAAACGTCTGATTATGGTACCGCGTGGAGGATCTTAAGACCGTCTTCTTTGACAGACCAGCTTTTCATCAAAGCCAACCGCATCCGAACACTGCAAGAAACGGGCGAGGCCTTGGTGGACGAAGGCATAGATTCTGAATTTATCGGCATTGTGAACTACAGCCTGTTGGCTCTCATTCAATGCAATCTAGCACCGAATCAGCCTATGGAACTTGATCCAAAGGAGGCCATTGCGATGTACCGCAAGGCTTTTGAAGAAACCCGCGCATTGATGATTCGAAAGAATCACGATTATGGAGAAGCTTGGAGGGATATGCGCGTAAGTTCATTGACAGACTTGATCCTGATGAAGTTGCTTCGGGTGAAGCAGATCGAAGACCACGCCGGCGCAACGCAAGTTTCTGAAGGCATTGACGCCAACTACCAGGACATGGCGAATTATGCAATTTTTGCACTTATTCTGTTGGAAGAAGGGCACTAAAGCGGCTGTTTAGTGCATTTGCGTCGCTAACTTGCTAATCAAATCTTTTGCTATGCAATTTTTTCGAGGCTTGGTGCAATTGTGTCGGCTGCTAGTTGGCTCACTCTTTATTGTTTCTGGATTGATCAAGTCCAATGATGCCATGGGCTTCATGTACAAATTGGAGGAATACTTCGAGCCAGGCGCATTGAATCTTCCCGGTTTGGAAGAGTATGCGCTGTCGTTGTCGGTGCTTATCTGCATTGGTGAGATTCTTCTGGGTGTTGCCATGGTCATTGGAGCCTTACCCAAATTGACAGCCACATTGACGGGTGTTTTGATGGCCTTTTTTACCTGGTTGACATGGTATACTGCAAATTGCGATCCTTTTGCCACCAAAATGATTGTTGATGCGACGGGAGCTTCTGTCGAAATTGCCAACCAATGCGTCTTGGCTTGTGGTTGTTTTGGCAACGCCATTCCCTTGACTCCATACGAGAGCTTCATAAAAGACTTGGTGCTTTCGGTGTTGACTGTGCCCATTTTGATTGGGGCATTCAACGGGTGGACTCGGCTCAATGAAAAGAGAGAGGGACTGGTCCTGATTACAGGAAGTTTGGTGGTCATTTATGCGTTTGGAGCAGGAATGCTGCATTGGAACTTTCCTGTGCTCTTTGCTGCCATCGCCTATGCTGTGGCTGAAGGGTTGAAGGTACGTTTTTCCAGTAAATACCGTGAGTGGATTATGGCAGCAGGCGTAATCGTGGTGTGCGGCCTCTTTCAATACTATACGTTGAACCATCTGCCGGTTAAAGATTACCGTCCTTATGCTGTCGGAGAAAGCGTCATTGAAAACCGAAAGTCCGCAGATGAGTTGGGACTCGAAGGACCCCAGTATGCCACAGCGTATACGTTTAAAAATAAAGAGACTCTAGAGGACACCATCATTCTCAGCACCGATTGGATTAAGATTTACAATGAGCCGTGGTTCAAAGAGGGGTTTGAGACGGTGTCTTTTGATGGAGATGAAGTCAAATTGTCTGATGGATATGAACCACTGATTATGGACTTTCAAATCGTGGACGGGGATGGTGAGGATGTGGTAGATGAGATTTTACAATTTGAAGGGGATGTGCTGATTCATGTGAGTAAGGATCTAGACGCAGGGGCTGGTTTAGGGCAAGAAGCGCTCAATGCGCTCGCAACGCAGGCGATGAGTAAGGGCTGGAAAGTGATCGGATTGACCAATGCGCCGTTTGATCAGAATGAGTCGTACCGAACTAAGTTCAACGCGCCGTACCCTTTTTATACGTGTGACCAGACTGAACTCAAAATTGTCGTTCGCTCCAACCCGGGGTTGGTTTGGATGCGAGACGGAATCATCCAAGAAAAGTGGTCTTGGCGCGACGTTCCGACGTTTGATACATTGGTGGATTAATTTTGGGTAAGTGAAGGCCATCGCTCAGAAACTCGGTCAGGGCTTGGGTGTTTTGTGGGGCGCTTTAACGTTGGTCTTTATCTTATTCGCTTTGATTCCCGATCCAGCACGACAGCTCGCCGGTCAAAATGAGCAAGAGGAGGTGGTCGAAGCGATCCGTGAGAAATATGGTTTGAATCAATCTCCCGCCAAGCGCTATCTTCATTTTTTCATGGGATTGAGTCCGCTGCAACACGATGCAGAGGGGTGGAGTTGGGGAGCTCCTGACCTGGGCAGATCATTCATCTCAGATCGCCCAGTCACTGAGGCCATCTTTCAATCCCTTCCTGCTACGATCTTACTGGCTGTTTTGGCCATGGCCCTTGCGATGTCTTTGGGACTTATTGGGGGCATGCTGTGCGGTGCAGTGGCTGGTTCTTTTGCGGATCGACTGTTTTTAACCTTGGCATCATTGGGCATGAGCGCACCGTCGTTTGTTATGGCGATTGTTGTTTCGTGGTTGTTTGGTTCCGTTTGGCATGCGTGGACAGGCTTACCGATGACCGGTGGCCTCTGGGAAGTGCATCCATTTGAAGGTCCTCGATTGGCATTGCACCATGCGATTCTACCCGCTTTAACCTTGGGGATTCGACCCTTGTCGGTGGTGTTCCAATTGACACGCAATAGTGTCACAGAAATTTTAGGTTCGTCCTATGTGCGCACAGCCAAGTCCAAGGGGGTAGGTCAGATGCGCATCATGACTCACCATGTTTTACGCAATGCTCTCAACCCTGTTTTGACAGCAGCCTCTGGATGGTTTGCGAGTATGCTCGCCGGCGCTGTATTTGTGGAATATGTCTTCGGGTGGCAGGGAATGGGACTGCTCATGTTTCGTGCGCTAGAGCAAAGTGATCTGCCCATGGTCATGGGATGCGTCGCGGTGATTGCATCCATTTTTGTTCTTGTCAACGTCGCCGTTGATCTCCTGTATGGCTGGATTGACCCGCGTGTTAGCGGATCAAGCTTTCGTTGATCAACTGGACCAAGTCCTTGGATGTTTGATTGTAATAGCGCTTTGTACGATAGCTTGAGACCCATTGAATACCCATGATGGCATTGGACAAGAACAGCTCATCAGCGCGTAACAACTCTTGTGGAGTCAAATTGCATTCGTAGACCTTGTATTGATTGGCCAATGCAACGTTGATAATAGCGGCTCTCATCACACCTCCTACTGGCCCGCTATCCAAGCCGGAAGTATAGAGAACTCCGTTGCTGACAAGGAATATGTTGGAACGTGAGGATTCAATGACATGGTATTGTTCATTGGAAACCAAGGCGTCGTCTAAACCTTTCGATTCTGCCCAAATGGAGGCTTGTACGTAAAGCGATGCAGCAATGTTTTTGAAGTTAGCAAGTGGGCTTGCGGGCTTTCTCATATCCGAAAACAAGTCCACAGCAATGCCTTTTTCGTTGATGCAGAATTCGTTCTGATCCATGGATTCACATTCTGCTACCCACATCAACTCGTTGGATTGCGGAGTGTATCTTCCCCCGCCATCACGAATAAAACTAGCGCGAATGCGTCCGCCTTGGTTTAGCGCGTTGGCCTCTGTAAGCGTGTCGATTGCATGAGAAAATGAATTCAAATCAAAGTCTACAGGCTTGTTGATTCGATGGGCTTGAAGGCTGTTTGTGATGCGATTAAAGTGCAATTCGAGGTGTTGTGCTTTTCCATGCGCAATGCGAATTGTTTCAAAAAAGCCATCGGCAAACCGAAATCCTCGATTTTGTATGGGATTGGGTAAGGCGCTTTCGTTCGTCAATTTGCCGTTTACGAGGTAACGAGCACGAGGTTCAGAATTCCTCTGGTTCGCATCACTCATTGCTGATTGCATTCGTTTGTGGTGAGCTCAATAGCTGGATGGCAATGTCGCCGATCGCTCCATTGACAGGAAGTAAGACTCCTTTAACGCCCGCGCCTTCACCTGCTTCAAGATCGCGCACTTTGTCACCGACCATCCAAGACTTCGCAGGGTCAATGTCATATTTTGCGCAGGCCTTTTCAATCATCAGGCTGCCCGGTTTTCTACTGAGGCTTTCTCCAAAGTTTGGATGGTGTGGGCTGTAGTAAACGTCCGTCAAACGGAATCCGTGTTCGATGCACTTTTCCATCAAATACGTGTGGATTTCATTGACGTCATCGTGGGAATAGAGCCCTTTGGCAATGCCTCCTTGATTCGTAATCAAAACGAGGAGGTACCCCGCCTCGTCCAGCTTCTTTAGTGTCTCAAAAACGGTCGGAAGAATCTTGAATTCCTCCAAGCTTCGGGTGTAATCTCCTGGGTCATGGTTGATGACACCATCCCGATCAAGGAAAATGGCTTTATTGCGAGCGGTCATGGAGCGAAATTAAACACCAAAGTCGCTCCGATTTAACTCAGGTCATGCAATCCTTGTTCCGGGCTGGATGAATTCGTCTACGGTAAGGAGCGCGGTGCCTTTTTCGGCATCCAATGCGCCCAAGAGCAAGAACTCTGAACGCATGGGTCCAATTTGTTTGGAGGGGAAGTTGATGACTCCGACAACTTGCTTTCCAATGATGTCTTCAGGTTGATATCGTTTCGTGATTTGTGCCGAAGTTTTGAGAATGCCTCGAGCATCACCAAAATCAACATGGACAATCATGGCCGGTTGCTTTGCCTCAGGAAATGGAGTCGCGAGAATGACTGTTCCCACCTCCATTTGAACGGATTCAAACGTTTTCCAATCCAGTAACTGATTCATTGAACGAATATAGCGTTTGTGCCATTTCAATGGAATCCCAAGTCAAAGGGCCGTGGCGTGTTTCTTACCTTTGGTTCATGCAGAATGATCCATGGAACATGTTTGCCTCTTTTGATGAATCACGCTGGCTTGAACAAGCCAAAGGTTTAGAAGTCAATCCGATGCACGCGGAGGGCTGGCAGATGCCTTTGCGTGGGGAAAAGAAAATGGATTGGCCTCTTTTGCCTCCCAAAGTGATGGGCAGTCAAAAATCTCCCAATGGATGGGAACTGCAGCAGCGGATAGGGGCTAACGCCCCCATGCTTCAAGGACTTATACACGGTGTGGAGGGCCTTCGCATGGAGGCGTCTGGACAGCTCAAAGCCATGCTGGAAGGGGTGCACTTGGAAATGATTTCGTTGCATCTGGATGGATGCTATTCTGAGGCCGTTGCTGAAGACTTGAGCGTGATCGGTGCAGATGCTAAGTTGCGGGGTTCTTGGTTGTGTTCTGGAAACGCTGTGGAATCGTTGCAGCACATGAAAGGTGTGCACGAGATGTTTCCAGCACTTCGTTCTTGGACATGTCCATCGGCTGATTGGCTAAAAAACGGTGTGGGACGTGCCGCTGTTATGGCTCGTATAGGATGGGCTTTGGATGGGTTGATGACGGGCTTGGGAGTGGACGATAAGAGGGCGCATGCAACGCACAAAGTTGTTTTGAATTGGGTGGTTGGCACCCATGTTTTGGTTGAAATAGCCAGTTTACGCGCTTTGCGCTTGTTTTGGAGCCGATGGCTCGCCTATCACGAACTTCCGGATACTCCTGTTTGGATCGATGCCATAAACGGCCACTACCCTGCTGACCCAACGACGATTCAGGATCATTTAATTCCTCAGTCCTCTGGAGCATATGCTGCGGTGATTGGGGGCGCGGACGGGATTGAAACATTGCCCCATGATACCCTGGATGATGGGGCTGCAGGATCAGCGGAGGGACTCCGATGGGCGCGAAATGTTCAGCACATCATGCGTGAAGAATCAGGGTTGCACCGTGTTTTTGACCCGATGGGAGGCAGTTTCGTGGTAGAATCGTGGACGCATGCCATTCTGGATCAAGCATGGAAGGAGTATGTATCGGGTCTAGTCGTTGAAACAGCAGCAGAAAACGTCAATTCCGATGCCTGAAAACGCACACGTAAATCGCCAAAAGGTTCCATTTCGTCATGAACGATTTGGCCCAGGCCAGCCTCCATATTTGGGCGGCCCGTATGCCACGATGTATGCATCGCGGCCTTGGACGATTCGGCAATATGCTGGTTTTTCGACTGCCGAAGCATCGAATACATTTTATCGAACGAACCTCGCTGCAGGTCAAAAGGGGTTGAGTGTGGCTTTTGATTTGGCAACGCACAGAGGATACGACAGTGATCACCCTCGGGTAACGGGTGACGTTGGGATGGCGGGAGTTGCGATTGATTCGGTTGAGGATATGAAGCGCTTGTTTGAGGGGATACCCTTGGACAAGATGTCGGTCAGTATGACGATGAATGGAGCCGTGTTGCCCATTTTGGCATTCTACATTGTAGCTGGAGAGGAGCAGGGCGTGGCGTTGTCGCAGCTTCAGGGCACCATTCAAAATGATATTTTGAAGGAGTTTATGGTGAGAAACACGTACATCTATCCGCCGCAACCTTCCATGCGTATTGTTTCGGATATCGTTCGATACACCTCCGAATGCATGCCCAAATTCAACTCGATTTCCATTTCGGGTTACCACATGCAAGAAGCTGGAGCGACTCCAGAAATTGAGTTGGCCTATACGCTTGCCGATGGCGTAGAATATGTGAAGGCAGGCTTAGCTGCTGGGTTGCAAATCGATGACTTTGCTCCGCGGTTGAGTTTCTTTTGGGCGAGTGGCATGGAGCATTATAAGGAAATTGCCAAGATGCGAGCGGCACGATTGATTTGGGCAGAATCCATGCAGCAGCTGGGCGCAGAAAACCCCAAGTCGTTGGCGCTTCGTACCCACACGCAGACGAGCGGTTGGTCCTTGACAGCACAAGATCCATGGAACAATGTGGCACGCACATCGCTTGAAGCGCTGGCGGCTGTTTTTGGGGGTACACAATCGCTGCATACCAACTCCATGGATGAAGCCATTGCTTTGCCTACAGCAGCATCAGCACGGATTGCCCGCAATACGCAGTTGTTCTTGCAAAATGAAGCCGGTTTGACACAAGCAGTTGATCCATGGGCAGGATCACGTTGGATGGAACAGCTCACAGATCAAATGATCCATGAGGCGCGTCAATTGATGGGTGAGATTGAATTGGCCGGCGGCATGGCAGTAGCGATAGAGCAAGGTCTCCCTAAGCTTCGCATTGAGGAAGCTGCCGCTTCGAAGCAGGCGCGAATCGATCGTGGGATTGACCGAATCATAGGCGTCAATTTGTTTGAAGTTGATGATGCATCCGAATTGGAAGTCCTGAGCATAGATCAAGACGTGGTGCGCAATGAACAAGTTGGTCGATTGGAACAACTGAAATCGGAGCGCAGTGCAGCGGAGGTTGAGGAGGCTTTGTCTGCACTTCGGCAATGCGCCAAAACCAAAGGCAATTTGATTGCAGCGGCTGTCGATGCAGCAAGAGTCAGAGCTACACTTGGAGAAATGAGCACGGCTTTGGAAGATGTTTTTGGGAGATACCAGCCTCAATCCAGAAAAGTGAGTGGTATCTTTTCCCGCGCAATGGAAGGTCAAGCTGAATTCAAGGATGTGGTTGAACGCACGGAGCGCTTTGCCAAGAAAGTGGGACGTCAACCCCGCATATTGGTCGCAAAAATGGGACAGGATGGCCACGATCGAGGGGCCAAAGTTGTTGCTTCTTCTTTTGCTGATTTAGGGTTTGATGTGGACTTGGGTCCATTGTTTCAAACGCCTGAAGAGGTCGCACAGCAGGCTGTAGACCACGACGTTCATGTCGTTGGGATTAGCACCTTGGCGGGCGGCCACAAGACATTGGTTCCCGATTTGATTCACGCGTTGCAAGAGAAGGGGAGAGCTGATATTTTAGTGGTTGTTGGCGGGGTCATTCCCGGACAAGATCACGAAACGTTGTATCAGCAGGGGGTTGTTGGGGTTTTTGGCCCTGGAACACCGATTACGCGCTCTGCAAACGATCTACTGGACGTGTTAATGGAAGCATTTGGAGCCTAAGTCCAAAGAGCTGTTATTCAGGCTGAGGCCCCCAAATTCCGGGTTCCCGATCTCCCAGACCATTCAGCCACTCTGATCCAGACATAGGACGTTTCCCTGGAGCAACCAGGTGTAAAATTTCAATCCATCCGTCTTGACATGCAACAACTAATTTGTGTTGGTGCGCAATAGCATTTCCAACTAAACTGCTTGCATCCAATTCATTGCACTCTTTTGCTTCAAGTATCTTCAAATCCCCCCATGGGCTTGGGCACCACGCTTTTGGAAAGGGGGCCAACCCTCGAATGTGATTGAGAAGCGTTTGACACGGGAGGTTCCAATCAATTTTACAATCCGTTTTAAAAAGTTTAGGAGCCTCAAGAATGGCCGCTGTGGAGTGAGTCGGATTCTGTGGAACACCGGCAAGATTACCTGCAACCAATGTGTCCAACGTTTGAACGATCAATGACTTTCCTAAGTCGGCCAATCGATCATGAAGTGCACCGGTGTTTTCATGGGGGTCGATATCCGTTGCGTCCTGCAACAGGACATCTCCGGTATCGATTGCGTGTTCAAGTGAAAATGTAGTCACTCCTGTTTCTTCTAATCCCGCCATGATGGCGCGGTGTATGGGAGCTGCACCGCGCAAGTTCGGTAGTAAAGAAGCGTGCAGGTTGATGGTTCCAAACGGAGGGGAGTTCCATACAATTTCGGGAAGCATGCGAAAAGCAACCACGATGGCGACGTCGACATGCCAATTTGCGAAGGCTTCAATGAATTCAGGGGCCTTTAAATTCGTAGGTTGCAGCAAGGGCAGTTCCTGCTTCTGCGCTATCGTTTTCACTGCAGAAGCGTGCATCTGATGTCCCCGACCCGCAGGTCGATCAGGAGCAGTTACAACGCCGACCACCTTGTGAGAAGATGCGGTCAATGCCTCTAAACATACAGCTGCAAATTCGGGAGTTCCTAAAAAAGCAATGCGCAAAGGTCGGTCCAGAGGTGTCGTTGGGAATGTTGCCATGTCGAGTCAAATTTCAACCATTCTTTGGATTCATCCATACCGCTTGGCGTAAGAACCACCAACTCCCCAATCCAATGCATGAAAAATAGACCCATTCAACCCGCCAAATAACCCAGATAGGTTGTGGCCACCACAAAGTCATGCTCGCCGCGACGATGAGATAAAGCGTAACGGTAACCAATTCCACCCAGAATGCTTGAACGGTGGATCCCATGCCTTGAATGGTTGAAAGAAAAATGCCCGAAAGAGATTCCAAAAGAACCGCGACAAAGACAACTTTGAATGTTCGGGTCATGGCTTGGAAGCCTTCGCCATCATCGAAGAACACGCTAGCAAGCGTTTCGGGATACAGAATAAAACCGTGGCATAGAATCAGAATGCCTCCAATATTCAGAAGGACAATCCGACGCAAAGTGACTTTTAATTCGGCAGAGCGGCCTTCTCCAATCATACCGCTCACATACGTTCTCGTGGTTTGCTGCATGCCCTGGGCCACCACAAAGCCAAGCATGAATAAGTTCCGTGCAACATGTGATACTTTCAATTCCATGCCTCCCACCTTTTCCACGAAAAAGAAAAAAGCGGTCCATGTACCAACAGTCACAATGAATTGTGCCATCAAGGGGTAGGCGAGTTTCCACAGTGCAATTAGATTGCTTCGTTGCAGCCAATTCCAAGGGCGATACGCATCTTTAATGACCCACGCAGTCATGCAAATGGCCATGGCGCATCCGCACAACTCAGCTACAAAGGAAGCCCATGCCGCTCCTTGAGCGCCCATTGCCGTCATTCCCCACCACCCTTCAACCCAGCCGGCATCCAAGATAATGTTGACGAACGCAGTCGTTCCTGAGATGATTAAAATGGGTAGGGTTCGGGCAGTCCCCGTGTATAGCGCATTGAACGCTAGCATCAGAGAGAATGGAATGAATCCCCACGTTCGAACAGACAGAAAAGGCTCAAATACATTGCGCACTGAATCACTTGCGATGGTGCTTCCTAGTAAACCTTGATTTAGAATGGTAGCAAGGGCCATCAGTGCGATTCCGAGTGCTAGATGAAATGCGAGTCCCGAACGAAAAGTGCTCATTGCAAGATCACGGCGACCTTCGCCTAACCGCTTGGCGATGGTAATTTGAAGTGCGGCGCTACTTCCTACTGCGAGCATCTGCAGTGTGAGGTACACCAGTCCTGCATTTCCTGCGCCATTGATGGCGTCTTCATTGAGTCGAGCAAGAAAGAAGTTGTCCGTTAGGACCACGAAGAACTGGACCAAAGACCCCAGGGAGATGGGGATGGCCATGCGCAGCAAACTTGCATAATCGTTTTGAAGAGGGCGCTCAGTTTTCATCAGCGCGCAAAAGTCGCCATGGAACTGTAAAATACAAGGTCATTTCTTCAGAGAGTGGGGGCGTCCAGTTTCTGGAGAAACTCCAAGTCTTTTTAAAATCAATTCAGATTTCCGAACGGTATGCATCGCCCAGTCTCCGCGCAAGGTGTTTTTCTCCGTTTCGGACAATCCCCAAGTGTGTTCCGGCAATTCCCGGCAACGTTTGCTTAATTCATACAGGGCAATGGCCGCGGCAACACTGATGTTGAGCGATTCAGCAAATCCGTGCATCGGGATGGCGACATGGTAATCAGCCTGCTGCAGCAGGCGGTCAGATACACCCTTCCATTCCGTGCCCATGACCAATGCTAGCGGTTCTTCGATCGGGACATCGTCTACATTGAATCCATCGACATGAGGAGAGGTGACTGCAATGCGATAGCCGCGATCTCTCAGATTTTGGATGCACGTTTCTGTGGGATCAGGCTGTTGCCTGTAACGGTGCAGGGTGAGCCAACTGGGAGTCCCTTTGGATACACCTCGATTGTAAACCCATGGATTGATGTTTTCAATCAAATGGACGTCCTGAATCCCCATGCCATCGCAACTTCTCATCACGGCACTGGCGTTTCTTGATTGATAGATGTTTTCGAGTACAACGCTCAGGTGTCGGGTTCTTCCTTTCAGGACAGCGTCAAACCGTTGGATTCGCTCTTCGCTTAAGAAGGGAAGCAACGTTTCATACCGGATATCGGAATCGCTTTTCATCAGATTAAATGGAATTCGACAGAATGAAAAAGGCCCCTCGAATGAACGAGGGGCCTTTCATTTATTGCTAAAGAGCAATTACATTTTTGAATTCAAGTCAGCTCCTGCCTTGAATTTGATCACATTCTTTGCTGCGATTGTAATTTCCTTACCCGTTTGTGGGTTACGGCCTTTACGTGAAGCGCGATGTGTAACTGAGAATGAACCGAATCCTACGAGAGAAACTCGGTCTCCTTTGCTCAATGCACCGGAAGTCGCGTCAACGAACGCATCCAATGATCGCTTAGCGTCTGCTTTTGAGATGCCGGCACCTTCTGCCATTGCATCAACCAATTCTGCTTTATTCATGGTAACTAGATTTAAAAAATGATTTTCAACTTCGCCAAATATATAGGTGAGAATTCAACGGTAGCAAGGGGTGTAGGGGTTTTAGGGCCAATTCGTTGATAAACCGAAGCCAATTGTTGAAAAGGACGAGAAAAATCAGAGGATTTGACCGGTTCTCATTCGCTTTTCACGAGTTTCCGGACGAATTTTTCATTGAAAAAGGTCGGAATAACCAAATGCATGCCGATCCAAGGGGGACAATCATCGCTTCAGCAGCTCCAGTTCCGAGTACAAACCACTGGCCCCAAGCAATGGCCAATGACACAACGCAGAGTGCAAAGACGAGAATGGTGAAGAAGGAGACATCCATACCGCGACGTTCAGAGACCGCTACACTCAAACCCGTCACCAGGACGCACAGTGAATTTGCGAACCAACAAACAGCACTTGGATGGGCAATGAGGTTCCAGATTGAGCCGACAAGCAAAATGAAAAGGAGTGAAAGTGCAATTGTTTTCTTGAGGTTCATGATGCAAAGTTAAGCGGCGGTACTTTTGCGGCATGAATTTGAGTGCATTCCAATCTTTCCAACGCTACCGACCCGAAATTCGCTTTGCCGATATCGACGCCGTAGGTATTGTCAACAACGCCGTCTATCCCACTTATTTTGAACAGTGCCGCATTCATTTATTTGAAGGGTTTGTTGGAAGAGAATGGAACTGGAATGATGCCGGAATGGTCGTCGCACGTCATGAGATCGATTATATGCGCCCTATAGCGATGAATGACGAGGTTGAGATTGTAACGTGGATTGATTCCATCGGTTCAAAAAGCATGGTGGCTGCCTACGAAGTCTATGTGAAGCGAAGGGGAGAGTGGAAGTTGGCCTCAAAAGCCCAAACCGTGATGGTCTCCTATGACCATGTGAATCGTTGCTCCACGACTTGGCCAGAGTCTTGGATTGAGATTTTGAAAAAATTGGGTTTGGGTAAGCCTGAATAAGTTCAGTTTTTGAAGGAAACGGCAGGCGGATTTCAACGTGAAATCAGGCCATGGTGAATAAGTGTTTGTTTCGCCATGCTTTCAAAAGTTTAGGAACGTGTACTTTGCAAGTACATTCTAAAATAAATTATTGCATGAAGCACCTCTTGACCCTCGGAGCATTTCTCGTCATGGCAACATGGTTGAGTGCTCAAGTCCTCGTTCCCGTGACCTTCCAAGTCGACATGTCCAATGAAACTGTTTCAGCGGATGGTGTTTACATCGCAGGTAGTTTTCAAGGATGGGACCCTATGGCAACTCCACTTGCCGATGACGACATGGACAATGTGTATGAAGTCACGTTGGATGTTGCACCTGGAATGCTTGAGTTTAAATTCCTCAATGGTCCTGCTTGGGATTACGCAGAAGATGTGCCACCGACATGCCAAGTCGAAATATCAGGAAATGACAATCGGTTTTTACATGTTTCTGAGTCAGAAACAGAAGCCTCGATGTTCGTTTGCTTTGCAAACTGTGCGGCCTGCGGTATGAACAGTGTGCGCTTGCGAGTTGATATGAGTGTTGAGGCTGCAATCTCTCCCAATGGCGTGCACGTAGCGGGTGATTTCCAAAATTGGGACCCAGCAACGACGCCTTTGCAAGACAATGATGAGGATGGCATTTGGGAAACAGTCGTGTCTTTTGACACAACGGGGCTTGGTAGCGCCATTCTTTTCAAATTCATCAATGGAAATTCTTGGACGAATCCGAATGAAAACATTGATGATGAGGCGTGTTCAGATGGCTTTGGCAACCGATCATTCGGGTTGACGAGTCAAAATGAAGTGTTGTATGGCGATGTTGGTACGGGAGCTGCTCCATGTTACAATGCATGTGGAACGTGTGTTTCTCCAACAGAGGTCACGCTTCGTGTGGACATGACAACTCAGGAAACGGTTTCCGTCAACGGTGTGCACGTAGCGGGGTCGTTCCAAGGGTGGTCGGCCAATTCGAATCCATTGAGTGACGATGATGGTGATGGCATTTGGGAACTCACTTTAGGCATGGCGCCTGGGGACTATGAGTTCAAGTTTATCAACGGGAATGATTGGAGTGGCAATGGCGACGGAAACGTAGATAATGAATTGATTGTAGGAGACTGCGCTGCTGAAGGAAGTGACAACCGCGCTATTTCAGTTGGCAGTGATGCCGTCCTATATGAGGTGTGTTATAATTCATGTGAGTTGACTTGCGTTGAAAATCCTGATCCGGCTGACATTACGTTCAGAGTTGATATGTCAGAAGAGGAGGTGAATGCCAATGGTGTTTGGGTGATTGGAAATTTCACGTCGCCAAACTGGCAAGCAGGTGGAATGCAAATGACAGATGACGACGCCGATGGGGTGTATGAAGTCACAGCCAATGTGAGCGGAGGCACAACGGTTCTTTACAAATTTGTCAACGGAGACCCTTCAACAGGAGATAACGGCATTGACTATTTGGAAGAGTCTGGAGCCAATGTGGATGCTGAAGGCAATGAACTGGGTAACTTTGAGTCTGACGGTTGTGGTTTGGCGAATGGTTTCGGTGCATATAATCGAATTCATGAACGCAGTGGTGAGCCAGAAATATTAGAAGCCGTCTGCTACAACAAATGCACAACGTGCGTAGTCAATGTTGACGAGTGGTTAGGCAATGCGCTGGTTGTTTATCCCAATCCATTTGACCAAGAGTTGAACATTGCTTTAAACAGCGATCAGCAAGGAACGCTTCAATTGGAGTTGTATGATATGACGGGACGGATGATCCGTTCTACACCAGTCGTATTGGGCGCAGCGGTTGTTCAGATGTCAACGTCTGAATTGCCTTCAGGATCTTACATGTTGATTTTGAATGGTGATGCCACTTTCCCGGCTCAGTTGGTCATCAAGAATTGACATCATATCCCGGGCTTTAGCAAGGGAGGGGACGCATGTCTCCTCCCTTTTCTTTTGTTCACAAATATCCGTGTATATCCTTTCTTAAAATCTCGTTTCGAGATCCGAAATAAATGTGCGAGAGGACTATATTTGGACAAACTGATATTCACGACTAACTACCATTCGAATGAAACAACTTCTACTAAGTGCCGTTGCCTGTTTAATAGCAATCAGCGGATCTAGTCAATTAATTGAGATTGTATCCGAGGTCTACGCGGAGCATGACGGAATTGAAATACCTGCTTTGGACGGTATGACGACATACCGTGTCTACGCTGTGTTGACCAATGAATTGGATGAGATTTCGGCGGTTTATGGAGATGTGTCATCTCCACTTTCGTTGACTTCAGTAGACGGTTTTTTTCAGTCAGATTTCGGAGCATCAACAGGATGGAGCATCAATCCAGCCTTTTTTGCGTTTTCAGCAGAAGCTGAATTTGACTCGTGGATTACACTAGGTGTATCGAACTCTACTGAAGTAACGGGGCAACCTAACTCAGTTGGCATCGATGATGCCGTAGACGTTTTTGAAACAGGCGGTGATTTCGTAGTGAATTCTGATAACGGAGGTTCGTGGTTTACACTATTTGGAGACACGCAAGCTCAAGCGGGTCCAGACTTCAAAGTTCTTCTCGCTCAATTGACAACATCTGGAAGTTTTACTGGTTCGTTCAACGTGCAGGTTTTCTTGAATGGTGAGCAAAGCGCGTCGACGCAGTACGAAGGCATTCCATTTAGCTCAAGTGCAGGTGCAATTTTCGGTTGCATGGATCCGGAAGCAACAAACTACAACCCTGATGCCACAGAAGCCGGAGAGACATGCGTGTTTCCTTGCACCTTGACATTGACCCTCGACGAGGTTATCGGTAATTCTTGTCCAGGAGTGAGTGACGGTATGATCATCGTTTCTGCAACGGGAGGTCAACTGGGTGTGACTTTCGGGATTGGCGAAAATGATCCGACTTTGGCGGTTGGAAATTTTAACGGTCTGGTTGGCGGCATGTACACTGTAAACGCGATTGATGGCGCGGGTTGTACCGCTTCAGTGGATGTGGAAATGGCCGTTCCGGATGCGATCACATTAACGGCTTCGTTGACAGAGTCTGTCAGCTGTGCCGGAGACAGTGACGCCGTCATCTCAGGAGAAGCGGAAGGCGGTGCTGGCGATTACACGTTCAGTCTCACACCAAACTTCAGTGAAACGGCGTCTGATTTGTACTTTGATGGATTGGCTGCAGGTCTGTACACGGTCTATGCACAAGATGCGAATGGGTGCACTGCACAAAGTATCGCCATTAGTGTCGCAAATCCGCAACAATTGAGTGTCACAGTGGCAGGTGGTCAGAGCAACATTTTGGACGCAACTTGCGCTGATTCAGCAGATGGTCAAATCGTTGTTTTGACATTAGGTGGTGCAGGTACTCAAGCGAGCATGGAGTTTAGCACAGATGGTGTGAATTATGCTCCAGGCAATGTACTTTATGTCCAAGGTGGTACATATACCATCTATGCCATGGATGTCAACGGATGCATCGGTCAATCAACCGTAGAATACACGGTAGGTGCTCCTGAGCCGATTGTCATTGATGCGAGTGTTACAGACATTTTGTGTTTCGGTGACCAGAATGGTATGGTATCCTTCAATGCGGATGGTGGAAATGGAGGCTTGACGTTCTCTTTCAATGAAGGTGAGTCAAGCGATGTTACGTTGTTTGGTGATTTATTGCCTGGTGATTATGTCATCCTCGCAACAGATGTTGAAGACTGTCAAGCGGAAGTCGTTGCTACTGTTGGAGATGCGACTGAATTGATCGCATCGGCTTCATCAGAGGATGTGACTTGTTTTGGAGACACCAATGGTTCGGTTGAAATCGCAGGAGCGGGTGGTACGAATTTATACGAGTACAGTGCGGACGGCACAGATTTCGGCTCTTCTCCGATTTACATCGATTTGACTCCAGGTATTTACACGTACTACGTTCAAGATTCAAATGGTTGTCAAGCCTCCATCGAGGCTACGATCAATGAACCAGATGAAATGACAGTTACGGGTACGATTACCAATGACACAGGTGCTGGTGATGGCGCGTTGGACATTGACGTTGCTGGTGGCAATGGCGGAAACATGTTTGCGTGGTCCGGACCTGATGCATTCACCAGTGCAGATGAAGACTTGACTGGAATTGTAGCTGGCGAATACACGGTAACCATTACGGATATGAATGGTTGTTCTGTAGAGGGCACCTTTGGTGTTCCTGTTGGAATTGAGGAGCTGGGCTTCTTGAGCAGCTTATCGGTCAGTCCAAACCCGAGCAATGGAGCTTTCCAGTTGGAATGGGCCGGTGCTCAGGGTCAGGATTTGGAAGTCTCGATCTTTGACGGGCAAGGCCGCATGGTAAATTCACAAGTTTTTGTGAACCAAACGGGAAGCAATCGCGTAACAATGGACTTGACAGGCGTTGCGAATGGAGTGTATCAGTTGCAGGTTCGTGCCGGATTGATGATCAACCAATTGCAATTACTGAAGCAGTAAGGATTTCGTTATTGATTCAATAACTTGAAAAAGGGGCTTCGGCCCCTTTTTTTTGTGCCTACTTGAAACCGAAGGAGCCCAAGATGCGTATAGGATGCAGAATATCGACAGTTCATGCATTCTTCACATATGGTTTTTCCTTCTATTTCGACCCTACGTCTGATTGGTTTTACGGCATGCATGCTGTCAACCATAGGCTTACATGCTCAATCGTCACAATTGCTGATTGAGGAATACATGGTTCATGATGGTGTGACAGGATTGGCAGAATTGGAAGGCCAGACCACGTATCGTTTTTATGTAGAGTGCACTCATCCCGACGACTTTGTATCTGCTGTTTATGGAGGACAAGGATCTCCGCTCATGGTGGAGGTCGATAGTCCGATGTTCAATTCTCCTTTTGCGAGTGGTTCAACTGGGGGCGGTATCAATCCGTTGATTCTCAATTATTTTCCTGAAGCGGCATACGATAGTTGGATTACCATAGGATTGGACCAGGCTGCTGGACCTGGCGAAATGGACATTTCAGCATTGGAAAGTCCTGATCAACCCTTTATGGCTAATTTCTCTGCAAACGCTGAGAGCAGTGGAATGAGTGTTTCCTTGACTGATGAAGCGGGAGGAGCATGGTTTTTGTTGAGCGGTATGACCAATGGATACGCTGGCGATGACCTGCGCGTATTGATTATGCAGATTACGTCGGCTTCGTTGCCTTCTGGCCTGCTCAATATTCAAGTCATCCCTGCTGTTGGATCATCGGATTCGGAGCAGGTGCACCAAGGTTTTTCTGGCACAGATGTTTGGGATATAGACTTCTCAACAATGGCTCCTGGTTGTACAGATTCCGAAGCTTGCAATTATGATGCTTTTGCATCGGAAGATGACGGAACCTGTGAATATGAGTCATGCGCAGGTTGTACCGATGTTTTTGCGTGTAACTACGATGAATCGGCCACAATAGATGATGGCTCCTGCAGCTTCATAGAATGTTTGGGATGCACGGACTCAACGGCTTGTAATTTTGACCCAGATGCCATTTACAACGATGGAACCTGTGATTATTTCAGCTGCGAAGAGGGAGGGTGCACTCTGGAAGCCGCATGTAACTTCAATCCAGATGCTTCCTATGAAGATGGAACATGTGATTTTGTTTCTTGCGCCGGTTGCATGGATGCGAGTGCCGATAATTTTGACCCTACCGCTCTCATTGACGATGGTACGTGTGAAATAGGAGGTTGTTTGAATCCTTTGGCGTGCAACTTCAACGCATTGGCCAATATCCCCGATGGATCGTGCGACTTTGCTTCGTGTGTAGGGTGTTTGGACACCTTCGCATGCAATTATGACGAAGCGGCAACGATTTCTGATGTCTCCTCTTGTGTTTACGCTGAAAATGGTTTGGATTGCGAAGGAAACTGTCTTCTTGATGAGGACTTGGATGGTATTTGTGATGGAGATGAAGTCGCTGGATGCACGGATGCTTTGGCAAACAACTTCAACAATGAAGCTACAGATGACGACGGTTCTTGCCTGTATTCTGTTGCTGGATGTATGAATTCCATCGCTTGCAACTTCAATGTTTTGGCCAATGAAAATGACGGGTCATGCGAGTTTACAAGCTGTGCCGGTTGCATGATTGAGTTGGCATGTAATTATGATGAAGCGTACACTTTGGAGGACAATGCATCGTGCATTTTCGTGGAGCCTTACTATGACTGTGAAGGGGACTGTTTAGGGGATAACGATAGTGATGGCGTTTGCAACGAATTGGAGGTCTTGGGCTGCACGGACGAGGCCGCCTTGAATTATGACTCAAACGCTACAGACAACAACGGTTCCTGCACGTATCCATCCCAATGCAACGATATCGATGCATGCAATTATGTTCCATACGAAGCGTATTGTCTGCAAATTGAACCCATCACCGTGCATGAAGGCATGGTTGGTGAAGTCGATCTCAGTGGAATGACGACCTACCGTGTGTATGCGCTTTGCGAGAACGAAGATGATTTTGTGAGCGCCGTTGCTGGTGACGATGAATTTTCAACGTCGGTTCATTCAACGTCATCATTTTTTCAAAGTCCAGCAGGAGGGCCGTTGGCAGAAAACAGCAATCCTATGGTATTTCCATTCATTCCTTCATTGGCCTATGATTCTTGGGTGACCATTGGCTTGGATCAGTCTGCAAATGGCGCGGAAGGCGAATTGGGAGTGAGTGTCTTGGAAGGCAATGAGCCCTGGGTCATTCCTTTTGAAAATGGAGGTTCCATTGAGATTTCAGATGACTTGGGCGGCTTATGGTACATTCTCAATGGTGCAACCAACGGTATCGCCGGGGATGATCTTCGCGTTCTTTTGGGGCAATTCACGACCGCAGGAAATCTGAGTGGTCAGATGTTTGTCCAATTCTTCATCCATGGAGACGGAGTCAATAATGGCTTGAACAAGGTGATTGGCCTGCAAGATGCTTGTGGTGCACCAGCATTCGACAATTGCTCTTTCCCGGAATCTGGCTACAGTTGTGAAGGCAGCTGTTTGTCTGACCTAGATAGTGATGGGATCTGCGATGAATTTGAAATTGATGGGTGTACCGATGCTTTGGCGAACAATTTCAATGCCATGGCAACGGATGATGACGGCTCATGTGATTTCACGGTTGACCCATGTGTGTTGGATGTGATTCCGCCATTCTTCACTTCAGTACCAGCTGATTCAGTGATCCAATGCGATCAAGCCATGCCAACAGTCATGGCCATAGCCGAGGATGCTTGTGATGATAATGTTCAAGTAATGTTTGTTGACGGCCCAATTGAATTTGTTTTGGATTGTCCTCCATTCAATTACCTCTGCACACGAACATTCATTGCGACTGATGACGCAGGCAATACGGCAAGCGCAGTTCAAATGATTTCTGTAAGGGACACACTGGCTCCCGAGTTTGTTGTTTTACCTGAGGCATTGATTCAAGTCAATGAGCAAGAAGACGAAAGCGTTCCAGAACCTTTTGCAGTGATTCAAGACGCCTGCGATGGCAATGCAAGCTGGAGCTCATTGGATGTGTTGCTTTCAGAAGAGGCCTCAGTTCAAACGTTAGAGCGCACCTATACAGCTTCCGATCAGTGTGGTAACACATCGGTGTTTGTGCAAACACTCATCGTGACGGTGGCCACTTACGGATGTGCAGACCCTTTGGCATGCAACTATCTAGAATCAGTTACCAACGAAGATGGTTCGTGCACGTATCCGGAAGACTGGTACACGTGCGAAGGAAACTGCATTCAAGATGCGGATGGTGATGGGGTGTGTGATCTTTTTGAAATCGAGGGCTGCACAGTCGAAAATGCATGCAACTTCAATCTGTTGGCTACTGATGACGATGGCACGTGTGATTTTTGTTCCTGCTCAGAGATTGAGGTGCCTGTATTCGGACTTGACATCGATACAGTCGCGGTTCATGCATCGGGAAACCTCGAGGGGATGACCACGTATCGACTGTATGTGACCACCGAGACTTCTGAAGATTTCGTTTCCTCGGTATATGGGAACGACGTCGACACCTTGATCTTGGGGACATCGTCGACCTTTCATCAGGACGACAATGGTTCCTTGCTACCTCAAAATCTCAATGCTGACCTCGTGGGGCTGTTCCCTGATCTGGCATTTGACAGCTGGGTGACCATTGGTTTAGATGGTCCTGCAATGGCAGGAGAAAATCTGGTGAATGCTTTGGGTGCATCCGGTGACCTGGGCTGGAGTGCTGCGTTTGAAGATGGATCTGATATCGTCATGGATGACCCGGTTGGTGGGTCTTGGTTTATTCTAAACGGAGGTTCAAATGGCATCGCTGGGGATGACTTGCGTGTATTGATCGGTCAAGTCACAACGGATGGAACGCTTTCAGGTCAACTGCATGTCCAGGTTTTTGAAAATGGAGACAATAGCAACGCGAGTTTGCATCATTTTTCGTTTGAAGGCGCAGAATGGACCAATGCGTTTAGCGGGCAAAACACATGTGGTTGCACCGATGAAGCGGCCTTTAACTATGATCCCCTGGTGGAATACGAAGACGGGTCCTGTATCGCGAGTGTGTTTGGTTGCTTGGATGAATTGTCTTGCAATTTTAACGCATTGGCCAATACACCAGACTTCTCATGCACCTATGCCTCGGAGGGGTATGGTTGCGATGGAGAGTGCCTGGCTGATACCGATGAAGACGGTGTTTGCGATGTGTTTGAAATCGCGGGGTGCACAGACGTTACAGCATGCAACTACGCTTTCGATGCGACAGATGAAGATGAGTCCTGCACCTATGCAGACTTTGGATACGACTGTCTCGGACTCTGCCTAAACGACACAGATGATGACGGTATTTGTGATGCTTTAGAAGTGGAGGGCTGCACAGATTTGGCGGCCTGCAACTACAGTTTAGAAGCCACAGAAGAGGATGGGTCGTGTGAATACGCAGCGTCCAATTACGACTGCGATGGCAATTGTCTCGAAGATGCTGATTTGGATGGTATTTGCGATGCATTTGAAATTGAAGGCTGCACAGACTTTGATGCCTTGAACTTTGATCCAACGGCAACAGACGATGACGGATCATGCGCATACTGCGCGTTGGAAGCTTCACTTGAGGTGACTGATGCAACGTGCAACGGGAGTGATGATGGGGCTGTTCTGGTCTCCGCTATAGGAGCTTATCCAAATGACTCGTTGTTGACCTTTGTTTTGCTTCCTGACGGAGCGCCTCAATCAGAAGGTGCATTCGTTGGTTTGTTGGCGGGGGAATATGCTGTTGAGGTCGTTGACGCCGCGGGGTGCTTTACGACTGTATTGTTTGAAGTAATGGAGCCGGAGCCCCTTCTTGTTCTTTTGGACAATGTCGTTGGTACGGAACAGGGATTGAATCAGGGAGCCATTGCGATTACAGTTACGGGAGGGTCAGAAGCGTATGTATTTGCTTGGACACAGTTGGACGGAAGCTTCACCAGTGCTTCAGAAGATATTGACAACTTGGAGGGAGGGACGTATCAGGTTACCGTAAGCGATGAAAATGGGTGTTCCGTAACCTCTTTTGAAATTGTTGTCGAGACGATTGTTGGAGTGGAAGAATCCATGATGATCGACCTTTCATTGTTTCCGAATCCTGTTGTTTCGAATCTAACGATTGAGATTGGTCACCATGCACTGCAAGCCTCGGTTCACATTCATGACGCCGCAGGTCGTTTGGTTTACACGAAAACAATAGCTGCAGGAACCAATCGCCTTCAGGTCGATTGTTCCCGTTGGATGAGCGGCATGTACCACGTGGTCGTGCTTTCAGGCGAGTGGGATGCCCGAGAAAAAGTATTTGTTCAACGGTAAAAAAGGATTCAATAAAGGAATCGAATTCCCAAAGTGCGGTTGGCGTAATGAGAATGGATCAGGTAAAGCTTGATCCATTCTTGTTGAAATAGATTTGGTCAAAGATTGGTGGGTAAGACTGCCGAAATATCTCTTTTCGAATGTAAATTGCTCCGATTAACAACGTCCTTCTTAAACTTCTGCCATGAAGCACTTGAGCTCTTTACTCTCAATTTTAGTTCTGTTTTTGATTCCCTTTACTTCAATTGGTCAAGCTTACACAGTGACTGTTGCAGAACATGCTGTAGATATTGTTGAAGGACACACAACGTACCGTTTGTATGTTGATATGGTGAATCCTGAAGACAAGCTGAGTTCAATTTCTGGCGGAGGGGATACACCGCTCATTCTCACAACAACAGATGGGTTTTACAATGATGATTTTGGTGGAACTGTAGCGAGTGCTATTAATCCAGCTTTTTATTCGTTTTTCCCAACTTTGTTGGGTGATAGTTGGATCACCATCGGAATCGAAAGTCAACCTGAAGGAGACCAGGCAGCTGTATCGATTGTTGAAGGGGACATTCCTTTAGCGGCTCATTTTGATGCGACCAGCCCGCTGTCAGGCACCGATATTTTGATTGATGACTCAACGGGCTCTGCATGGTACACGTTATCGGATGCGTCCAATGGATTGCCTGATTCAGAAACAATGCGTACGATGTTCATGCAATTGAGCATTCCAACCGGCGGAGAAATCTGTTCAACAGTGAATGTCCAAATATTTGGAATGGGCATAGGGGCGAATGAAATTCTTGCTACCTATACTTTCTGTGGTGAGGGTACATTTTTCCCAGTTTCTGATGAAGTTGTTTCTGGATGCACGGACTCATTTGCTTGCAATTATGACGCCTCTGCGACGGAGGATGATGGTTCATGTGAATATGCTTCATGCGTGGGCTGTACAGATGCAGAAGCATGCAATTATGACGCAGATGCCATCTACAACGATGGTTCATGTGAATACACCAGTTGTGGGACAGGGGGCTGCACAAATGACTCTGCCTGTAACTACAATGCTGAAGCGACTTACGAAGATGGCACATGTGAGTATTCTTCTTGCATTGGCTGTACTGACGAAAATGCGGACAACTATGATCCTGAGGCAACCATTGACAACGGCAGTTGCGAATTTCTCGGGTGTACAGATATGGAGGCATGCAACTATGATGCAGCAGCAAATGCCCCGGATGGCTCTTGCACGTATGCCGGAGCGAACCTCGACTGTGATGGCAACTGTCTTGTCGATACAGACGGTGACGGTGTGTGCGATGAATTTGAAGTAGCGGGTTGCCAGGACCCAGTGGCTTGTAACTATAACATCGAAGCTTCGGACGAGGATGGTTCTTGTGATTACTGCTCTTGTGGAAACTCAGGAGGTTTGTTGCCAGGGATGCAATATACCATGACAATTGAGGAGCATGCTTCTGACATAATTACGGGAACCGTAACGTATCGCTTTTATGCGAACATGGTCAACGAGGATGATTTTTTGAGTTCGGTGTATGGAAACAATGAGAACCCATTTATTCTCGAAACCTCAGACGGTTTTTACAACAGCACATATGGTGGAGCGACAGCAGATCAAGTGAACCCAGCATTCTTTTCTTTCTTCCCGGAATTGGAAGGAGACAGCTGGGTGACCATTGGAATTGACTCTACACCCGTTGGTTCAGAAGTGGGCATTAGTACAGTGGAAAGTACGGAACAACCTTGGGTGAATTCATTTAACTTCGGTTCAGAGAGCGCCGGAGCTGATATTTTGATGAATGACGAAACCGGTGGTGCGTGGTTTGTATTGAATGGTTCTCCCAATGGCCTGCCTGATGCAGTGAATAACCGTGTGTTGTTCATGCAGCTCACCACTTCAGGCACATTCTCTGGTACAGCACACATCCAAGTGTTTGAAAATGGGATCGGCTCGGAGGATATCCGCTCAAGTTTCGATTTTGATGGACCTGGAACATACAACCCGAGTGTAGAGGACAATGCGTGTGGATGCACTGACCCTGCGGCATCGAACTACGACGATTCAGCTGACTATGATGACGGAAGTTGCGATTACAATGTCTACGGTTGTACAGATGAGATGGCCTGCAATTTTGACGAATTGGCCACAGAGGATGATGATTCTTGTGAATTTCCATTTGCCGGATATGATTGCAATGGGGATTGTCTGAATGATGCGGACATGGATGGCGTTTGTGATGAATTTGAAATCGCAGGCTGTACAGAGATGATGGCCTGTAACTTCAATGAAATGGCTTCGGATGATGACGGCTCTTGCACGTTTGCAGAAAGTGGTTATGATTGCAACGGGAACTGTCTTGAAGATTCTGACGGTGATGGAGTATGCGATGAATTCGAAGTCACGGGTTGCCAGAATGTGGATGCATGCAATTACAGTATGGAAGCCACGGATGACGATGGCTCCTGCGTCTTTGCTGATGCCGGTTATGACTGTGATGGCGTTTGTCTTTCGGACGCAGATGGGGACGGTGTGTGTGATGAATTTGAAGTTTCGGATTGCACAGACATGATGGCTTGCAATTACAATGCAGAGGCAACGGACGATGATGGTTCGTGCACTTACGCTGAAAGCGGTTACGACTGTGAAGGGATGTGCTTAGCTGATGCCGACATGGACGGGGTGTGTGACGAATTTGAGATCCTAGGTTGCGAAGATGAACTAGCATGTAACTACAGCGCTGAAGCCACAGAAGATGACGGCTCTTGCACCTTTGCCGAGACGAACTACGACTGTGACGGCAACTGCCTAAACGACGCAGATATGGACGGTGTCTGTGATGAATTGGAAGTAGCAGGATGTACGGACATGACAGCTTGCAACTACAATGAGGCGGCAACGGATGATGACGGTTCTTGCACCTTTGCAGAAGCGAATTACGATTGCGATGGCAACTGCTTGAATGATGCGGACGGTGATGGTGTTTGCGATGAACTAGAGGTTGCTGGTTGCACTGATCCTGAAGCTGAGAATTACAATGCAGACGCGACGGATGACGACGGCAGCTGTTACTTCTGTGACATCGTGATTGCGGTTGATGAAGTCATCAATGATGTCGAAGGAGCTGGAGGATCTATTTCCATTACAGTTTCTGGAGGAACTCCTGACTACATCATTGGGTGGACCGGTCCTGATGGCTTCACCAGTGAGGATGAAGACATTGCAGGAATGGGTGGGTTGTATACGGTTACAGTGACGGATTCCAACGGTTGTATGACCACGCTGGATATTGAAATGGAAGTTGTGATCAGTGTCGTAGAATTGATGACCTTCCCCATGGAAGCGTATCCAAACCCAGCGACGAGTGAGCTTTGGATTGCCTCTTCTTCATGGTCAGGAATGGTCGAGGTTTCCATTTATGATGCCACGGGTAGAATGGTGTATAACCAAGACATTCAAGGTTCGAATCAAAATATTCGATTGGATGTCTCTACTTATGCTGGTGGCATTTACAACGTCATGGTGAGATCAGGAATGAAGCGTGCTATGGAGCAGGTGATTATTCAGTGATCTAGAAAGAACATACGGAATTGAAAAGGCCCGCAATTGCGGGCCTTTTATTGTATGATAAATCGAAAAGAAACGGTGGCGTCTTCGTTCAGGTGGATTATCGCTTCTTAAACGAAGCGATCGCCTTCCGTGTAAACTCACTCAAGACTAGCGCACCGGAAACGCTGGCTCGTTCAGCCAAGAGCTGCTCCCAATGGTCTGTCCCTTGCCAAAACACTTTCTTCAGGGATTCCATGGCTGCGGGACTGCTGCTTGCTAATCGCGAAGCCAATTCGTCAACTCCAGCGTCAAGTTCTTCGGGGGTATTGAAAAGCTGAGCGTACAGGCCTTTCTGCAATCCCCATTCGGCCGTTCGCCAAGATGCTGCATCAATAGCAAGTGAGGAGAATGCAGCGGTTCCGAGTTTTCTTTCAACTGCGGGTCCAACGACAAAGGGGCCAATTCCAATGGCCAACTCAGATAGCTTCAGAGCGGCGTGTTGCGAGGCCATTGTATAGTCAGCTGCTGCAGCCAATCCGACGCCTCCGCCAACGGCTTTGCCTTGAACGCGGCAAATGACCAATAGAGGACAGGAGCGAATGGCTAGAATGACGTCGCTGAATCCACTGAAGAAATGTTCTCCCTGTTCGGCAGTTTCAATTGCAACCAATTCGTCAAAGCTGGCGCCAGCACAGAAGGCCCGTTCGCCTCCTGACTTGAGCACTACGACCCGGTTTTCAGGATTTTCAGAAGCTTTGAGAATCGCTTGGGCGAGTTCTCCTAAAATTTTCCGAGGCAGCGCATTGCTTTGCGGATGGAAAAAAGTAATGGTAAAAACGCCGTCACGCGTTTCGGTACGCACAAAAGGGGTGGGTGCGAATTCCGTCATATCAAAGGCAATTAGTCACGCGATTCTATCGGTGCATATGAACGTTCTGTAGCTCCAGTATACACCTGTCTCGGGCGGCCAATTGGCTCGCCATTTTCGTGCATTTCTTTCCACTGAGCAATCCATCCTGGCAAGCGTCCCAAAGCGAACATAACCGTGAACATGTCCGTTGGAATGTTCAGTGCGCGGTAGATAATTCCTGAGTAGAAATCCACATTGGGGTACAAACCTCGTTCGACGAAATACGGATCATTCAATGCAACTTCTTCCAATTTCTTGGCAATGTCAAGCACGGGGTCATTCACACCCAATTTCTCGAGTACTTCATCCGCTGCTTTCTTGATAATCTTGGCGCGTGGATCGAAATTCTTGTAGACCCTGTGGCCAAAGCCCATCAAACGGAATGAATCTGTTTTGTCTTTCGCTTTGTCAATCCATTTTTGGAGATCGCCACCGTCATTTTTGATGGACTCTAACATCTCAATAACCGCTTGGTTCGCACCGCCATGGAGAGGTCCCCACAAAGCGGCAATTCCAGCAGAGATTGAACTGTATAAGTTCGCTTGAGATGAACCAACAATCCTCACGGTTGAGGCAGAACAGTTTTGTTCGTGATCTGCATGCAGAATCAATAATTTGTTCAATGCGCTCTCAACGACAGGGTCAACTTTGTAGTCTTCAGATGGCAATGAGAACATCATTGTCAAGAAGTTTCCACAGTAGCCCAAATCATTGGATGGGTAAACTGTAGGATGACCCATGTTGTGCTTGTACGCTTGAGCCGCTAACGTTGGAAGCTTCGCAATCAGACGATGAATGGTCTTCTCAATGTCTTCAATGGAGCGGTTGGGATTTTGGGAATCCTTGTAAAAGGTACTCAAGCTGGAGATCATGGAACTCAACATGCCCATTGGATGCGCCCCCGGAGGAAACGCTTCAAATGAACGTTTCATGTTCTCATTCACCAACGTGTGGTGCGTAATGCTTTCTTGAAAATAATTGAGTTCCTTTTGATTTGGCAGCTCACCATAAATCAATAGGAAGGATACTTCTAGAAATGAAGCTTTTTCGGCAAGCTCTTCAATGGTGTAGCCTCGATAGCGTAAAATCCCATTTTCGCCGTCGAGATAGGTGATTGCACTTTGAGTCGACCCGGTGTTCTTAAAACCATAATCGAGCGTGATGTAGCCAGTGGTTGCTCTCAGTTTTGAGATATCAATGGCCTTTTCATTTTCAGAACCGGTAATGACGGGGAATTCGTATTCCTTACCATCCAGTATTAGTCGTGCAGTCTCACTCATTTTGTGACGCGATGCTTGTTTTCAATGTTCAATTCCGTGCAGTCCGAGAGGACTTGGGGCAAATATACTCGTTCGCGCACGGTAAAAACGATTCGCCCATTGCTATTGTAATAGCGCGTTCTACTTAACGGAACGTGGGGACAAAGGTGTCGCGAAATTCTTCCCATTCCTGTTGTTGTACGCCGGGAGTGAAATGCTGCGAGAAGAATTTCAAATACATTTCAAGTTG
Source organism: uncultured Flavobacteriales bacterium (assembly GCA_905478325.1). Lineage (GTDB taxonomy): Bacteria > Bacteroidota > Bacteroidia > Flavobacteriales_D > Sanyastnellaceae > UA16. The sequence goes on along the minus strand of CAJQIB010000012.1, from coordinate 38,149 downwards.
ACCGGGGTTTTTGTAGCCGGAAATCGGAGCGATGACCTCAGCCTTCTCATCGAAATAAACCAAGGTTGGATAGGCATTGACTCTCAATTCTCTTGAGAGCTGATGTGTGCTATTCCGTCCACGAACGCCTTCCTTGTATCCGGGGTTCTCAAAGGTTTGCCCTTTGAAGTTGATCGGATCTTTCGACTCCGCATCAAATTTTACCGCGTAATAATTGGCATTCAAGTAAGCGATCACCTGCGGATTGGTAAAGGTATTGGCCATCATCATTTTACACGGTCCACACCATTGGGTATACACATCCATGACAATTTTGCGTGGCTCGTTTTTCTGGGCGACAACAGCCTCTTCCAAACTCATCCAATTGACTTCTGACTGTGCATAAGCAAGGGTTTGGGTCAAAAAACCGATTGAGATGGCAAGGATCAGGGTATAAAACGTTCGCATGGACCTAATTTTCCTGCAATATCGCAAAAGAAATGCGCTCCTGCCGCCGCCTTAGCAGTCTTTATGAATCATCCGCTCCTAAATCGAAGTTCAAAGCGTAGCGAATGATCGGGTTTGCTTGAATCGTATAACCTGTTCTTCAAAAGAGATTGGGTGCTGCGTGGATGGAGGTGTTCTGAGCAAATTCAAAAGCTCGAATGTTGGAATTGCATGCAGAGTTGTATTTTGCGCAGTACTTAATAAATAATAAAGATGTCTTCATCAGCACTAAATGCCCGTCAAAAAGAACTGTTTGGTCACCCAGCAGGTCTTTTCGTTTTGTTTTTCACGGAAATGTGGGAGCGTTTCTCGTATTACGGCATGCGGGCAATTCTTGTCTTGTATTTGGTTTCTGAGTCGACCGGAAAAAACCCTGGTTTAGAGTGGTCCAATGGTGACGCGCTGGCTTTATACGGATGGTACACCATGATGGTGTATGTCATGTCCGTTCCAGGGGGGTACATCGCGGACAAATTGCTTGGCCAAAAGAAATCCGTGCTAGTGGGAGGAATCCTCTTAGCAATCGGTCACAGTACACTTGCAATAGAGCAGATGTGGGCGTTCTATACCGGTTTGGTATTTATTGTTTTGGGCTGTGGGATGCTCAAGCCGAACATCTCAACCATGGTTGGAGGGCTTTACAAGCAAGGCGATATCCGTAGAGATAAAGGATTCACCATATTCTATATCGGAATTAATCTAGGTGCGTTCATATCGAGCTTGGTCGTTGGGTATGTCGGCGAGGTGTATGGCTGGCACTATGGGTTTGGACTTGCAGGCATCGGCATGGGCTTGGGCTTGTTACAGTACGTGTTGGGTCTGAAGTACCTCAGTGAGGTAGGAAACTTCTTGGGAGATTCGAAAGACAATAAAGAGGTGATGAAGGCGCCTCTGACTAAAATCGAAATTGATCGCGTCGTAGTTCTGTTGATTTCATTCCTGCTCGTTATTGTATTTTGGGGAGCCTTCGAGCAGGCGGGAGGTCTCATGAACATTTACACCATGGAGAAGACGGATCGATTGATTGGTGACTGGCTCGTACCGGCATCATGGTTCCAGTCCATCAATGCCATGTTCATCATATTCTTTGGAACAACGGTTGCTTTGTTTTGGGCCAATAGAAAGCTCAAAGGCAAGGTTTCAACGTCCTTGTTTAAGATGATTATCGGTTTGATCATCATGGGAGTAGGCTTCTTCTTCATGACAGGAGCCACGGCTCAGTATGAAGCGAGCGGAAGCTCAGCGATGTACTGGTTGGTTTTTGCTTACCTCTTCCATACGATTGGAGAGCTTTGCTTGTCTCCAGTCGCTTTGTCGTTCGTGACGAAGCTTGCACCGGTCAAATACGCTTCGATCATGATGGGAATCTACTTTGCCATGACCGGCTTTGGTAGCAAGCTCGCTGGGCTTCTTGGCGAGTGGTCATCGAGCTTAGGAGAGTATACCATCTTCACAGGCATTGCTGTTACTAGTGTGGGACTTGGTCTGCTTGTGTTATTGCTTCGACCTCGACTTGAAGCGTTAACGCACGGCGTCGAGGATGAGGAAACGGCAGTGGTGTAACGAAACCGATCCCAATAAAAAACGGGGTGACTTTGCAATTGCAGAGTCACCCCGTTTTGTGTTGTTTAAAGCGCTCCGCCTTTAGAAGTTCTCATGCACAAAGTCCATCATCATGTTGAAGAGGTGCAGTCGCGTATTTCCACCGTAAATACCGTGATTGCGATCGGGATACGCGAAGAAGTCAAAGTCCTTGTTGGCGGATACCAATGCATTGACCATTTCCATGGAGTTCTGATAATGCACGTTGTCGTCAGCTGAGCCGTGAACCAAGAGCAAGGGGCCGATCAGCTTTTCCGCATGATTGACAGGGCTATTGTCATCATACCCGGTTGCATTTTCTTCAGGAGTTTGCATGAACCGTTCCGTATAAATGGAATCGTAATAGCGCCAGTTGGTCACAGGTGCGACTGAGATTCCTGCCGCAAAGACATCGGAGCCCTTTGTCATGCACAGCAACGTCATAAACCCTCCGTAGCTCCATCCTTGGATGCCAATGCGATCAGAAGCGACGTAGGACAGTCCTTGGAGGTGCTTGCCAAAGTCAATGAAGTCTTCTGTTTCAAGCTTGCCCAATTCTTTGTAGGTACTGTGCTTAAACGCTTTTCCGCGCTTAGGAGTGCCACGTGGGTCACAGCTCACAACGATGTAGCCATTCTGTGCGAGCATTTGATGCCAATAGTAATTCGCACCGCCCCATGCATCTTCCACAGTGTTGACTCCAGGCCCGCCATAGATTGCGACATAGACCGGGTACTCCTTGTCCTCAGAGAAGCCGGGAGGGGTGATCATCCAAGCATTCAACTCATCTCCAGCACGATTCTCAAAAGAGAAAAATGATTTTGGCTGGGCATAGTAGTCTTTCATTTTTTGTACCAACCCTGCATTGTCTTTGAGTGAGCGAACCACGTTGCCTTGCCGATTTCGCAGCGTGTACACAGGGGGTGTGTTGGCATCGTTATGGACATGGATTGAGTAGTCAAACGAATTGGAATAGGATGCGCTGTGTGTGCCGGCTGTCTGATCGACGACCTCCATGTTGCCACCAAACGAAACGCGACCGATGTGGGTCTGTGTCGCTCCCTGAACGCTACTGGTGAAATACACCTGCTTCCGTTGTTCATCGACGCCATACACTTCCAAAACATCCCAGTTTCCTGAAGTCAACTGAACAGGAGGTTGAGCGGGGTCAGTCGAAAAGAGATACAAGTGGTTGTAGCCATCCCGTTCGCTCGCCATTACAAAGGATTTGCCATCTTGAAGAAACCGAATGTCATCGTTCAGGTCGATGTAGGTCGAGGACTGCTCCTCCCAAATGCTCTGTGTGGTGAGCTCGTTGCCTTCCATGTCCTCACAGTTCGCCATCATCAGATTCAAGATGTTTTGATGGCGGTTCATGGTCATTAAAATCAGCTGCTTGTTGTCGGCGCCCCATTTGATCCGTGGGATGTATTCTGTTTTTGGAAGCATGACTGGAACATTGACATTCCCTGCCACGTCATGAACAAGGACAGACACTTCCGCGTTGATTTCTCCTGCTTTGGGGTATTTGAACACAACGGGTTCAGGATACAATTGACCGTATACAGGCATTGAGAATTCTCTTACGGCCGTCTCGTCAAATCGATAGAAGGCCAGAAATTTCCCGTCGGGAGACCAAAAGAGGCCATTGTCATCTCCAAATTCTTCTTCGTACACCCAGTCGGTCGCCCCATTGATGATTTCATTCACGACGCCATCGGTCGTTACCTCGGTTTCAGTCCCGTTGGCAATGTCAGCGATGAAAACATTGTTGTTGCGCATGAATGCAACCTGATTGGCATTGGGACTGAAGACTGCTAAACGTTGTTTTCCCAAAGAGAAGTCAGATAATGGTTGCGTGGTGTTATTCGACAAATCATGAACATGGAAATTGGCTGAAAACGAATGCCGATAAATGCCTTCTGTCTCAGTCGAGATTAAGATGGCTCGTTCATTCGACGAAAATTCGTACCCATCAAAAGATTGTTCGGAATCTCCGAAAACGGACACGCTCGTGGCCAAGGTGTCAACCGCTTCTCCAGTCTTGTAGGCATACTTCACGATGGTGCTGCCCCATTTGCTATTCTCAAGGCTCGTGTAATGCTTGCCATCGTCCATGGACCGAATGCCTCCCACGCGTTCGCTGCGAAATTCGCCGCTATACCAAATGAGGTCGTTGGTGAACAGTTGAAAAGGGAGGTCCTGTGATAGCACAGGTGCAGCAGTAAATAACAGGTAACCGCAAACCACCAGTGGATTCACAATCCGGAAAAGAGGAGAAAAAGTCATGTCGTCAGGCGTTGTTGTAGGGCACAAGATAGCAAGTGCTCGACCGGTGTAATATTCCGCTGCCATGAATTATGTTTGGAGCATGAGTAGCGATTGGATCATTGGTTTAAAAAAGGCCATGCCATCAGGCATGAAAATCCTCAGTGATGCGGATTCCATTCAACGGGAAAGCCGGGATGAAACAGAGGACTTGCACTTTCCTCCAGATGTTGTTGTTGAACCAACAACCACTGACGAGGTGTCTGCGTTAATGCAATGGGCTTCCGCTCATGCGATACCGGTCACTGCTGCAGGCGCGCGCACTGGGCTCAGCGGAGGGGCCTTGGCCGTTGAGGGAGGAATTGCCCTCTCCATGCGTCGCATGAATTCTATTTTGGAGGTAGATGAACGGAATTTGCAAGTGCGTGTACAGCCGGGAGTCATTGTGGAGAGTTTGCAAGATACCGTTGCTGAAAAGGGCCTGTTTTATGCCGTTGATCCAGCGTCAAGGGGCTCCTGTTCCATTGGGGGCAACATCGCAGAAAACAGCGGTGGTCCGCGGGCTGTTAAGTACGGTGTCACCAAGGATTGGGTTCTCAATTTGGAGGTGGTGCTGGCCGATGGATCCGTGATTCGAACGGGGGCAAACACCTTGAAAAACAGCACGGGATACAATTTGACCCAGCTGATGGTTGGAAGCGAGGGCACGTTGGGAATCATCACTGAGGCCACGTTAAAATTGTTGCCATTGCCTATGTTCAAAGCACTATTGTTGGTGCCATTCTCAAGTGCTGAGAAGGCTTGTGAGGCCGTTTCTGCAATTTTCCAAGCAGGAATTCAGCCCTCTGCAATGGAGTTTATGGAGCGATCAGCAATTGCATTGGCTCAAGAGTTTACAGGAGACTTTTCTCTGAAGATTGATGAGGATGTTCAAGCCCATTTGCTGATCGAGGTGGATGCATTTCGCTCCGAAGATTTGCTTCCTCAAATGGAATCAATCTTGCCGGTATTGGAGTCTTGTGGAGCAAAGGATCCTCTTTTCGCGGATGATGCAGCAGCACAAGAGAAGTTGTGGTTTTTGAGGCGGAGAGTCGGAGAGGCGGTGAAAGCGGCCAGTGTGTACAAAGAAGAGGACACGGTTGTCCCTCGTGCCAAATTGCCGGAATTGTTGCTTGCTGTCAAAGCGATTGGAAAAAAATTCGGATTTGAAAGTGTGTGCTATGGCCATGCAGGAGATGGGAACCTCCATGTCAATATCTTGAAAGGTGGCCTGTCAGATGTTGCTTGGAGCCAAGAGCTCCCTGTTGCCATTCGATTGATATTCGAGTCTGTGGTAGACATGGGAGGGACATTGAGCGGAGAGCACGGCATCGGATGGGTGCAACGTCCATACATGGATGTAGCCTTTTCACCGCGCCACCTCGAATTGATGCATGGCATTAAACGTGTCTTCGATCCCAAGGGCATTTTGAACCCTCAGAAGATCATGCCATCTGAATAGAGCACGGGAACAATGGAGGATTCAAAAATCCTCCCTACGTTTGCGGCTTATTTGCAATCCACTTACTATGGCTGAGAATTTATTGAAAGGGAAGAAAGGCATCGTGTTTGGTGCATTGAATGATCAATCGATTGCTTGGAAAACAGCGATCCAGGCGCATGCGCAAGGGGCAGAATTGGTTTTGACCAATGCTCCTGTAGCGATGCGAATGGGAGAGATTCACGAGCTTTCAAAAATCGTTGGAAATGCTCCCGTGATCCCTGCGGATGCGACAAGCGTGGAAGACCTCACCGGTTTATTCGAAGGTGCGATGGAGCACTTTGGTGGCCAGGTGGATTTTGTCTTACACTCCATTGGTATGAGTCCCAACGTGCGCAAGGGCAAGCACTATACGGACATCAATTACAATTGGCTTCAGACGACCTTGGATGTCAGTGCGATTAGTTTGCACAAGACGTTGGCTGTCGCGAAAAAGATGGATGCCATCAGTGATTGGGGGAGTGTGGTCGCATTGACCTACATCGCTGCACAGCGAATTTTCCCTGACTATGGGGACATGGCCGATGCCAAGAGTTTGTTGGAAAGCATCACCCGTAGCTTCGGATACCACTATGGCGTTGCCAAGAAAGTGCGCATCAACACGGTGAGCCAAAGTCCGACCATTACGACTGCAGGGAGCGGCGTGAAAGGATTTGATGAATTCATCGCGTACAGTGAGTCCATGAGTCCTCTCGGCAATGCCGACGGGTTGGCTTGCGCAGACTATTGTGTAACCCTATTCAGTGATTTGACTCGCTTTGTGACCATGCAAAACCTGTTTCATGATGGAGGGTTCTCCAGTACAGGTGTGAGCGAAGAAGTCATCGGTAAATTCGCTCCGGATAACGCTTGAGATGATTTCCTGAAACCATTGGACTGCATTTCCGTAAGGGGATAAACGTTCTTAATTGGGCTTTCTGTAATGTTCAGAATCCAAGAGAATCATTATTCTGACTATGGATTTAGAGGTACTCAAATTTGGTGGAAGTTCCCTGGCGACATCGACGGCTATGCAGCGCGTTGGTGATGTTCTCATTGAACGGAAGGGTGTCCAAAGAATTGTTGTTTGTTCAGCAATGGGTGGAATGACGAATGCCTTGCTTCAGCTTGGCGCAGCGGCGGCATCAGGACAAGCGCTCTTTCATGAACCCTTAGCGGCCATTCGAACGCGTCATGTAGAGGTGTGTCAAAAACTAGCGCTGGATGAGCACGCTCCATTGGTGCAGCAGGAGCTTCTTCAGATGTTTGATGAACTCGAAGAGTTTTGTCGTGGATTGAATTTATTGGGTGAATTGAGTCCCAAGAGTTCTGACCACATGGCCTCATTTGGGGAGCGCATCGCTGTCGCCATGGTAAGCGCCTATCTAAGCCACCGTGGGCTATCTGTTCGACGTGTGGATGCCCGTAGTTGGATTTCCACGGATGGACAGCATGGAAATGCTCACGTTCAATTGGATGCAAGTTTGCCGGCCATCCTTCAAGGTGTTCAATCAGACTTAAATTTTGATGTTCTAATCACGGAAGGGTTTATTGGCTCGGGGCCAGATGGTTCTACAACGACGTTGGGACGAGGAGGGAGTGATTACACAGCGTCATTGATTGCACGGGCTGTCCAGGCCAATTGCATGGAGAAATCAACGGATGTACCGGGCATGCTGACTGCGGACCCTCGCATTGTTTCGGCTGCGCGTATTATCGATACCATGAGTTATGAAGAGGCCATGGAATTGTGCCATTTTGGGGCAAAGGTGATTTACCATCCGACCATAGCTCCGTTGAAAGAAGCCGGAATTCCGTTGATTGTCAGGAGCACCTTTGAATCAACTCATCCCGGCACTTTAATCGTGTCAAAGCCCAAAGGAAAAGCGGTGGTTCGGGGACTTTCAAGTGTTTCTAATATTTCCTTGATTACGCTCGAAGGTGGCGTGACCATTGCGCGATCGGGATTCTCAAGGCGAATATTTTCTTCTTTGGCACAGCGGCAGGTCAATGTGATTTTCATTACGCAAAGTTCTTCTGAACAGAGCATGACCATCGGATTGTCGGATGAAGACCTGGATGCAGCGTTGGCTTCTTTGCATGAAGAGTTGGAGGCTGATCTTGTTTTGGGGCGTCTGTCTCCAATTCGAGTGGATTCTGATCTGAGCATTGTCGCATTGGTGGGTGAGGGCATGGCTTCCGAGATCGGTTTAAGTGGAAGGGCTTTTAAGGCACTTGGAGACCAAGAAATCAACATTCGCGCTATCGCCCAAGGAAGCACAGAACGCAATATTTCAATCGTTCTAGGCAGTTCTGATGTCGACGTCGCGCTGAGAGCGTTGCACCGCGTATTTTTCGAGCCTCCCACGCGTCGCTTGCATCTCTTTTGTGCTGGCGTAGGACAAGTCGGTTCTGCGTTGTTGCGTCAACTGCAGGATGCGCAAGAGCGGTTGTTGGAAGAGGATGTGGAAATGCGGGTAGTGGGCATTGCGAACAGTTCAACGTTTCATGTGAATGAATCGGGAATTCCATTGGATGCATGGAAGACGTGTTTGCAAGAGGGACAGCCGATGACAACGATTTCGGAGGCCCAGGAAGCCTTTGCCGCGATGCGATTGGATCGTTCTGTGTGGGTGGACAATACAGCCTCTGCTGACGTTGCTGCGCTGAGCTTGAAAAATCTGGAAACGGGGATATCTGTAGTGACATCCAATAAAATTGCCGCCACAGGCACGCAAGAGGATTGGGAGCGTATGGTTTTGAAGGGACACCCGAACAATGCTCGATTTCTGAATGAGACGAACGTAGGAGCGGCTTTGCCAATCATCAAAACGTTGCGCGAATTGAAGAAGTCGGGAGATCATGTTTTACGGATCGAAGCCGTGTTGAGTGGTTCTGTCAATTTTATTTGCAGCGAGATGGATGAAGGAAGTTCCTTTGCTGAAGCTGTTTTGCTCGCCAAGCAGAAGGGGTTTACGGAGCCCGATCCTCGATTGGATTTGGGGGGGGTGGATGTCGCACGAAAATTGCTCATTCTTTCCCGAGAGGCTGGCGATCAGATGGAGATGATGGACATAGAGAACATCGGCTTTTTACCGAAAGCGGCTTTTGATGGAACAAAGGAGGAGTTCATGCTCAATTTGAAAAAATGGGGCAGTGCATTGCAACAAGAATTTGATGATGCCAAGCGGTCAGGATTGCGCATGCGACTCATTGCATCATGGGAGGCAGGTTCATGTCGTATTGAAATGCAGAAGCTTTCGGTTGACCATCCCTTTTATGGGTTAAAACATTCAGACAACGCCCTGGCCATAAAAACCCAACGCTATGCCGAAAAGCCTCTTGTAATCCAAGGAAGTGGTGCGGGAGCTGAATTGACGGCAAGTGGTGTTTTTTCGGATATTTACACACTGCTTCCAGCTAAATAAAGCAAACCATGCACCGCACTGAGATTTCCGTTTGGACACCTGCCACCTTGGCCAATATCAATGTTGGTTTTGATGGTTTGGGATGCGCCTTATCAGGACCAGGTGAACGGCTTGTTATGCGACGTACTGACGCTGTCGGCTGCGTGAACATTCGGCTTATCGAAGGTGCAGACCTCCCATTGGAGACGTCTCTCAATGTTGCTGGAGTGGCGGCTCAGAGTTTGTTGAACGCGCTTGGTAATCCCTGTGGATTGGAATTGGATATTTTCAAAGAAATCAAGCCTGGAAGTGGAATCGGTTCAAGTGCAGCGAGTGCTGCAGGTGCTGTGTTTGCATTGAATGCATTGTTGAACGCAGGGCTGAGCCCTGACGCCTTGTTGCCACATGCTCTTGATGGAGAGGCCTTGGCCAGTGGATCGCGTCATGCTGACAACGTTGCGCCTGCCTTGATGGGAGGGTTGGTCTTGTGTCCTCCTCGTGGTTTGCCCATGTCCATTCCGTTTCCAAGGGATTGGCATGTGGTGGTTCTGCATCCCGATGTAGCGATTCGAACGGAAGATGCCCGTAAAGTGCTGCCAGAGAGCGTTGCATTTGTAGACGCTGTAGATCAGGCGCGCTGGCTGGGTGTGTTTACAGCGGCTTGCTACCAGGATGATGGAGCCCTTGCTGCTCTGGCATTGCAAGATTTGTTGGCAGGGCCACACCGCGCTGGGTTGATTCCTCATTTTGAGCCAATTCGCACCATTGCGCTGCGGCATGGAGCCATCGCGGGAGGCATTTCAGGCAGTGGTCCGTCGACTTTTTGGGTGACCATGACCGCTGATGACAGTGCCCAAGTAGCCCATGAATTAAAAGCTTTCATGCGACATGAAGGCATGGCCTGTGACATTCACCAAACTCGGATTTCAGCCCGAGGAAGCCGCATCATTGAATGAATTTCTTTAGCCTCACAGACCCCTCGATTGTCCGTCCATTTGAGCGTGCGCTGCGCGACGGTATTGCGCCAGACCGTGGGCTTTATTTTCCGGAGCATATTCCCGTTTTGGACTGGAATCGTATTAAGGAGACCTCCATGGGATTGCCTCAGTTGGCGCATGAGGTTCTCAAGCATTATGTCGGTTCATGCATTGAAGAAGCTGCTCTAAAAGACCTGCTGGCCGACGCCTTGGACTTTGACATCCCCTTGGTGAAATTGGATGATGGGTTGCATGTTTTGGAATTGTTTCATGGGCCAACGGCTGCTTTCAAAGATGTTGGAGCGAGGATTATGGCGAGACTGCTGACGAAGACCAGTCAGGAACGTCTGACGGTGTTGGTCGCAACTTCTGGTGATACCGGTTCGGCTGTAGCTCAGGGTTTTTTAGATCTTCCAGGAATCGATGTCGTCATCTTGTACCCCAGTGGGCGGATCAGCCAGATCCAGGAGCAACAATTGACAACCGTCGGGAAAAATGTGCATGCACTTGAAGTGCAGGGCAATTTTGATGCGTGTCAAGCTTTGGTGAAACAAGCTTTTGTGGACCTAGAGCTGATGGGCAAGAGGCCTTTGACGAGTGCCAATTCCATCAACATTGGCCGCTGGATTCCCCAGTCGATTTATTATGCTTGGGCCTATCAGCAAATGAAACAACCGGCCCACTTTGTGGTTCCAAGTGGAAATTTCGGAAATGTAGCGGCAGGTATGCTGGCGCAAAGTATGGGCATGCCGGCCTTGCCGTTTATCGCTGCTAACAATGCCAATGATGGCATGGCAACCTATTTAGAGACGGGTTCGTTTGAGCCACAATTGTCTGTTCCTACGTTTTCAAATGCCATGGATGTCGGAGACCCGAGCAACCGCCCGCGTATTGAAGCGCTTTGTGGAAATAATTTTGACGTGCTTCAAACCCGTATGCAAGGCTTTACCTTGAATGATGAAGCGACATTGAAAGCCATGCAGTTTGCACGTGAACAATGGGGATACATGGCGTGTCCTCACACGGCGATTGCCCTTGCTGCGGCCAATGACTTTCGCTCGAATTCAGCAGTGCATGCTCCGCTTGTCGCCCTTGCGACAGCACATCCTGCTAAATTTGGTGAAACGGTTGAACAGGCTACCGGCATTGCGCCTGATCTACCAGTATCACTGCAGGATTGCATGCGCAAGAAAAAATCCAGTACGCTCATCCCGTCATCTTATGATGCCTTTCGGGATTATTTGGTCACGACAGCCTGACGCAATTTTTTTGCCATCTGATGGATGGCAGTTTGAGCGTGCGTTCGGTCGAGTTGCTCCGGAGGTCCCCAAGGGGTTGGGTTGATGTCCACAACGTATATCCGGCCGTCATCGGCATCCCGCAGAACGTCCAGCTCAGCTGCTTCAGTTTGATGCAATTCCATCAAGTTGGAAATGTGCTCAATTTCTTGTGGAGCGAGCCAATCGGATACTGTGGCCAATGTTACTTCAGCTGTCAAGTTGGTAAAGCGTTCGTCTTCGTGTTTAAATTTCAAGTAGAGATGGGGCAGTATGCCGTTGATCCAAACGACACGCAAGTCCAGCCACCGGTCAGCGGTGTCTTGGTTTCTAATGACACGTTGATAGACATGCGTGTCGTGCACGCTGCCTTGCGGGAGAGGTCCTTGGACAATGCGGCCGTCATGTTGCGCGTTGGTATCGCTCTTGATGACTAGAAAGCCTTCATGGGCGAGGGGGTTGACTTGCATGCCGTAGCCAAACGCTGTGACATGATGTCGTTCTAGCGTCTGTTTTCGAATGTCCACACACTGCTTATTCAAAATGGGAACTTGGGCATGTTGAATCCATGCGGGTAGCGGAAGCGATTTCTCAGTGGCATCTTCAAACCGCATAACACCTATGACATTCTTACGAGGCTGGTTGGTTAACTCCCAGCCAAGTTCCCGGCAAATTTTGTGCAGTACGGATCGCTTCGATGGCAAATCGGGCCAAGCAATGAATACAGGAGGTTTGCCCCGATGGCGGATCGCGAGGAGGCACCACGACAGGACATGACGAATTTGCTTGCCCACTCGTTCAGGGAGGGAGAACGTGCTGGACAACCGGACTGGCGTCCAGGTTTGATCGTAGCTAAATGGATTCAAGGGGCGGTCCATTTCCTGATTTCAGCGGGTCGGCCGCAGCGTAGCAACAGGATGTCGCGCTCCAATTTCAACCCTCTAGCAGGACTGTATTCTCGACCATAAAATATGATTTGCAGATGCAGGGCATTCCATTTTTCTCTTGGAAATAAACGCTTGGCATCGCGTTCTGTCTGGACCACATTTTTCCCTGTTGTGAGTCCCCAACGGTACATCAAGCGATGGATATGCGTGTCAACGGGAAATGCGGGAACGCCAAAAGCTTGCGACATGACAACAGAGGCTGTTTTGTGGCCGACCCCTGGCAAAGCTTCAAGAGCCTCAAACGATTCAGGAACGATACCATTGTGGAATTCCATGAGCATTTCTGAAAGGCGGTGAATGTTCTTGGATTTGGCTGGAGACAAGCCACACGGTCGAATGATGTGTTGGATGTCATCAATGCTTTGCTGTGCCATTTTACCCGGTGTACTTGCCAATTGAAACAGGGCAGGGGTCACGAGATTAACACGCAAATCGGTGCATTGTGCCGATAACAGTACAGCAATTAATAGCGTAAATGGGTCGCTATGATCCAGTGGAATTGGAGTCTCCGGGTAAAGATCGTCCAACGTGGACATGATGAATGTCGCTTTCTCTTTCTTGGTCATGGTTGCCATTGAAACGTTGTTCTTGGGGCTTCAGGGGTGAGCCATTCTCGCAGTTCTGAATCAGCAGCCTGAAAGGTCACCTCGTTGACTTGGTCTTCGAACAGCTCAAAAAACAGCGTTGCTGTCAAAGTGAGGGATGTATGAGGTGGCATTGGCTGCGATTCGAAATACAGATACGTCAAATCAAAGTCCACTTCTTTGCCAATAAACTCCCATTCAATCGGCAGTTCTGGTGACTGTCCAGCGAAACCCAAGCAATGTCCCGATAGGTAGGTAGCGATCCAAGAGTCGACTTGTGCGTGTTCGAGGGAGTCCCCAAAATTCAACGTCTCTCGCACTGAGTTCCTTGACTCGGTATGATGTTCTGCTGCGTTTATATTTTCCAGCTGAATCGCTTCCTCGATATCATCGGTAAAGACACGTGTGGTGGCCTGCCAAGTGGATGTGGATGCATTCCAGTTCAATTCAATGCGACTGTAATGGAAATCATGCCCGAGGGATGGCGGAGTATCCAACGCAGTGCAATGGGATAGAAAAGAAATGAGAAAGACATGCAGAACAATCATGGAACAAAATTAGCCCGTGGTAACTTGCGTGGCATGTCCAAGGATAAAAAGATGTCAAGATGGGGTTCTGAAGTCCTCAGTGTACCCGTTGTTTCTGAATGTTGGGAACGAACTGTGCAAGCAGAATCCATCGTCATTGTTGCCCATCGATCTCCTGATGGGGATGCCGTGGGCTCGTCGCTTGCGCTGCATCAGCATTTAAAGGCGATGGGCTTGCAGTCTCGTGTGGTGCTCCCCGATGGATTTCCTTCATTTTTCAATTGGATGCCGTATGCCGAACACATTGTACTGCATGACGATCAGGAAGAGGAGGCGAATGACTTGATTGCAAATGCGGATGTGCTGTGGTGTCTGGATTTTAATGGTCCCAAGCGCACAGGACAAATGGAGGAAATCATCCGATCATCGCACGCTTTTAAGATTGTCGTGGACCATCATTTGGAGCCTGAAACGTTTGCGGATGTCTTGCTTTCTGATCCTGTTTGCGGCTCGACTTGCGAGTTGATATATGGTTTGATAGAATCCTGGGGCCAATTGGAGTCTTTGAGTGTTGATACGGCTCAATGTATGTATACAGGTATGATGACGGATACCGGATCCTTCCGTTTCAATTCAGTTACGGGCAATACACATCGGATTTTAGGTCATTTGCTGGATAGTGGTGTGAACCAATCTTGGATTCATGAGCAAGTTTTTGGCAGCAATAGGATTGCAAAAATTAAGTTGCAAGGCTTTGCGATGAGTGAAAAGCTCATGGTGTGGCCTGAGCACCGTACGGCCTTGATTGCCTTGACTCAAGATGAAATGAAGCGGTTTGACTGTCAATCAGGAGATACAGAAGGATTGGTGAATCAAGCGCTTGCGTTGGAAGGGGTGGAGGTCGCAGTATTCATGAAAGGGTCAGAAGAAGGGCATGTTAAAATGAGTTTCCGATCCAAAGGAGAGTATAGCGTCAGAGACCTGGTCGCTGCGCATTTTAATGGCGGAGGACATCGCAATGCCGCGGGAGGAATCATGCAGAATTCCAGCGTAGCTGATGCCGTGGTCTATTTTGAGTCATTGCTAAAAGAATGGATGCCCGTATGAGTCGCGTGAGGAATTATTTGGCGGTGTCATTTGCGATTGCATGCCTGTTTCTCTGTTCTTGCGACACGCGTGTTTCGAATCAAAAATCGAACGCTATTCCGTTGGTTTCAGCAGAAGATTTGATTCAGTTCAATCTCCAAAAACTCAAGGCTCAAGGCGAATTGCTCGATTCGTTGGCCATGCAATGGGGTTGGTCTGATTCTCCTGGTTTTCAGTCGTTGAGTTCAGGATTGCTCCTATCTCCGCGAGGTTGGAAAGCAATGGATCTCTTGATGCCGAATCCACTGGTTGCTTTTAGCGATGATTCGGTGTACTGGGACATTGAGGTGCGTTTAGTAGATTCAACGTTGGTGTTGGATCGGGATGTGAACAATCCATTGATATTTCATCGCGTACGTTCAGGATGGCCGGCAGGATTCCAGCAATTAACGGAACACGCATTGCCTGGAGACAGTGTCGAATGTTTGATGCCCGCACACATGGCGTGGGGGTTGACGGGCTCGCCTCCGCTGGTACCCCAAGATGCGGCATTGCTTATTAGATTAAGGGTTCTTGGGGACGCTGGTAATCGAACTTCACTTGCCGATGAGTCGAATTGGATGCGCGTTATTTCGGATTTTGAAGGGGGGCGTTTCATTCCCGATTCAAGCTGGTGCAATCAGCCTGTTCTATTGGGGTCTCCTTGTTTGGCTTGGGGAGATGTCAAAGGCCAAGGTGTGACGGAAGGACCTGTTTCGGGTACGACCGTTTCCTTAAGGATGCGCACCCAGGTATTGCGTTCTGAAGACGAGATTGAAGATCTCGGTTGGAGAGCTTGGCAATTTGAATGGGGCAACGAGGGCCAGTGTCTTCCCGTTCTTGAGGAGCTGATGACTGCCGATTTGAGACTCAATCGGTGGGAGTGTTGGTGTCCTGCAGAAAAGGCTTTTGGCTCTCAGGGGTTTCCTGAAGCAGGGATTCGGGTCGGAGATGTTGTCGGATTCCAGTGGGAACTGGAGCAGATCCTGACAAAGGAAGCGTCCATTTCGGAATCAGGGAACTCGCTAGTGTCCCAATAAGAACAAACAGGGTCTTTTTTGTAGATCTGGAGCAGTCGCTTTTTTCCACTCTTCAATGCTCATTGATCGGACCCACTCGCTTTCCAGTGTGAGGTCAACGGCCACGCACAGTTGTTGATCTGAGGTGAGTCGTTCCAAGCATTCATTGAACGTTGTTTGGTTTCGATACGGAGGCTCCATGAAAATCTGAGTTTCTTTTCTGCGTTGCAGTCCTTCTCGCATTTCTTTCCATAGGTGGTCACGGCGCTTCTGATCACGCGGTAAATATCCTTTGAAGGCAAATTGTTGGCCATTCATACCGGATGCCATCAACGCCAACAAGATGGAGCTTGGGCCAATGTGCGGAATGACACGCCAGCCTGCATTGTGAGCAATTCTTACTGCAGGCGCGCCTGGATCCGCAATTCCGGGACAGCCTGAATCGGACATCAGGGCGATGTCAGCATCAGATCGAAACCACTGAATCAGTTCCACTAAATCTTGCGGATCTGAGTGCTCGTTTAAAAGGAAGATGTCCTTATTTCTCGGGTCCTCCGTTGGGAAGGCATCTTTAAGAAGGCGTCTTGCAGACCCTTCGCTTTCAGCGATGACGCGGTCGCAATTTCGCAGTGCCTCAATGCCTGAGGCGGCAAGATGCCATTCAGGTGTTCGGCTTCCCAAGGTGTTCGGGATGAGATGAAGTGTCTTCATGAATTCTTCTATTTCGACCACTGTTCAATCCAATGGATGGAAGCTTTTTCTAACATCGCATATACCTTTTGGAATCCTGTTTCGCCACCGTAATACGGGTCAGGAACATCCACTCCATCTACAAACAAAAGCAACTCAGCGGGCCCTTTAGCAATGCGCTGGGCGTCCATCATGTTCTGTTGATCCATGCAAAGAATCACGTCGAAATGTTCAAAGTCAGCGGCTTTGAGTGGCCTCGACTGCTGATCAGAGATGTCCAATCCATGGGCTCGCATGACTTCTTGGGATCGCGGGTCGGGGCCTTTTCCAGCATGCCAATCGATGGTCCCTGCTGAATCCACTTCCAAAGAAAGGTTGTGCTTGATTCCTTGCTGTCGAATCAATTCTTCTCCAATAGGTGACCGGCAGATATTGCCCAAGCAAATCACCAACACACGTTTCATTTCTGTCGAAATCAGTGGATTGCCAACTTCTTTTCCAAGTCGTCCAAATACTTTCTGAAATGCTTGTCAGTCTCTTGCAAGTTGTTGACCGTCCTGCACGCATGAAGAACAGTCGCGTGATCTTTTCCTCCGCAGTGCAAACCAATATTCGCCAGAGAACTCTTGGTCATTTTCTTGGAGAAGTACATCGCGATTTGTCTGGCCTGGACGATTTCTCGTTTGCGCGTTTTTGACTTCAATAACTCCAAAGGCAAATCGAAGTAGTCGCACACCACCTTTTGGATGTAATCGATACTAACCTCACGTGCGGTATTCTTGACAAACTTGTCAATCATTTGCTTCGCGAGCTCCAGGGTGATTGACTTTTTATTCAGGCTACTTTGAGCGATCAAAGAAATTAAAGCGCCTTCCAACTCTCTCACATTTGATGTGATGCTATAGGCTAGATACTCTACAACTTCACGTGGAAGTTCAATGCCGTCTGCGTACATCATTTTCTCTAGAATCGCCATGCGCGTTTCAAGAGAAGGGACTTGAAGGTCAGCGCTGAGGCCCCACTTAAAGCGGCTCAACAAGCGTTGTTCCATGCCTTGCATCTCCACTGGTGGCTTGTCGCTTGTGAGAACGATTTGCTTGCCAGTTTGGTGCAGGTGATTGAAAATATGAAAGAAGACGTCTTGTGTTTTCTCTTTTCCACTGAAGAACTGAACGTCATCAATCAAGAGCACGTCAATCATTTGATAAAAATGACTGAAATCATTGACCGAGTTATTACGTACGGCATCGATGAATTGATGTGTGAATTTCTCTGAGGAAACATACAGGACTGTGAGTTCTGGGTTTTGTTCCTTGATCTCCAGTCCAATGGCGTGAGCCAAATGTGTTTTGCCAAGTCCTGTAGATCCGTAAATCAACAGTGGGTTGAAGGCTGTCCCTCCAGGTTTGTTCGCGACAGCGTAACCGGCTGACCGAGCTAATCGATTGCATTCACCTTCAATGAATTGGTCAAAGCTGTAATTTGGATTCAGATTTGAATCAATGTTGAGCTTTCGTAAACCCGGAATAACAAAAGGATTTTTGATCGGAGTTTCATGCATGCCAACGGGCATTGCAACCGTAGGGTTTTTTGCGGACTGTCGATTGGATGCTGGAATCTTGACGGTGTAAGGGCTGGAGGCTTGGTTCCCCGATGCGCCTACGTTCTCCATAATAATACTGTACTCCAACCGTGCGTCAGGTCCAAGTTCTTTACGTATTGTCTTGCGAAGTAAACTGATGTAGTGCTCTTCAAGCCATTCATAAAAGAATTGTGAAGGCACTTGTATTGTCAGCACCTGGCTCTCCAGCTTCAAAGGTTTGATCGGAGCAAACCATGTCTTGAACGCTTGGGGGGTAATGTTGTCTTCAATGACTTGAAGGCAGCTTTTCCAAATGGTCAAGTGTTCTTGGCTCATGATTTTTTTAGATCTGTAGGGTCGTGTTAACAAAATCGGAGTCTTACTGACGAAAGTCAATTTCCTCCTTGAGCGTGCAAGATTTGGATAAACTAGCGGAAAAAAAAATGCTCGACATATTGACTTTTCGTTAAATTAGATTTAGGAGTTCAAATCACCAATTAACATATAGCTATCGATATGTATTAAGTCGCAATTAGTCGATATCTATAATTTTAAACTATTGATATAGAGATAAATACATAAATATAATCTTTATATAAAATATGCTTTTTGCGGTCGGATTGAGTGTGTCAATTTTTTCTTGATAGATGATTTAATGAACTTTTTCTCGTTCATAAGTTGAGAATAGGGTGTTGATCGAGAGGGCTTGCTTGAGTTCGTTGGTTTTTGGGACTGTTTTGTCGATCTCGATCAATACGGTGTCTGAAGTTTGAGAAAACAGATTCAATGCTACCCTGAGTTGTGAAATACAATGGTGGATGTATTAAATCATCCAATCTGGATCTTTTCAATTCCGGCGAATTCTAAAAAAGTGCATCACGCTAGCAGAGGTTTTCAAAAGATCACGCAAGAAAATGATTCAGAACCCGATGTTTCTTTAAGAGCTTAAATGTGGGATGAAGACTGATCATGTATTCGTCAGTCTCGTCAATTGACATATGTGCTAAGTTGTTCTTCATACAGCGGCAAAATGTTATCCCACTTGAATGTTTTGGCAGCTTGTCTGGCTAGATTTTGATAGTTCTTGAAGTCTGCTTGAAAATCGATGAGTTGTTCACTTATGCTGCACGAGGAATCTCGAAAAAACGCTGCCGGCATCCAATCGTCGTAGGCGTGGCCTTTTGAGACCAATGGGACTACACCGGATTGCATGGCTTCCAATACGCTAATCCCAAAGTATTCTTGTCTCGGATCATGAATGAGAAAGTCACATGAATTGAGCCAATTGAAGTATTCGTGGCGGGAATCAGTGTATCCCGTGTGTAAGATTTGATCTTTGAATGTGTCGTGAATGTCTTTCCAGGCTTGAGGCATGCGATCGAATTGCTGACCAAGAAGAACCAATTTGAAATCTATATTTTGTTGGCTCAGTTCGACCAGTGATCCGAAAAAATAATCTGGGGCTTTGTCATGTTCCCACCGATGATTCCACAAAAGCACAGGTATCTTCTCTTTTTTGAGTGAGACGAGTTCACTGGGCTCAAGGGCCGTGTTGCAATCTATCCCAATGGGCATCACGGTACTTTTTGTGTTTATGCGGTCCCGAGCGGTTGATAGCTTGTGGTCGGGTTGCTCGGATAAAAAATGGTGAACAGCATCGAGGAACTGTTTCCGGTGATGTGCGGAATTGAACCACACCGTATCGGCGGCGAGTGCGGATTGGATGTTCATGAAGCCATAGGTTCGGTTTTGTCCATTGCGAAAATCCGGGTCTGCCTTGTTCCACGGAAAGGTGAGTTGGTTCTCATGGAAATACTGAATGATGGGCACCGCCCGCCACCTCGCAGGCAGGAGCCCTCTGAATGCAGCGACATCCATCATGTCTGTGGTTAAGATGGCATTCGGTAGCGTGTTTGTTTCCTCTATAATGGAAGCGAAAGCAGCGGCGCTGCCGTGCATTCGCCATTTCCAATGTCTTCCTTGGAGGGTGAGCAGCTCCACCTTTACACGGCTTCGTTCATTCAATCGAGTTGTCAATGCATTCGACCAATAGGCATGAGAGCCCGTGTGGAAAGGATCAAGCAAAAGCAAGTTCATTGTATGATCCATTGTTTGATTTTCGCCCACCAAGAATGTCCAGAGACTGTCTTTGATTGCAGGCTGGGTTGACCAGCGTCAATCCAAGCAGAATACCAAAGGTTGCCAATTGTGGATATGGATTGCTGCATGCGCCGTTCAACTTGCCCGTCTAAAGCTGTGTGGTACTGTGTGGCAAACTCTTGGGATCGCATGCGTTGTTGTGTTCTTCCTCGTTCGACATATGCATGGGTGGCATTGATGCCCATTTCTAGACTGATGAGCGCTTCAAAGTACAAAACGCTGTCGACAGCCAGGTGACTTGTGAAGGTCGCATTCCAAATGGAGTTTCTGTGATCTTCAATATAGACTGCCGCTGGCAGCTTCGAATCGATTCCAGGAGTCAATTGATAGGTTCCAATAAACTGCTCAGGCAGCTGTGTTTCCCATAAGGAGTGAATTCCGCGCTGCCCCGTTTCCGCTCCGTTGTAATTGGATGTCGTATGCAAGGGGACATGTAGGTCTGCCACATAATGCCCTAAATCGACTGCGTTTCTGAGAATCAGCTGTTCATTTTTCGTTGAAAATGACTCCACCAATCGGTAGTAGGTTGTTATGGCGCTCCATGGACCGATCCCATTCGCAAAGACCAGTGAATCGCCATATATACTGTTGGCTTCGATTTGATTCCTGTGGAATAGATGGACTAAACTATCCAGTTCGAATCCGTAATTGTCCAGGTCGATGAAATGCTTCTCCGCTTCTCCGATGACTCCGTGCTTCCGTAAATCGGCGTCGACGGCATGTGCGACAATCCAAGAACGGTGGGACTTGAAAAATGTATACAGCGGATCGGGGAGTGTCTGAATGGCAGCGTCGTGGATGCAGCGGTGTGAAGAAAACCCCCAGCTGCTGAGCAACAAAATCAAACAAGTAAAACGACCAAGTCGTTCAACGTAATCAACCGTTTTTTTTGATGGACTTAGCTCAAGAAATCGATGGTTCAGCATGGCCTAACTTGACCAAATATCCATCGCGTAAGATGGGGATGGTGGTCAAATTGTTGGGCGTTAGGCAGTACTTCACATCCTCGTTTAAATTCAATCGACGCAATCGACGTCTATGGGAAGAGGCTTTTAGAAAAGCGAACATGTTGTCTCGAGCAGAGCGGTAGAGAAACTTTGAGGCAACAGTGCTGTCTTCGTCTGCTATAAAATTACCTGAATCAATCAGCACGTCTGCAATCGCTCCAGCGCAAATCGTGTCCTCCAAATTGAATTTGTCTTTCCAGCCAGAAGCCAGAATGAGGACATCTTCGTTGCGCTGTACCAACCAGGCTGTGAGCGCATCTAAATTGTTTAAAGCTCCAATGACGACGGTGTTTTTGTCTTTCGCGATATCGATGGCTTTGGTGCCATTGGTGGTCGTGAGAACAATGGTTTGGCCAACAAATTCCTTTGCTCTGTCGATATATGCGATGGGGCTATTACCCAGTTCAAACCCGTCAACAATCTCTCCATTTCTTTCAGCGGCAGCAATGAATCCTTTGCTCATCCACTTGCGTGCTTCTTCTACAGAGGCGACAGGCTTGATTTTTTCAACCCCATTTTCGAGTGCAGTGCAAATGGCAGAGGTCGCCCGCAGAACATCAATGACCACGATCAATTGGAAACTCTCTTGATAGAGCTTGTATTCAGCAGGTGAAAAGCAAATTTCTACGCGTCGCTTTGTGTCCATGAACTGTTCTTATTGGATGTAAAAATAGAGGTTGAGAGAACCTCCATTGGAGCGTCTCAGAGATAGGGTTAGACTCGACGAAAGTTACAACGCAGAATGGGTACTACTTTTTTGGGAGGAAACCGGGGCGCACGACGGTTGCGGGAATGGCGTTTTTGCGAATCCGAATGGCAACATGCTCCCCGAGCGTTGCAAAGCTTCGATTGATGTATCCCATCGCAATGCCCTCACCAAGCGAAGGGGATTGCGTGCCGCTGGTGATGTGGCCAATGGTCTCGCCAGCGCTATTTTCGATGGCATAGCCTTGTCGAGGAATCCCGCGCTCAAGCATCTTGAACCCTCTCAAAACACATTCTGTGCCTTGCTCTTTTTGTGCTTTGAGGTGCTCACAATCCACAAAGTCACCCTGGAATTTGGTGATCCAGCCCAGTCCCGCTTCGATCGGAGAAGTGGTTTCGTCGATGTCGTTTCCGTACAGACAAAATCCTGCCTCCAAACGCAAAGTGTCTCGAGCGCCCAAGCCACAGGGTGTAGCACCGGCGAGCAATAAGCCTTCCCAAATGGAAGGCGCGGCATCGTGTCGCACGTACAATTCAAATCCTCCAGATCCAGTATAGCCAGTAGCGCTGATCAGGGCGTCATGCCCGAACACGTTGCCCGGTGCAAACGTGTAGTACTTCATTTTATCCAGGTCAGGGATATCGCAGAAGGGTTGCAATAAACCTGCGGTATGGGGGCCTTGGACTGCAATCAATGACCAGTCGTCGGATTCATCGACAACGGTGGCATTCCATTGGTTTTGAGAAGTGATCCAATCGAAATCTTTGACTCGGTTTGAGGCATTGACAACGAGCATGTACTCTTCCTTTGACACGCAGTAAACGAGCAAATCATCGACGATACCGCCTCGCCCATTGGGCATGCAACTGTATTGAACTTGCTCCGAGTCCAGCGCGGAAGCATCGTTGCTCGTGATCCACTGAACAAGAAGCAGTGCTTCGGGCCCCTGAATGCGAAATTCACCCATGTGAGAAACATCAAAAATGCCGCAGGCATTCCTGACCGAGTGGTGTTCTTCGACCAATCCAGCATAGGATACGGGCATCTCAAACCCAGTAAAAGGCACCATTTTAGCCCCCAGTTTCAGGTGGCTCTCATAGAGAGCAGTGCGGCTTAAGGAGTCATTCGTTGCGTTCATGCGGCGAATTTAATCAACTCGAGCGGGATGTTGAACCAACTCAGGCAAGCGCGCATTCAATTCATTGGGGCCTAGGATGAAAAGTGCGTCCAATGCTGACAACCCGCCAACGAAGGGCTGGCGATCCTCATAGAGTTGGGTGTACCTGTTGAACGTCCAGCCGTGTCCTCGAAGGGCCTGGCGTTCGCGCAAATCGAGTTGAGGTTGAAATGCAATGGGGTCTTCAGAAATTGAAGGGAGCGTCCAATTGCACGTGGTCGCCATCCAGTGAAGTGTGGCATGGCACCAATCGGAGAGCAATTTATGATCATCCGATGTAGCGGGTAAGAATTGAAGCCAAAGCGCTTCCAATTCTGGGGCGAAATGTTCAAAGAACGGAGCTGCACCATAGGCGGTTTGGATGCTTCGCCAGAGGACTTTTGGCTGCACATGCGAAGACAGCACTGCTGTGTTCGTCTTCATGTTGAGCGGATTTCCAGCTTGCTTCACAGGGAAAGACACGTTAAACGCCCCGTCAGCCTGCACCAGCTGCAAGCGATTTCGAAAGGACTGTTTTACAAACGATTCGTTGGTCGCTATGAT
Organism: uncultured Flavobacteriales bacterium; assembly: GCA_905478325.1. GTDB lineage: Bacteria > Bacteroidota > Bacteroidia > Flavobacteriales_D > Sanyastnellaceae > UA16. Next base: position 14,567 of record CAJQIB010000012.1, on the reverse strand, counting down.
ACTCGAGCCGGCATGGTGTCCCAATGCCAAGAACCACCAATGAAGCGGCGGGAAGGGGCAGAGCGGCAGAACGGCTATCACTGGACCGACTTGAACATGCGGTTCCATCGAATTTTACTTTCTCCATGCTGCGCTTCGTTTTGCTTGGAAAACCAAACGAAAGAGGCTCTTCCCACGACATGTGTGGAAGGAACAAATCCCCACATGCGAGAATCTGCAGAACGATGACGATTGTCTCCCATCATCCAGTAGTAGTCCAATTCAAAGGTGTACTGATCTGTTTCTACTCCATCGATGCTGATCGTACCGTTGATTTCTTGAAGATCATGGCCTTCATACACATCGATGGCACGGCGGTAAAGATCAAGATTTCTTTGGTCGAGGGTGACCGTCAAGCCTGCTTTGGGAAGTAGGATTGGACCGACATGATCTGGATCCCATTGGTCAAACTCAGCCGAACGGACATTGGGGAACATTTCATTGGATCCTTGTCGACCGCTCACATCCATCCGCACGATAGATTGTGCGAGAGAGCCATTTTCGAGCAGCAACATTTCGGCATCGGTTAACGCAAGAATAACCTCAATCTGATCACCTTCTTTGCGAGCGGACCCAAGATCTACATTCGTTAATTCCAATCCTTTGATGGCACGACGTGCGTCCAGTTGTGTGTTGAAGATGACACGGTATTCGAATTGAACTCCGGGTGGTGGAACGATGGCTTCACCATTGATATGAATCAGACCATCGATGACTTCCAGTGTTTCCCCAGGCAAAGCCACACAGCGTTTTACGTAGTTTTCAGACTTGTCTAGAGGCCGGCTTGCAATGCCGTATTTGGAGGCCATTGACTTGCGTGCCAAATCAATATACGTCTTGCGGTCCGATTCAAACAATTCCAAGTTTCCTTGACATTGTGAAATGGCTTCTCTTCTCAAGATCCCGTAATAATCGTGTCCAACCAACTGATGGTCGACTACGATGCTGTCTCCGTGAGGGAAATTGAATACGACAGCATCATAGCGCTCGACCTCTTTCCAACCTGGAAGGCGCATAAATGGCAACGAAAACCACGATGTATAGCTCGGGGTTAATGAGCCCGGTAATGCATTGTGTATCAGCGGCACGGCGACGGGTGTCTGCGGGACTTTCGCGCCGTACGCGGTTTTACTCACGTAGAGATAGTCGCCTACGAGCATGCTACCTTCCATGGAGGCCGTCGGAATGGTAAACGCCTCGAAGAAAAATGCACGGACCACACTGGCGACAATCAGCGCCCAAAGGATGGACTCTCCCCAATCGCGACCGACAGACTTTTTCTTTTTTGACCAATCACGTCGGCCCACATGCTTTTCATCTGATTTGGACAAAAGGGGGATAAACAACCATGGAAGCGCGCCCATTTTCCATTGATCAGCAGTTGAGCGTTGATTGAATACAATGCCCAATTCGACCTGCATAATCACGAGCATGGCCAAATTGATTCCTGGGACAATGAGTAAAAGTATCCAGTACCAGGGTCTACCAATGACCTTGAGCCATGTCCAATAATTCAGACCAGGGATGGAACCGTGCCATGCGGTAAGACCAGCACGTTTGAAAACACGTGGTAAAAACACGAGGTGCTCGAGGATGAGCAATAAAAGTAAAATCCAGGGGATGAGATTCATAGTGGATTGGATTGCGTCAAAGGGACTTGGAGGCGTGTTGAAGGTGGTCGGCGGGATTGCTTTGCTGAATCCTCCCAAGGTTCCAGTTCAGTTGAATGCCAAAAGCGGAAGCTGTGGGAGTGACGCGCAAGGGGATAGGAACAAGACGCAAAGAGAGGTCTTCGCCCACATCAAATGACATCAAATTGGCGTCTACATGGGCGTCAAGAATGCTCAACAGATGAACGCCTGCAAGCGCTAAGTATGATAAGTCTCGCTGTTTTTGATACGCTGTTTCAAGCTGACGCCATTCCGATTCAGTGCCTCCAATAGTTGGGTCAGGCAATTCCGTTCCGTTTCCGTCAGCGATGATGGTGTTACGGTATAGATTGAGCTGTTGTTGGTTGAACTGAATCGCGCTGATGCAGTATATCCATCCTCCCCAAACGAGGGGGGCCTTCCAGTATTTCTTGTTGATCACTTGTCCTGAACCGGGAAGAATGGCTGCAAAGCGTGTTGTGCGGGTGATTCTCTCAGATGTTGCGGACGCGACAGGAGTTGTTTGACCTCGAGCGCCGAAGGCGATCAAGATAGTGGCAACCAAGAACATAGAGCGAAAAGAGAAAGCAGCGGCCATGGACACCATTTGGATTACAGGTCTAGTGAACGCAAGAGGGTGTCCAAATCGTCTGTCGAACCAAAAGGAATTTCAATCTTTCCCGCGCCATCTGCAAGAGAGCGAAGCATCACCTTTTTTCCGAATTTTAAACGCAAATCAGCCTGTACTTTTTGCTGGTCAAAGGAAAGGCCTGAACGTTTTTTGCCAGGAGTTGATTGGGTTTTGCGGGCTTGTGCGAGTTGTTCTGCATCTCTGACCGATAAGCCTTCCCTCTGGATGCGCAAGAAAACCTCTTTCTGCCAGTCGCTATCATCAATGGAAACCAACGCTCTAGCGTGCCCCATGGAAATGGTTTTGTTTCGAACAGCTAATTGAATTTCCCACGGTAACTGAAGCAGCCGCATGTAATTCGTGATGGTTGTGCGGTTTTTCCCCAATCGCATCCCCAATGCTTCGTGAGTCAAATTGCACTCTTCGATCAAACGTTGAAATGAAATGGCGACTTCGATGGCATGGAGGTCTTCGCGCTGGATGTTCTCGACCAACGCCATTTCAAGGAGCGTTTGGTCATCAGCTTCACGGATGTAGGCTGGAACGGCATCGAGTTCTGCAATTTGTGCTGCTCGAAAGCGTCGTTCTCCGCTGATTATTTGGTATTTCTCCGCTCGAACACGGTGAACCGTAATGGGTTGAATGATTCCGAGTTCTCGAATGCTTTGAGCCAATTCCCCCAAAGCCTCTTCATCAAAATCTTTTCGTGGCTGGTCGGGATTGGCCTCGATTTGACCAATGGTAAGCAGCGCAATGGAGCCGGCCATGTTCCCGATAATGGGTGGCGAAACAGCGCTGCTTTGAGTGGTAGTGGACTCCGGTAATGAAGGAGCTCCTTCAAGCAGGGCTCCGAGACCGCGTCCCAATGCTTGCCTCTTTGACATCTCAGTTGTTTGGTACAGGAATGTACTTCTCCTCGTCAGATAATTGAGTCAGCTTATTCCGCTGAAGAATTTCTCTTGCGAGATTGAGGTAATTGACGGACCCTTTGGAGGAAGCGTCATGCATGATGATAGACTCACCAAAACTAGGAGCCTCTCCCAAACGGGTGTTGCGATGGATAATGGTATGCATCACCAAATCTTGGAAATGGGTGCGGACCTCATCGACCACCTGATTGGCGAGGCGTAAACGCGTATCGTACATCGTCAATAAAATACCTTCCACATCCAACGCCTTGTTCAATTGACCTTGAACAATTTTGATCGTGTTGAGTAGCTTTCCGAGTCCCTCAAGTGCAAAGTATTCGCATTGAACTGGGATTAAAACAGAATGAGCGGCACACAGGGCATTGACCGTAATCAATCCCAAACTTGGGGAACAGTCGATGATGATGAAGTCGTAATCGTCCACGACAGACTCAAGAGATTTTCGCAATTGAAAATCACGCTCTTCCACAGAAATGAGTTCGATCTCCGCTCCGACGAGGTCAATTCTCGCAGGCAATAAATCCAAATTAGGAGAGGAGGTGCTGACAATGTTTTCTCGGACAGAGGCTGTACCTAGAAGCGCTTCATACGTTCCGCCTGTGACCGTTGACGGATCGAGTCCTAGACCGGAAGTGGCATTGGCTTGAGGGTCGGCGTCCACTAGGAGCGTTTTGAATTCCAAGACACCAAAACAGGCGCTCAAATTGATCGCAGTGGTTGTTTTACCAACTCCGCCTTTTTGATTGGCGATGGCTATAATTTTCCCCATGTGTCAAATCCTACTTTCCGATGATAATGCTCTTCTAAGTGCAGCGGGATAAACGATGACCATTCACCCACTGGCCTAGAAGACTGAACGTTAGCTAAAAATGACTAGAATGAGGTTGAAAAGCAAAACGCGAACCATCAAAATAGCCTCAGAAGCTCTTCAAATATAGCGAGGGTAGCCCATGCGTCGCCGGGAAAGTTATCAACGAAATAGAAGCTTGTTTCAGGAAGCGTACGAGCTATGAAGCCCTTCTATTCTTACAAGTCGTCAAAACTAATGTCATCCGAATCGGCGGTATTTTCCTCTGCTTTGGACTCGACTGATTCGTGATCGCTTGCATCGTGTGCAACATCATTTGACGCATCATCGGGCGATGAACTTTGCTGTTGTTCTTGAGCAAGTCGCTCGGCCATGGGGTCACGATAGTTTCCCGAAGCCATCAATTCTTGGATTTTATCCACGGCCGCAATAAAACCATGCTCGAAGTTGGCGAAATCTTCTCGATACAAGAAGATTTTGTGCTTTTGGTAGTGCACACTTCCATCGTCTTCGAACCGTCTTTTGCTTTCGGTAATCGTCATGTACAAATCTTGTCCACGCGTTGCCTTAACATCAAAAAAATAGGTGCGTTTTCCAGCTCGAACTGGATGTGAGAAGAGTTCTTCTCTGTGTGGTTGGTCGCTCATCTTTCTATCTCTATCGCTGCTAATATATTGGAAGCGAATGGAGATGCAAAAGATTCATTGCTCCAATTGTCTCAGCGAATCAAGAGCAAGTGTCCAGAATGGGTGGTGGGCAGCAATATTTGATCCTCCATCCAGGCATTCCAGAAATACAAGCCGTCTGGTGCAAAGTGCTCTCCTTCATTCACTTGCCCAAGCCAAGGTTCTTGGGGATCCCGTGTTTCCCACACCATCTCTCCCCAACGATTGAAGATTTGAATGTGATAATTCGTGATGCCCAGGGCCGAAGGCAACCACACATCATTGAGTCCATCTTGGTTGGGTGAAAAGGCATTCGGAGCATAAAACACCGTGCCGTTGACGGCGACTTGCCCCTGCGCAGTGCTGGTACATCCAGCGGCATTCACAACCGTTTGTGTGACGTCAAATAAACCGCCATCAGAATAGAGATAGGTCCCGTTGCAATCACTGGAACTTCCTCCATCGCCAAAATTGTAAAAGCAATCGACCCCGCTGCTGGCCAGAGATTCAAATGAAACTTGTGGATTGAGAATGTCCACTTGGTTGGGAGTGATGTCGAACCCAGCTTGTGGAATTTCTAAAATGCTGACCACGTTGGATTGAGTTGATATCAATTCCTGACTACAAAACCCTCCGGTTGTCATTTCGAGTGTTACAGAAAAAGTTCCTGGATTGTCGTAAACGTGACTTGCGCTGGCTGCCGGTGATGTTGTTCCATCTCCAAAATGCCACACATAAGAAGTCGACGTTTCTGTCTCACTTAAGTTGGTGAATGAAACCAGATGAGGCGGGCAACCGACATAGGGTCCTCCTGAAAAGGCAATGGTTGGGTCTTGGATGACCCAGATGTCTTCAGACGCAGTGACTTCACAGCCGTTTGCGACGGCTGTAACAGTAACCGTGTACGTTCCTGGTTCAGCGAACACAAGGTTTTGCACCGTTGAACCGGTGATGTTTTGATTGGTTGTCTCACCTCCGAAATCCCAGCTGTACGTCGTTCCGGTCTCATTCTCAAAAAGCGGCAGCAATGAGAAATTATTGGTCGAAAAGCATTCTGGATCGGGAGGCGTAAAAGCCGGATCGATTTCCGGGAATATTTCAACTGTTGCCCATGCGGTATCGGCACACGTGTAATCCGCTGAGGCAATCAATTGGACTGTGTATACGCCGTCTGATGGAAAGGTGAACGTGGGGGTTTCCTCGGTGCTTTGATCTTCGTCTCCGAATACACCAAAATCCCACCACCACGATTCACCATTGGCACTCAAGTTTTCAAAATCAAAGGTGTAGCCTTGGCAGAAAGAGCTTTGATCCGCAATGTTGGCCTCGGGCTGAGCGGGGGCTACCCAATCAAAGGTCGTCGTCGAATTGCAGCCAAAATGGCTGGCAGTGAGAGAGACATCCCAGGTGTCGGCGTTGTTAAATTGAATGCCTCCCGGGTTAACCAAGTTAGATGCCGTGGGGCTGCCGCCGTTGAAGGTCCACGTGAGGTCGGTTGAAGCATTGAATGCGCCAAGTGCTTGAAAAGAAAAGGTTTCCACGTCTCCTGCACAAACGAAGTCAGAAACAGAAATTTCGGGTTGTATGGGTTCGTATACATAAAAGACTTGAGAGGAGGTGTCTGCACAGGGCCACGAGGGATTGGCAATCAAAAGCACTTCATAAACTCCGGTATCCGGAAAAGTAAATTCGGGGTTGGACAAGGTGCTGATGTCTGTGTCCGAATCAGGTACGCCAAAGTCCCAGAGCAAATCCTGCGCTCCGATACTGTTTTCAGAAAACTGGAGCGTCTCTCCGATGCACAGTTGCGCGTTGGTTTGGGGTTGAGCGGCAGATATGATTGTCGGATCGCACATCACCACGTTGAATTGAAAATCCCGCATCACGGTACTGAGCAATTCACCATCACGGTATTCCGAGACGCAAATGCCAATCACGTAAGCTCCTGGAGTAGTCGGGAATCCCGTTACCTGTCCTGTAGCTGGGTCAATACTAAAAGGTGGATTTGATGGGATGGGATCGACAGCACTGTAGCCACCTCCCCATGGAATGTCGGTCAAGGTGACTGCTGGAAGAGGATTCGGAGAAGGGTCGTTGGGAGATCCTCCGTTTAGAGGAGTGCAAAACGAATAGACCAAATCATCTCCATCAATGTCGATGGCGCTTTGATCCAAAAAGAAGTCAAAATTTGTGCAAATGGCTTCCGGGGGATACACTTGAAACTGTGGGCTGCTATTCGGGTTGCTATCTGAAACGTTGGGAGGGATCTGCGTAGTGAGCGTAATGCCGACATCCCCTGGATTGGGGATGTTCGCGATGCCTGGATTGCGACAACAACGTTGAAATATGATGTCGTATCCAACAGCACTCGGAGGCAGGTTGACTGTAATGGAATACTCCAATCGCTGCATACAAAGTTCTGGGGGCAAGATGCCACAAGGATTCTCAAGAACGGTCTCTAGCGGGGTGATTGAAGCAACAGTCAGTGGAACATTGTAAACGTTGTATTCGACGTTGCCTTCAAAAATGCCCAACATGATGGACGGGTCGAGATTGGTTCCTCCATTTTGCCATCCCCCCGGCTCTACATTGCTACTAAAACACTCCCGATAAAAAATCAATGAAATCAAAAAATCGCCGTTTCCGAGGTACTCATAATACACTTCGCCACCCATGGCGTGTGCAGCTCTAGCTGTGTTTGGTACAAACGCAAACAGCAGGGCTGTTCCAAGGAGGAGAGCCTTCACATAGCCTGCACCTCTGGACGAAGTACAGGAGGGGATGCGCTGTTTTTTTTGTGAGATTTTCACGTTGGAAAGTTCGGTCATAAATGTGCCAAAACCTGCAGATACAACATTTGCATTGGGTGAAAGGTTGCAACATCCTTAACTTTAGGACGTGGAAGAACAACAAAAGCGCGTTCGTTTTGACGAAATGCCGCTGCATCCCGATGTCTTAGACGCGTTGGATGCCATGGGATTTGAAGGCGCTACGCCCATTCAAGCAGCAGCCATCCCAACGATATTAAAAGGCAAAGATTTAATGGGCGTCGCCCAAACAGGGACGGGCAAGACAGCGGCGTTTCTGCTGCCTGTCATTGATCGGATTCTTGACATGCCGGACAACGGGAAGGTCAAGGCTCTCATCGTCGTGCCTACTCGCGAGTTGGCGATGCAAATTGATCAGGCAGTGGAGGGCTTCGGTTATTATGCCAAAGTCACAAGCTTGGCCATTTATGGCGGAGGATCTGGGCACGATTTTTCACGAGAGAAAAAAGCCCTCACAAAAGGCGCGGACATCATCATTGTGACACCAGGTCGATTTTTATCCCATTTGAATTTGGGGTATGTGGACCTCAGTGAGTTGTCTTGTTTGATTCTGGACGAAGCAGACCGGATGTTGGACATGGGCTTCTTGGGAGATATCATGCGCATCGCAGAAAAATGCCGCAAGGAGCGTCAGACACTGCTGTTCAGTGCGACGATGCCTGATCGCATCGATACCTTGGCTTTGGAACTGCTCAACAACCCGGAAACGGTGAAGTTGGCGCTCTCAAAGCCTGCAGAGAAGATCAAACAAGGAGCCTACATTTTGTTTGATCATCAGAAGGATGCGGTTTTGGTGGATTTATTGAAAAATAGAAATGTGTCTTCAGGGATTGTTTTCACTTCGCGCAAACGCACAGTCGCTCAAATTACCCGGGTACTGAAGGAGGCTGGAATTGCATGTGGAAAAATCTCATCTGACTTGGAGCAGAGTGAACGTGAGGAAGTGATGTTGGCCTTTCGTCAACGAAAAATTCCGATTCTCGTGGCGACCGATGTTGTCAGCAGAGGGATTGACATCGATAGCATTGAGTTGGTTGTCAACTATGACGTACCCCCCAATGAAGAGGATTATGTCCACCGCATTGGTCGAACTGCGCGAGCAGATAAAGACGGGGAAGGCGTTACTTTGGTCAATCCAGATGACCAGCACCGCTTTATGCGGATTGAAAAATTGATCGAAAAGGTGGTCCCAAAATTGGAGATTCCCGAAAGACTTGGGAAAGGACCGGAGTACAACGGCGCGCGCGATCGATCAAGAGGTCCAGGTGGAGGCGGAAACCGAAAGGGTGGAGGCGGAAACCGAAAGGGAGGACAAGGGGGGAAATCAGGTGGGAATTACCGCGGTGGAAGTGGAGGAGGTAGAGGCAAAGGCCAGGGCGGTGGTTACAACCGGTCCAATTCTTCAAAGTCCAATTGATGGGTCAAGAGCGTTCAGAGGCTGAATGGAAGGAAAAGCTTGACCGTGAAACGCATTACGTCATGCGAGAAAATGGCACGGAGCGGCCGTTCAGCTCGGCGTATTGTGACCCCAAGTCCAACGGCTCATACGCTTGCAAAGGCTGTGGATCAGTGCTGTTTGATGCGTCGGCTCAGTTTGATGCGGGTTGCGGATGGCCCAGTTTTGATGCCGCCAAGGAGTCCAATCGAATCAAGGAGGTACTGGATCAATCTCACGGTATGGTCCGCGTTGAAGTGCGCTGCGCTTCGTGCGATAGTCACTTGGGCCATTTGTTCCCAGATGGGTCAACGGCTTCGGGAAACCGCTACTGCATCAATGGGATTTGCCTGAATCACAGCACGTGATAGCAAAGTCTTAGTCGGTCCAATCGAGATGACGGACGGATTACTTTTTATCCGTTCGCCCCATTTTGCCGAACGCTTTTCGGTTCTCAGTTGACATCCGCTGTTCTCGCGCTTTAACCATTTGCAGGCGGAACTCTCTTTCGAGCAATGGAATTCGCATGGCACGCTGAGATCCAATGATTTTCGCTATATCGAGTAATTCCTCATTCAAGAGCTCGACCTTGTGCATGGAAAGTTCCAAATAAGTCTGAAGGATTTGGTCGGAATCAAGGACTAGCAAAGCTTCTTGTTTCGTTGCTTTTTGGATCGACTGGATGCTGTCTTGGGTGCTATTAATGGCCTCTTTCCCCTGCTCCCAAATGGGCCAAAAAAGTTTTGCTTCCGATGAGGTCAACTCCAAACCTTCAGTGAGGAATGCTGTGTGCAATAAATCCATTTTGGCTCTCATAGCTTCCCGATCTTTTGGGGTACGCGTCGAGTCGGACGGTCTCTGAGCCTGAAGCGTTAAGACTGTGAAGCTGAATAAGAGGAGGAGGATTGGATTTTTCATGTGAACGAGGTTACGCATGTTTTTGTTTCTAAATCGAGATTGAATTCCAGTGGGCATCGTTAGACGTCATCGAGTAAGATGTCATCAAATAAGGCTCCATCATCAAGCCATTCTTCAAGCATGTCATCGGGAACGTTAAGAGATGGCTCCTGTTGTTCAAGTAAACATGCATACGTTTGACACGCTGCATGAGCGTTCCATTGCTGCACGCTAAAAACAACACCAATGATACCAATCCAGAAAGCGGCAGCGCGCATCCATGATCTTCGTGCGGGTTGATTGAATCGTGAAGCAGATTTTTCGCTCTCTTCCAGTCTTTGACGGATGCGCTGCCTTTGGTCATCAAAGAACCCGTCTGGCACATTGAAGGGGGAGGATGTTGGCATGTCTTCCATGGTGTTTTGACGTTCTGTTAGTGATTAGGTTTAAGCGGGCAAAACCACGTTGGCACGTATTTTTTTTGAAGCATGGTGGAATGACGCTTTCAGGGCACCCTCTGTTTTACCGGTTATGGCGGCAATTTTTCGGAAACTGAATTCATCAAAATAACGAAGAACGAACACCTGTCTTTGACGCGGAGGCAATGTCGAAATAGCGGCTTGCAAGCGTGTTTCGGCTTCATCGGCATCAAACAAAGCGTCTTCATTGAGATGACTTAAGGCTGCATGATTGGCAGCGTCCAATGAAACCCATGAGTGGGTTTTTCGTTTGCGCATGGCGTCCATGGCCTTGTGATAGGCAATGGTCATCAGCCAGGTTGAGAAGGTGGCTTTTTTTTGAAAAGTGTCAATCGACTTCAACACTTGAATCATGACCTCTTGGCTCGCATCATCTGCGTCTTGGTGATTCACCAACAGTTTGCGCATATAGAAATAAATAGGCTGCTGCCAAGCATTCATAAAGCCCTCAAAAGCCTTCGATCGAATGTGTGGATTCGAATGGGTCATTCCATCCAGCCAATCAGGCTGTTCATAAGCGTCGTGATCGTTGCTGATCTTTTTTGGCATCATAGCATCCCTTGTCACTTGGACGAGGCTACCGCACAAAAGTTTAATGCGAATTAGCTTGATGGTGGTTGCGACGGGGGAACCAAAACCACAAGAAGGCGCCCGCTAAGAAAGTAAGGGTGGCAATGAGCTCCGCTTGTGTAAATTCAATTCCAGCCATTTCCATGATGGCATTGACCCGGATTTTTTCAATCCAAAAACGTTCGAAGCCATTGAAAATGAGGTACAACGCAAAGAGTTGTCCAGGAATTTGGATGCGTTTCCGCAGCGACCAAAGCAGCGCGAAGATCAACGTGGCCAAGACGGTCTCGTAAAAAGCAGTGGGAAAAACAGCCGGATCCAAATAAGTCCCATACCCTTCGAAGATGGGCCAGGGGTCGGTTGGCTCAATAAGTTTGCCTGTGTAGCCCGCGCTGCGGGGACCATAGACACCGTTGACATTATTGGGATAGGCATAAGACCACGTCCATTCTGGCAACCATTGCAGCCATGTCGGCTGTGGATTGGGATTTGGAATGCCCCAGTCCCCGTCTCCACTGACTTGGCATCCGATCCGTCCAATGCCATAGCCGAGCATCAAGCCTGGGGCGGTAGCATCAGCCAAATGCAAGAACTTCAATCCGTACTTGCGTCCATATAAAAAGACAGCCAAACCGCCCATGAGAAGCCCTCCGTAGATGGTCAATCCTCCTAAGAAATTGCTCAACGATGGGTCGGTAAAGAAGCGAACGAGTTCGTCCGGATATTCGAGCAAATGAAAAAGTTTAGCCCCCACAATACCGCCGATTGCCGCTGCTGTTATGATTCCTCCAACATGTTGACTTGCTGGTAGTTCTATTGATTCGGTTCGAGGTTTATCGAGTTGTGAACTCCGGCTCTGTCTCCACCGAAGCCCTGCGAGTCCTCCCCCCATGATCAGTCCCAATAAAATACTGCCTTTCCCGCTGAAAAGATGTTCTTGGGGCATTCCAGAAGCGAACAACTCGGAGGCATTGAAAATCAAGTACAAGAACTTCCATCCAAAAAGAAACCCAAGTAAGCCTTGTCCTGCAATTTCCATTCCGCTCACAGGTTCTCCAACACGGATTTTCTGTGTCGTGGACTGGAACAATCCCGTTGATTGCTTGCGGTCCATCTCTCGCCGAAGCAACGCGGCGGCTACGAGAAACGCCATGGCCACAAAAAACCCGAAGCTGTTCACAATTTTGAGCGCAGAGATTTCCAGTCCGAAGAGATCGTAAATCGCGTGATAAAGTGTTGGATACATGGTTAAATTGAAAAGGAGGTTAGAGATAGCTTCTGACCGAGAATATATCCAGCGGCCTTGATGTCGGTGAGTTGAACCGTTTGAATGGTGTTCGCTTGAACAGCTTTCGAATCGATGGCCACGCGAACATATTCGGGGGTGAAGCCAAAGCGCAATTCATCCTCGGTCGATTCTTCAAACAAAACAGGGCGGTTCAGGCCAGTAAATTGCTCGTAATGTGCACGCTGCTTCTTTAATGAAAGCATCCGCAATTGCCGTGTGCGTTCCTTTCTAAGAGCCACCGGAACGACATTTTCGAGTCTCAAGGCCGTGGTTTTCGCGCGTTCAGAATACGTGAAGACATGCAAATAACTGATGGGTAAGCCCATTAAGAAGTCTTGAGTTTCTTTGAAGTGCTCATCCGTTTCTCCGTGAAAGCCGGTGATGACGTCGACTCCAATGGAGGCGAGTGGCATGCGTTCCCGTATACGTTCGATGCGCTGCACATATTCTGCGGTGCGGTATCGACGACGCATAGATTGTAACATCGCATCCGATCCACTTTGCAGGGGGATGTGGAAGTGTGGTTGGAACCGTTGGCTCTGGCTCACGAAATCAATGATCTCGTCGTTCAACAAATTGGGTTCTATGCTACTGATGCGAAAACGGGGGATGTCAATCTGTTCATCCAATGCCTGCACGAGCTCCAAAAAAGTAGAGCCGTGTGCCTTGCCAAAATCACCGATGTTGACTCCAGTTAGCACGATTTCTTGAGCTCCGGCGTCTGCAGCTTTGTGCGCTTCAATTAAAGTGTCCTCAATTGTGGCACTGCGCGAGCGGCCACGAGCGAGGGGGATGGTACAGAATGCGCAGAAATAATCACAGCCATCTTGAACTTTTAAAAAGGTGCGGGTCCGATCCCCGCTTGAAAATCCAGGAACAAATTCCCTCACTTCCTTGATGGGGCCGACTTCGATGGAGCCAATCTCGCGTTTCTCAAGAGAGTCGAGGTGTTCTAGTAAATTGAATTTCTCCTCAGCACCGAGCACCAAGTCAACGCCTTCAATGGAGGCTATTTCTTGTGGTTTCAATTGGGCATAACACCCGATGACAGCAACAAAAGCCTCGGGGTTGGAAGCCATGGCCCGTCGCACTGCGTGCCGGCATTTGGCATCGGCTTGTTCGGTGACACTGCACGTATTGATGACGACGACATCAGGAGCATCATCAATACTAACGCGCGCAAAACCAGCTTCAAGCAGTTGTTTGGCCAAGGTGGATGACTCGCTAAAATTCAGCTTGCAACCCAACGTATGAAATGCGGCAGTTCCTCCAGGCGTCATGCGACAAAGTTAACGAGAGAACAACTAGCGGATAGCCGGGTTATTTAACCGTGTTGGGAAGATTCATTCGCGTTGGCTTTTAAACTCATGAAGTCATCACTAACTTTCCCGCACCTGTGATTTATTTAAGAAACCAAACGTTATGCAAAAACTTTTCACTCTTGCACTGGCCATGGCATCTGCGACGATGCTTTTCGCTCAGTCTTTCTCCAACGCGAGCTCTTCCTTACCCGATTCTTACAACAGCGGAAACTGTGTGGGATTTACGGATATGAACAACGATGGCTTTGATGACATCGTGGTTTTGGACCAATCAAAGACTGTTAAGGTTTTGTACCAAGATGGTGACGGTGCATTCACTGAAGTGGATTATGGTAGCGTTTCAACTAGCAACCAATGGGGAATGACCATAGGCGATTACGACAACGACGGACACAAGGATGTTTTTTCCGGTGGTTCGTATGACGGTGTGCACATCAAGCACATCGATGCCGTGGGATCATTTACCGACATGCAGCTGGACAACGGCAATATGTTCATGCAAGCATGCAATTTTGCGGACATTGACAACGATGGGCAACTCGATGTTTTTGGTTGTCATGATGATGCGCTGTCACGAATGTGGTCAGGAAATGGATCTGCTCTGGACTACAACCAAGAGCTTTTCGATTTGACCGATTATGACTTCAGCGATTATCCAACGACAGATCATAGTGGCAACTATGGAACCGTTTGGTGTGATTTTGACCAGGACGGTGATCTTGATTTGACCATCGCGAAGTGCCGTCAATTTGTAGGTGATCCGTTCGATCCTCGTCGAATTAACCAGTTGTGGATCAATGATGGAAACAACAATTATACCGAAGCCGCCGAGGAACGGGGTTTGGTGATGTACGAACAAAGCTGGACCGTGGATTATGCTGATTTCGACAACGATGGCGATTTCGACTGTTTCTTAACGAATCACTCCACAGACATGACGCTGCTGGAAAACGATGGCAACGGGTACTTTACAGACATTACAGTGGGCTGCGGAATGGAGTACAGTGGCTTTGTATTGCAAGCGAAG
>CAJQIB010000011.1 GCA_905478325.1 uncultured Flavobacteriales bacterium | reverse complement strand
ACAATACCAATTGACCCTCGCAATTGCAGTCCGCGGTATACACATCACCCGCAGTGGCACTGTCTTCGTCATCACAGGCGTCGCCCGGATTGATGCATCCTGTATTGACATTGGCAGTCACTTCGTAATTGCATGCATTGGAATCCGTGCAGCCTTCGACAATCACATCGCCTTCACACACGCAATCATCACTGTAAGCATCGTTAATGGTGCCGGCATTGCCGTCGTCACAGGCGTCACCTGGATTCAGACATGAGCCGTCGTTGATCTCTGCCGTAGCGTCATAGTTGCAGGCATTCATGTCCGTACAACCGCCCTGAAGCTCAGGGAATGTAATCTCCAGCCCGTCCGTGTTATAGGTCTCCGAATTCGCATCATCGTACTGGAAATTCATCACCAAATGCAAGATCCCGTCCGTGGTCAATTGAGCGACCAAAACGCGCATGTCATCACCGGCAATCGCATCCGCTGAAGAACCCGGAACGATGTACCAAGATGCTCCTGTGAACGTGTCAACCGTAAAGCTATTGCCATTGTTGAAATCGGCCAAGTAACCATCAAGCCCCACTGAACTTACGCCTCCTGTGCCGTCGCTATCCTCGGTTCCAATCGTGAACCAACTGTCTGCACCGATTTCAGGGAACATGGCCACGAAGGCCGGATTGATGCCCTCTCCCCAATTCGACCCCAAGGCCGTTTGATAAAACGTCGTCGTCGTCTCCACAGTTAAAGGAGCGTTTTGATTCTCACCAACCGTACCATAAACCGCGATCAATTCATTGGTCGGTGCATCAAACGTAGCATACACCCGGTAAGTCGTGCCGTACTCCGATGTCGCATATTCTTCCACTTCAATGCCTGCAGGTCCCGTTGGAAGCAATTCGCCCTCGCAATCGCAATTGCTCGTATACACATCGTCAACAGTATTGTTCAAACCGTCATCACACGCATCACCAGGAAACTCACATGAGCCGTCATTCTCGTCGGCATCAGCGTTGTAGTTACAAGCCGCAGAATCCGTGCAGCCATACAATACCAATTGACCCTCGCAATTGCAGTCCGCGGTATACACATCACCCGCAGTGGCACTGTCTTCGTCATCACAGGCGTCGCCCGGATTGATGCATCCTGTATTGACATTGGCAGTCACTTCGTAGTTGCATGCATTGGAATCCGTGCAGCCTTCAACAATCACTTCGCCTGCACACACGCAATCATCGCTGTACGCATCGTTCATGGTGCCTGCATCGCCGTCGTCACAGGCGTCACCTGGATTCACACATGAGCCGTCGTTGATCTCTGCCGTAGCGTCATAGTTGCAAGCACTTTCATCCATGCAACCAGCAGGCAGTTCAGGATACACCAACGTCAATCCATCCAAATTTGAGGTGGTGCCATTGGCATCGTCATATTGTACATTGACAACGAGGTCAAGAATACCATCCGTGGTCAATTGAGCAATGAGGACACGTTGGTCATCACCCGAAATAGCATCCGTGGATGAGCCGGGAATGATAAACCATGATGCACCGGTAAACGTATCGACAGTGAATCCAGACCCGTTATTAAAACCATCCCAATACGCTTCCATACCGACTGAGCTAACCCCTCCACTTCCGTTCGTGTCTTCTGTCCCAATGGTCAGCCAGCTGTCCGCAGCAATCTCAGGAAACATGGCAACGAAAGCCGGATTAATACTCTCTCCTAAATCCCCCCCAAATTCGGATTGAAAAAACGACGTGGAAGACGAAATCGTCAACGGAGCGTTTTGATTCTCACCAACCGTTCCATAAATCGCGACCAATTCATCGTCATTGGCATCAAAGGTGATGTAGACGCGATACGTTGTTCCGAATTCTGTGGTTGCGTGAACCTCGGCTTCGATGCCCGATACAGTTGCAAACAACGGGGTGACGCACAAGAGCCACAAGGCAGTCAAAAGATAGTTTTTCATAACAGTTCATGAGAAGTCCGCTACCGGACTTTGTTCTCGCTCAATCTACAATGAAGCGCCCAATCGCGCAACTATCTGAATCAATTTAACCTATTCTTTGCAGCGCATGCGCTGCATCAATGCAGTCGTCGAAGCATCATGTTCTCCCGTCCTGCCTCCACTCCATTCGGACAGTACCTGCCCTGCCAACTGCTTGCCCAATTCCACTCCCCATTGGTCATAGCTACATACGTTCCACAACAATCCTTGCAAAAAGATGCGGTGCTCGTACCAAGCGATGAGCTGGCCCAACGATTGGGGATCCAAACGGTCCATCAGCATGAACCCTGTAGGACGATTTCCTTCGAAAACGCGGTGCGGTGCGATGGCTGCAATTTCTTCAGCGGTTGCTCCCTTCACCGTCATTTCCTGTTCAACCTGCGCTTTGGACTTGCCAATCATCATCGCCTCTGCTTGAGCCACAGCATTGGCGAGCAACTTCTCATGGTGCTGATCAAATCGAGAGTGCGGCTCGATGCACGCAATGATATCCGCCGGATGGACGGTCGTGCCTTGGTGAAGCAATTGATAAAAGGCGTGCTGACCATTGGTTCCTGCCTCTCCCCAGATCACAGGACCTGAGGCATGATCGATTCGCTTTCCATCGCGTCCCATCGACTTGCCGTTGGACTCCATGTCCGCTTGTTGCAAATACGCAGGGAAACGATCCAAATCTTGAGCGTATGGAAGAACCGCGTAGGTGGGAAACTTCAAGTATTCCACATACCACAAACCAATAAGAGCGGCGACGAGAGGCATATTGGATCGACCATCTGCTTGCTGAAAGTGCTGGTCCATGGACCGTGCGCCGGACAACAAGGCCCGAAAATTCTCTGCGCCTATGGAACACGCTACGGACAAACCAACCGGGCCCCAAAGACTGTATCGTCCACCCACCCAGTCATCAAAACCGAAAATCCGCTCCTCCGGAATTCCAAAAGCTTGAGCCGAATTCAAGTTGGTTGAGACTGCCGCAAAATGCTGGGCTACGGACTCTTCTCCAAGCGCCTCCACGAGCCAGTGCTTGGCCTCCATCGCATTGGCCATCGTTTCCTGCGTGGTAAACGTTTTGCTGACCACGATGAACAAGGTGTTTTCAGGATTCAATCCGGACAACACCGACTCCAGATGTGCTCCATCCACATTGCTTACGAAATGCGTCTTTGGACCACCGGAATGGCTACGCAATCCTTTGGTGACCATCAATGGACCCAAATCCGACCCTCCAATTCCAATGTTCACCACATCGGTGATTTCGTTGGATGCCTGTATTGTTTCAGCAAAATCCAACATGCGATCACGCACGGCGAGTACTCCTGGCATGACCTGCTGGCCATTCACAGAAAAGTCATCCTCCAACTCCCCGCGCATAGCAACGTGCAGCACAGCCCTCCCCTCAGTTTGATTGATGGCGTCTCCTCGGAACATGGCATCACGTCCAGCCTTCCAACCCGCTTCCTCCGCCAAAGCCAACAGCGCCCCCATGACGTCCTCTGTCACCCGGTGCTTGGACCAATCATACAGCAATCCCTGCACTTCACAATGCATGGATTCGAAGCGATTGGGATCCTCTGCAAAGAGATCAACCAAATGACGTTGGCCATCCGTTTGGGCCAATTCAAGCAAACGCGAATGCGCCTGCGAGGATCGCAAGTGAAAGGGTTTCAGCATGAGGGAATCAGTTTACGCGTTGCGGTTGACGCAATTCAAATCTTCAAACGCCTTTTTAAGTCGCGCAACAAATGCTGTCTCACCACTGCGCAACCAAACGCGTGGATCATACTTCTTTTTGTTGGGCTGATCCGCTCCATCGGGATTGCCGATTTGAGACTCCAAGTAGGCATGCTCTGCATCGACATAATCACGCACTCCACACAAGAACGCCCATTGCATGTCTGTGTCGATGTTCATTTTGATGGCGCCGTAACCAATGGCTTCTCGAATCTCATCCACTGTAGAGCCGCTACCGCCATGGAACACAAAATCCACAGGATTCGTCCCAGTCGCATGCTTCTCTTGGATGTACCGCTGGCTGTTGTCCAAAATCTTGGGAGTGAGCTCAACATTTCCCGGCTTGTAAACACCGTGCACATTGCCAAACGCAGCGGCTACCGTGAACTGGTCGCTGACGGACTTCAATTGCTCATACGCGTAATCCACTTCTTCTGGCTGGGTATACAAACGGCTGCTATCGATGTCCGAGTTGTCCACTCCATCTTCCTCTCCCCCTGTGACACCCAGTTCGATTTCCAAAAACATGCCCATGTCATGCATCTTTTCAAGGTAGGTCTTGCACGTACCGATGTTGTCCTCCAACGGCTCCTCACTCAAATCAATCATGTGCGAGCTGAACAAGGGCTGACCAGTTCGTTCAAAATGAGCACGTCCCGCATCCAACAATCCGTCAATCCAAGGAAGGAGTTTGCGCGCACAGTGGTCTGTATGCAGAATGACAGGAACACCATAAGCCTCCGCCATTGTGTGCACATGCAGCGCTCCAGAGATGGAACCCAAAACAGTATTTTGGTGGTCATCCATCTTCAAGCTTTTCCCCGCATAGAAGCTACCGCCTCCATGAGAGAATTGAATGATGACTGGAGAGTTTAAATCTCGAGCCGTTTCCAACACCGCATTCACCGAATTGGTACCAATGACGTTGACGGCAGGCAAGGCATATCCGTTTTTATGTGCGTCTGCAAAGACCGCTTTCACCTCATCCCCCCACAATACACCCGCTCTAAATTTTTGACTCATCCTGATCGATTCTGTTTAAAGAGCAAAATTACCACTTTCGAATGACTTCAGCGTGGTTCAATGCTCAGAATGAAGGCGTTCCAATCGGGGATTCATGACAGCAAAAACAAAGGCAGAATCAAACACAGGATCATCACGCCTCAATACCCCGTGGGCTATTGCTGTGCATTGCCCACTGAATCCAACAGCGGGTTCGGGTTCAATGTGCTAATTCGCTTTGCCTGACACATGACGTCGGTCTGTAGTTGCTTCCAAATTCAAGAGGGATTGACGTGCCCAATCCGCAACATTGGTGCTATCGTGCAATGCAATGACCTGCTCATATGTCTTTTTGGCTTGTTCTCGGTCATTCAACTCTTCTTCAGCGATGAAGCCGACCAAAAAAGCACAGAGCGCTCGCTTTTCATACTCCGGAAAATGATCATGAACATCCCGAAGCTGGGTCATGGCCTCTTGAAATTTCCCCGCAGAACGCAACAAATCAGAACGACGAAAAAGCATTTCAGCCGTTCTCGCATCATCATGGCATGCATTCGCAAACGCAGCATACGCTCCCATCAGCTGGCTGCGGATCTCCTGATCCGGCACCAGGTCGTCAGATAGCGCAAACAGCTTCTGCTCAAGTTGCTCGATTTGTGCTGCTGATTCGCCGCAATCCACTTCGAGCATTACATTGGAATCTGTTGCAGACTGACAACCGAAGCAGCTTACCACAAGCGCAATGAGGGTTCCATGCAATCGAATGCCCATCATTTCCGGGATTGAGGATACCGCATGCGGTAATCAGAGGATACTTTTCCCAATCCGATGTCCCGCAACTTCCCATGAAGCAAACGTCGACGCATCGGATTCAAGTGATCAGTAATCAACGTACCGTCCAAGTGGTCATATTCATGCTGCACGATGCGCGCAGGCAGTCCCTTGAGTTTTTCTTCAACCAAATTCCAAGACTCATCAAAATATTCAACCGAAATGGAAACAGGTCTCTCAACGGGTTCTCGAATCCCCGGAATGGAAAGACAGCCCTCTTCCATCTCAGACATCTCGTCGGACTCGTCAAAGATGACCGGGTTGATCATCACACGGCGAAAACCGATGCAATCTGGATCACCCGATTCCCCTTCACCAAAAGGAGAACCATCAGCAACAAATAAGCGAATGCTTTGTCCAATTTGTGGAGCAGCCAAACCGACACCTTCCGCAGCGTCCATGGTTTCCCACATATTCTTTATCAACTCGGTCAAATTAGGATGGTTCTTTTCCAACTCTGAAGCTTCTGACTTCAGAACCGGATCACCGTACGCAACAATGGGTAAAATCATGGTGCAAAGTTATGGAGGGACGAGCCCATTCTCCGATGTACTTTTGCGCCATGAGTATGTTGGACACCATTCCAGAGGCAATTGAAGCCATTCGAAGAGGAGAAGTGATCATTGTCGTTGACGATGAGGACCGTGAAAATGAGGGCGACTTCCTGATCGCAGCCCGTCATGCGACCCCAGAAGTGGTCAACTTCATGGCCACACACGGACGAGGCCTCATTTGCGCACCACTGGTTGAGAAGCGCTGTGACGACCTTGATCTCGCACTCATGGTGCAGACCAACAACGCCGCATTCGAAACACCCTTCACCGTATCTGTTGACCTCATGGGCCATGGCTGCACGACGGGCATTTCAGCACAGGATCGCTCAAAAACGATTCAAGCATTGATTGACCCCAAGACGGACCCCAATGAACTGGGGCGCCCAGGACACATCTTTCCGCTTCGGGCACGGGCCGGAGGTGTACTGCGAAGAGCAGGCCACACAGAAGCTGCGATTGACTTCTCCCGACTCGCTGGATTTGAACCCGCTGGAGTCATCGTGGAGATCATGAACGAAGACGGCACCATGGCCCGACTGCCAGAATGCCGAAAATTAGCCAATGAACATGGACTCAAACTGGTGTCAATCGAGGACTTGATCCAATACCGGTTGGCCAATGAAACACTCATTGAGCGCACACTTGAGTTGGACATTCAGACGGCCTTTGGTCAATTTAAGGCCATCACCTACCGTCAATTGACCAACGACACAGAGCACCTCGCCTTAACGCTCGGTGAATGGACTGAAGATGATGATGTACCCGTTCGCGTCCACAGCACAAGTATGTTGGGGGATGTGTTTCAAATGACCAACTTTGGGAAAGGGCCTGAATTGCATGCCGCAATGAAGCAAATTCAAAAGCAAGGAAAGGGAGCTGTCGTCTACATCAATAAATTGCGTGAAGGGCAAAGCGTGACCGATGAGTTGAAAATCTACAAGGAGAAACAAGCCGCACCCAACACGAAGGAATCCAACACCATGGACTCCAAAGATTATGGCATTGGCGCACAAATCATCCGAGACTTGGGAATTCGCAAACTGCATATCCTATCTGACCACCCAAGAAAAAAGGGCATCATTGGCTATGGCTTGGAAATAACGGGGACCACCCCCTTGTCTGTCTGAGGTCGACAGGAACAATAAGACGCGTTGAATCAAAATACTTTGCACGAAAAAAGCCACTGGACAACCAGTGGCTTTTTTCTTTGCAACCAATCAGATTATTCCTCTGACGCTGCTGAAGCTTCCGGTGCTTCTGGAGCTTCTGGAGTCTCTTCGGCCGCATCGGCTTGCATCGCCATACTTGCCTTACCTCCAAACTCACCGTATTTCTTACGGAACTTATCGATACGTCCTGCTGTATCTACGAATTGGGCCTTACCCGTGTAGAATGGATGGGACTTGTGGCTGACCTCGATTTTGATCAAGGGGTATTCGTTCCCATCCTCCCAGACAATATTTTCCTTTGTATTCGCAGTTGAACGGCTCAAAAACGAGTATTCGTTGGACATGTCTTTGAAGACAACCAAGCGGTAATTTTCGGGGTGAATTCCTGACTTCATCTTTCCTTAATTGGGGCGCAAAGATAGCGGACAATCCATGAAATCCAAAGGGTAAGGTTTTTTAACGAGTGGATGTCAATAACCTATTCGCCCCCTCCGTTTATCAGCTATACCGAAACCTAACTTTGATTCGGTTTTAAGTGAGTTTAGCGCAAGCTAAGCATCAAGTGATAATTTGGTTAAGTTGGTCCTGTTCCGGAACGCCGGGACAGGACTATTTTTTTGTACCAACATCACAGTAGCCAAACACGAATCAGCCCACATATAGGTGTTCGCAAGTCTATTCGATGGCACTACAATGCGACAGCTTGACCGGTAGATTAGCATATACCGTTGGCATACATGGCTCTTTTCGCATTCGCTTCCTCCATTTTGTACCACCCACTGATCAATGCATTCTTGCTATTTATTGGTTTGGGACTTGTAGAAGAGCACACACTCCCTGATTCCATGGCCGTGGGATCCAGCACCATCGCTTCTTGGACCATCGATAAAGGACAGACAGCGGGGTTCGCTCGGTTTCAACTGAGCTTCCCTCCTGGTATCATCATCGAGCCATTGAAAACAGACGGAGCTTCTTTCACGTACGAGGATCAAAAGGCCAAGTTCATTTGGATGGACATCCCAACGACACCCTCTATCCACATTTCAGTGCGACTTAGTACACGCGCTAACTTCATCGGAGGCGAAGTCAAGCAGTGGTTTTCATTCATTGAAGAAGGTTCTCGGAGAGACGTCGAGTTCGAACCGCATGTGATTTCATTGGACAGAACTCCAGCCACTGCCATGCAAACCGAGAATACATGGAATCCGCAAGCAACGCGCTCTTTGACTCTTGAAAACGAAGACATCGGCTACATGGAGCTCGCATTCTCAGGCTTCGAGCCAGGGTCCTTTATGAAATGGGAAGAAATCATTCCCAAAGACTGCACCTTTGAATGGGAATCAAACGGCAATCCAAGTATCATCGACCGGTTTGGCGACACGCTGTTATTGGTCTGGCAGCACGCGCCTGCCACCCCTTCCATTCAGCTTTCCTATCGGTTATCTGGAAATATGACCGCTTGCGCTGCCAACGTGCACGGGACGTGGCATACTATTCTCAATAACCAACCGCATTCCGTGGTCATTCCATCAAGTCCGTTGGAACAGCGTGCGCCCTCACCAGATGACGTCGCTCTTCAGGAGCTGACCGATCAAACAAAAGCAACGACAACACCAGAGGTTCAGGCGACAACTCGGCCGGACTT
Organism: uncultured Flavobacteriales bacterium; assembly: GCA_905478325.1. GTDB lineage: Bacteria > Bacteroidota > Bacteroidia > Flavobacteriales_D > Sanyastnellaceae > UA16. The sequence continues at coordinate 29,061 of CAJQIB010000011.1, read as the reverse complement.
CTCTGTTCCTGAACCGGATGACGGAATTGCTTACCGCGTGCAAATCATGGCGTGCCATCGGGATGTCGACCAGCTCTGGTTTGAAGACCATTATGCCTTCCGAGAACAAGTCGATGCTGAACGGCACAACAATTGGATCAAGTACACAACGGGAAGCCACGCACATTACCGTCACGCACGAGATCAAAGGGAACGCATTGCGAGAGCACATGCTCTGCCAGGCCCCTTTGTGACTGCCTATTTAAGGAATGATCGGATAACGGTTCAGGAAGCGCTCTTACTCTCCAAACAAAATTGGATGCCATGACCAGCAAAAACTCTTCAGACTGGAAGTCCTCGATTGCGGGCTACCGCAATTACCTTGAATTAGAGCGTGGCTTAAGCAAGAACTCCATTGCTGCATACACGCGTGATATCCACCAATTCGTAGAGTACATCGAATCTGAGAAAGCGATTAGTCGCCCCGGTTTAATCACCATGGCTTGTATCGAAGATTTCATGGGTTCCTTATTTGATCGTGACTTGGCTAGAAACAGTCAAGCCCGCATGCTGTCTGGTATTCGGAGTTATTGCAAATACCTGCGAATGGAAGGCATGTTAACGGGAGACCCCGTGGAGCTGGTTGAATCACCTCGGCCACAAAGGAAACTTCCCGATGTATTGAGCGTCACCGAAATTGGTCAAATCATCTCCGGGGTCGACTTGTCTCGAAGAGAAGGTGTTCGCAATAAAGCCATGCTGGAAGTTTTATACAGCTGTGGATTACGCGTAACTGAGTTGTGTGAATTGCGCCTTTCTCAAGTTGATGTCATTGACCGGGTCATCCAGGTCATCGGCAAAGGCGACAAGGAGCGCGTCGTTCCGATTGGAATCAGTGCGTTGAACGCCATCGACGATTACTTGTCGGAATATCGCTCTCAGATCATCCCGATGAAAGGCAACGATGACGTCCTCTTTCTCGGGAGACAAGGTCGTGGTTTAAGCCGTCAAATGGCCTTTACGATGCTACGCCGTGCAGCCATCAATTCAGGAGTACGAAAGACCATCAGCCCGCATACGTTCCGTCACAGTTTCGCGACCCATTTGGTCGAAGCAGGAGCCGATTTACGCGCTGTTCAACAAATGCTCGGTCATGCACAAATTGCAACGACCGAAATCTACACCCACCTCGATCGTCGATTCTTGCGCGAGCAAATCATACAGTTTCATCCGAGAAGCGGAGAGTCCACTCCTGTAAAAACGACTTCTACCTCCATACGAGAGGCTTAGAAGTCCACACGGTAGAAAAAGATTGGAAGGAATCCTAGCTGATATTCTTCGCGAACGCTCTCATCTGGATTGTTTGATTCATCCGGTGCATACGTCAATTTCAAAACATTCTCGCGGCCCGTTACGTTGACAAAGTCAATGCCCAATTCATGCGTGCTTTCAGGGCGATTCCACGTGACATTGGCCTTTATATCCAAACGCATGTAAGGATCGAACTGCAACGAATTGAAGTTGTCGTCATAGAACACCACTTCACGCGCCGCAGCGCTCGCCTCAGGATCGACGTTACCATACCTCCTTCCTCCGGCCATCGTGTATTTAATTCCAGTCACAAGACTCCATTGCTCATTGAACTTCCAGTCTCGGCTAGCCAAAGCGTTCCAGGCATACTGGCCATTGAAGTCTGTATTGCGCTCAATTCCGTCACTGCCTGTGTACTTCGAATCAAAAAGAGAGCCGGTAAGCATCATGAACCAGCCGTCTCTGAAAGCGCGAGACACGGTTGCCTCGACGCCATAGTTCCGGCCTGTGCCATCATTCTTCAGGGAGTCAGGAAAGAAGCGACTAAACCCTGCTCCTGTATTGATCAAAGAGAAGCTACTTGCCTGCATCTCAACAGGGATATTGCTCAGCTCTTGATAGTAGGCCTCCATTTTGAGTGACCAATCCGGACTCAACTGCCGTGACATGCCCAACACGGTGTGCAGACTTCGTGTCATCTCCATCTTTTGGTTCGGCATAATCAAATTTCCTGCGGCGTCCTGTCCTGTTGTACTCGCATACAAATAAGACGCTTGGGTTTGGCTATGAAGTCCTGCTCCGGCGCTGAAAACAGTGCGATCATTGGCCTTGTATTGCGCGCCTAAACGCGGTTCGAACATCGATACATCGCCAGAAAGCGAATGGTACGCAGCGTGCCAACCGGCCGTTACCGTCACTTTCTCATTGGGCCGGTACTTCCACTGAACAAAAGGTTGAACCAATGCTGTCTGCAATTCAGCATCCCAACGCTGGGTCCAATTTCCCAACGCTGCCGATGAATCAACATCCACTCGAACACTGTCTTGGAAGTTCCAAAACATCCCGTCGATGTTCAAACCAAACCGAAGGCTCGCTTTGCGACTCAATTTCCGATTGACATGCACAGCGGCACTTAAACGGTCATTTACAAACCGGTAGCCCATGTAATCCACGATGCTGTCCAACTGATACAAGCTGTCCGCCGTCAGTTGGCGGTAAACCAAATCGTGCTCGCTATCCTGATAGGAGCGGCTGGCAGCAATCGTCGCCTTCATGTAGGTCTGTTCATTGATCGGACGGGTATACGTCGCGCCGAGAATTCCCATTCCCGATCCAAAGTATTGATCGCGATCATTGTCACCATAGAGGTTTCGTTCAGGTACCTCTTGCTCTGAAATCAGAATATCAACGTCACTCACTCCGCCGATTCCCCAAAGCGCTAACGCTCCCCCATTGGATTGAGGAAAAAACAGACGGAAGCTTCCATCCTGATATTTTGGAACAGCACTGGTTCCAATGTCAATGCCCAGCGTCGAAAATATGGCGGCACTGCTATAGCGATAATTCACCAAGTAACTTGATCGCTTTTCGCGATTGAGCGCTCCCTCAAACATCAGTTCAGCTCCTAAGAAACCAAATTGAACACTCCGAACAGGTCGGTCTTGTGAACCATTTCTCATGCGCAAATCAAACACGGCAGAAGTACTGTTGCCAAACTCAGCAGGAAACGCAGCCGTGAAAAAATCAGAGTTGGCCAAAACCTTGTTGTTCAAGATAGCAACAGGACCACCACCAGACCCTGGTATGCTGAAGTGATTCGGGTTTGGGATATCCACCCCTTCCAATCGCCAAAGCACACCACTTGGGCTATTTCCACGGACAACGATGTCATTCCGACTGTCATCAGCCCCCTGTACCCCGGCAAAATTGCTCGCCATACGAGCGGGATCTCCTCGAGACCCGGCATACCGATCTGTTTCCTCTACGGTAAAGGCACGTGCACTGACCGTAGCCATTTCATTCATGACCTCTCCTTGCTGCGTAGCCGTCACCTCGGCCGCTTCAATGGCAATTACGGATTCCTGCATCTTCACCTCCAAAATGACCGGACGTCCGCTGTTCACGACTATCCCATCCAATACACGCGACTCGTATCCCATGAAAGACGCCACCACCAAATGCCGACCTACAGGAACATCTTGAAACTCAAAACGTCCATCGAGGTCAGTGGCGACAACAGCTCCCTCCAGGGTCTTAAGCTGCACCGTGGCATTGATCAGCGGATAATGCGCTTCGGCATCGAGCACTGTCCCGCTAATGGTAGAAGTCTGAGCCAATAAGGGCTGAAACGATGCCAGAACAAACACGGTAATAATCAAATATGTAAATCGCTTCATAGGAACTAGTTTTGGTATGTTACCGCGCGGGCCATGCTATCTCAACATCAACAAACATCGACAATAAATTATCAAATGGGATTTTTAGGTCTGTTGATGCTTTCATTATCAAGCGTCTTTCACTCACAAGCCCAAGAAAACCATAGCTACATTGTACGTGGTGACTCCTTACTTGAATTGAGCCTGTTTCGATCAGATTCACAGCCTTCAGAAACTTTAATCTTGTTTGCACACGGTGGGGGATTTAGTGGGGGGTCTCGCTTGCAGGTTAAAAACGTTGCGTTTTGTAACGCTTTGAGTCAAAAAGGAATCGACGTCGCCTCCATCGATTACCGACTTCGACAAAAACAGGATGGATTTCATTGCGATGTTCCCATTGAAGAAAAACGAGAAGCCATCGCTTGGGCGGCCGAAGACCTCCTTTCTGCATGGGTCCATTTGCACAAATCGGGGTATAAAAACGTCATTCTATCGGGCTCATCTGCGGGAGCAGAAGCGGCCTTGTACGCGGCTTATCACATCGGATCAGAAGGCGTTGAAGGAGTTATTAGCATTGCGGGTGCGATGGAACCAGCACCATCGGATGCAGCGACCATTCCACTTTTGGCGTTCCATGGCGAATGCGATCAATTGGTGCCTTACGGAGAGGCGATTCATCATTTCTGTTCCGAAGAAAGCCCGGGGGCGCTGCTCTTGCAGGGAGGTGGTGCATTGGGGCATTGCTCTTCGCAAACACGATTGGTGAGCTATGAAAATAAGGGACACGAACTCTCTACGGAATTGCTCTCAGACGCCGAAGTTCTCAACGCGATCGACGTGTTCATTGCCGATATTCGCTCCGACTCCCCCATTGCTCAGCGCACGCGTGTACGTTCTGAATCGGATTCCCCCTGTCCATCGCCTCGAAATCTAGGACCATGTCAATAAAATCACTTTGTTTCTTGCTGTGCTGCTCTTTTGTTTTCGCTTTCAGTACAGCCCAGGAGGTGCTTCCGAGTGCGCTCGATGACCGCGGTTACATTGTCCAAGTCGGAGACCCCGTACCCGCGTTCAGCCTGACGGATTTGAATGGCACAGAACACACCGACGTTTCCCTGTTGGGCACGACCTATGTGCTCCAGTTCACGGCCTCATGGTGTGGCGTCTGCCGCAAGGAAATGCCGCATTTGGAAACGGCTGTTTGGCAACGTTTTAAGGACGATGACTTTGTTCTCTTGGGTGTTGACCTGGATGAACCAAGAGAGAAGGTAGCGGATTTCGCTCAATTGATGGAGATCACCTATCCCATAGCTCCGGACCCTGATGGACAGGTGTTTTATTCCATTGCCGCGCCCAAATCGGGCGTAACGCGCAACGTTGTTGTCGATCAGGAAGGCCAGATTGCTTTCTTGACACGCCTGTTCGAAACGGAGGAGTTTGAAGCCATGGTGGACGTCATCGAAGCGCTCCTAGATTGAATGTCCCGGATTGGCGCCACCGACTCAACGCAGCAGCCAACATGATCGCTGGATCATCCAATTCTACGGCTACAACGCCCAAATGCTCTAGCACGCGTTGAATGCAATCAGATGCTTCCGCCACTTCTATGGGCAAAGCATGGGTTTGCTTCGACAATTTGACCCCGTCTTGTGACCGCGCTAAAGGCAGATGACCGTATTGGATCGGCCTGAAACTCAAGGCGCGCTGCAACAGGATATGACAACCCGTTGATTCAATCAAATCAGCGCCTCGGATGACATGGGTAATGCCAAAATCGGCGTCATCCACAACGTTCGCTAGGTGGTAGCTAAAGACGTCTTCCACCCCTCGAACCAAAAAATCACCCAATTCCGTTGCATGCTGTACTTGCTGCTGGCCCGCATATTGATCCGACCACTCCACAGATCCCTCTCCTACTCTGAAGCGCCAGGTTCTTCCATTTTGGTCCTTACGATTGCGGCATGTACCCGGATATACCCGCGCTCCTTCGAGGTTCTTGCGGCTGCAAAAACAAGGGAACACATCGTCATTTTCGATCAAGGTCTCTAACGCCTCTTGGTAACGATGATTCCGTTGACTTTGGTAAATAACCGGTCCGTCCCACGTCAACCCAAATCCCTCCAACGTCCGCAAGATGTCATCCGCTGCTCCAGACACCACCCGCGGTGGGTCCAAGTCGTCGATGCGCACCATCCATTGACTTTGCCGACTCCGTGCATCAAGCCATGACCCAATCGCCGCGACCATGGAGCCAAAATGCAGCCTTCCCGAGGGAGTGGGCGCAAAACGTCCGATGCCTTTATCCGCGGACAAGCTTGCGGTATTTCAATCGCTGCGGGCCTGAATTGCCCAATCGCTTTTTGCGATTTTCTTCATACTCCTCGTAAGTCCCCTCGAACCAGTACAGCTGAGAATCACCTTCAAAAGCCAAAATGTGCGTACAAATACGATCCAAGAAATATCGATCGTGTGAAATCACCACCGCACAGCCAGCGAATGACTCAATGCCTTCCTCAAGCGCTCTCAACGTGTCGACGTCAATGTCGTTGGTCGGCTCGTCCAACAGCAATACGTTGGCTTCCGTTTTCAGCGTCATGGCCAAATGCATTCGGTTGCGCTCACCACCAGACAGCACTCCACATTTTTTCTGTTGGTCCGTACCGTTGAAGTTGAACTTGGAAACATACGCCCGGCTATTGAACAGCTTACCGCCAATTTCAAGCTGGTCATGGCCTCCGCTGATCACTTGCCACACCGTTTTATTTTCATCGATTGCCGCGTGCCGCTGATCGACATAACCGGTCACTACGCTGTCACCGATTTTAAATGAACCAGAATCTGGCTTTTCTTCACCCATGATCATGCGGAACAACGTTGTTTTACCCGCTCCGTTTGGCCCAATCACACCCACAATTCCTGCTGGAGGGAGTGAAAAGCTCAAATTATCGATGAGCAAGCGATCGCCAAAGCCCTTTTGAAGTTTGTTGGCTTCAATCACCAAGTTGCCCAATCGCGGACCATTGGGGATGGGAAGAGATAGACGCGCGTCCTTCTCATTCGTCCCATCAGCAAGCATTTCCTCGTAGTTGTTGACACGGGCCTTGTTCTTGACACGTCGGCCTTTTGGCGACTGACGCACCCACTCCAATTCCCGTTCCAATTCCTTTCGGCGCTTCGACTCGTGCTTCTCTTCCTGCGCCAAACGCTTGGTTTTCTGCTCCAGCCAAGACTGGTAGTTTCCTTCGTATGGAATGCCTTCTCCTCGATCCAATTCTAAAATCCACTTGGCCACATTGTCCAAGAAATACCGATCGTGCGTTACGGACAATACGGTGCCTGTGTACTGCTCCAAATGCTGCTCTAACCAATCAATGGACTCTGCATCCAAGTGGTTGGTCGGCTCGTCCAATAGAAGCACGTCTGGTTGTTGCAAAAGAAGGCGACACAACGCGACGCGACGACGTTCACCACCTGAGAGGGATCCGATCTTGGCATCGTCAGGAGGACAGCGCAAAGCGTCCATGGCGATGTTCAATTTGGTGTCCAGCTCCCACGCATTCAATGCATCGATTTGATCTTGAACTTCCGCTTGACGGTTGATCAATGCGTCCATCTTTTCAGGATCATTCAAGATTTCCTCATCCATGAACCGGGCATTGATCTCCTCATATTCTTTGAGAACATCCACAATTTCTTGGGTGCCTTCTTCGACGATTTCACGAACGGTTTTTTCCTCGTCTAAATCCGGTTCTTGAGATAAGTACCCCAACGTAATACCCGGAGACCAGGTCACATCACCCGTGTAAGCATCATCCAAACCGGCAATGATCCGCATGACCGTGGATTTTCCCGAACCGTTGGCGCCGAGAATTCCAATCTTCGCACCATGATAAAAGCCCAAAGTCACGTCACGCAAGATGTGCTTCCCTGTCGGGGTCACCTTGTTGACTTTGTGCATGCTAAAAATTACTTTTTTGTCGTCTGACATGGGAGCGAGGATTCTAGAGATAAAGACTGCAGTGAAAGGTCGGATTCATCTTTAAACCCGTCTTACAGAACGCGAAGATACTGCGTCACGCCCGTTCAGCAGATTCCAATTCAATCAAGGTGATTTCAGGCGGCATGCCCACGCGTCCGTGAAAACCCAAAACGCCAAATCCTCGATTCACATATAGCTGTTGCCCGGCTGCTTCATACAATCCCGCCCAGTGTTCATACCGCCATTTACTCGGAGACCATTGGATACCCAACCACGGGATTTCAATACCGAATTGCATTCCGTGCGTGTGTCCGCTCAATGTCAATTCAACAGGTGCTTTGCCATCCCTGACTTCTTCAGCCCAGTGGGTGGGATCATGGCTCATCAGGATGGTGGGGAGCTCCTCACAGTTGCTCCCGGCCATGGTTTTTTTCAAATCTCCACTCGTTCGAAATCCCTTCCCCCAATTCTCTACGCCCAACAAAACCAGTTGCTGGCCTTCACGCTCCAAATGAACGTGCTCATTGAGCAACAGGTTGAAACCCATCTCCTCATGAATTTCATACAAACGCTGGCGACTTGCTTCTCGCTCTTCGTCCGTAAACGGACCATAGTCAGCATAATCATGGTTTCCCATAATCGAGAATTTGCCCATGGGAGCCGCTAGTTCTGCAAAGGGTCCAATCCACTTTTCCGCTTCAGAGGCATCCGTATTGACCAGGTCCCCCGTGAACAAAATCAAGTCTGGCTTAAGCGATGCAATGCTCTCCAACGCCTCCAAAACGGGTGCCGGCGTATCCGCAAAACTGCCCAAATGCGCATCTGAAATTTGAACCACACGCAAACCTTGAAAAGCCTTGTGCAATCCAGGAATGGCCACTTTCAATCGTTCTGTACGGTAGGCATATTTCCCCCAAACAACTCCATACAGAAACGATGAAAACGTGATTCCAGCAGCCCCCAGACCCAAAGTCGCAATGAAAGAAGATCTTGGAATGGGCCGATCGCTCGTTCCGGTTTGAACCACGCCCCATTGCACCAGATAACGCAGGTCATCAACAAGCTGAAAAAAGGCCATGACCAGCTTGGGAATGAAGACAACAAAAAACAGAACCGATAGAAATGACAACAAACGCGGGTGGGTCGCTCTCCATGTGGGCCACATAAAGGCGTTGACCATAAAAGCAATCCAGATCAACCCGATCGCCACCAGCCAGAAACGACTCCAAGCCTCCCAATTGTGATTCAACTCAAACTTTCGTTTCAATAATCGAAAAGCCATCCATTCTACTGCACCCAAAATGGAGGATAGAAAGAATAGCGTAATAAGGACTCTAGACAACGGGGGCATAGCTATAATTTGAGCGCAAAATTAAGACACCCAGCAAACCTCAAAACATAATGGGGCGCCAATCATTGAGAAAAAGAAATCAAAAACACGATTCCCAATCTGAGGCCTGTCCTAATCGATCAAGCGAAAGCCACCCCGAAGAAGCAATGGCGTGAACGGAGCTCAAAGCCGTTTTGCCTTCGAGAAAACGAAAATCATGACTTGCCAAGATGAGGCCAACTCCTGATTCGCTCAACTGAAGCAATGTTTTCCACATCGCAGTGCGCGAAGGAGCATCTAAAAATGCTGTGGGTTCGTCAAGCGCAATCCACGGTGTATTTTGAAGCAGAGCGCGGGCAAGCATCACCCGTTGGGCTTGGCCATCACTGAGTGACGAGAGCCGACGATCGAGCCATTCTTGTGCACCCACTTGCTGAAGTGTTCTATCCCGAAATTCAAGCGATGGCTGCATCAACTCCAACACTTCCTCCACACGCAATCCCGATGTCCGAGGAGGTGTACTCGCCATAAAAGCCATGCCTTCCCCCCGTTCATTCGACGCTATCTGAGACAGGTCATCCTCTCCCCAGAGAATGCTGCCAGATACCGGAGGCTGCAAGCCGGCCAATGTTCGGATCAGGGTACTTTTACCTGAGCCGTTACGCCCCGCCACAAGATGAATTCCCGCACCTTCAAATCGTCCTGAAAACGGACTATTTAAAGGAGGCGCATTGCGGTAACCAATGACCAGTTCCTCCATTTCAATGGAAAAAGGCGTTGCATTCAAACTCATGCGTTCCATGTTTTTCTGAGCAAAACCCACACCACCATGGGACCACCCAATAGCGACAGTACTGCGTTGAGAGGCCACCCCCCACCGTCAATGCCAGGAGCGCGAACACCCCAATCGGCCAGAAGTGCGATAAACGCCCCCATTAAAATGGTCAAAGGAATCAGGCGTCGGTGGCTGCGTTCGTCGCTGACCAAACGAACCAAATGGGGCGTGGCCAATCCTAAAAAAGCCACCGGCCCACAAACAGCCGTGATGATTCCGGCTAAAACGCCTGTGATTCCAATGACGGAATACTTGAGTTTCTTTGCATCAACCCCCATGCTCTGCGCCGTAATGGAGCCCAATGTCCAAGCATCCAAGTCTCTTGATCTCAAGAATATCATTCTTCCAGCAATGGCCACCATCAACAGCATCAGTCCTGATATACGCAACGGGGCCTGACCAAATGTTCCCATTCCCCAAAATACAAACTGTTGCAAAGCATCTTGAGCGGCCTCCGCCTGCAACACGGTCACCACGGCACCAACAACATAGCTCAACATCAAGCCGAATATGAGCAATGTAGCCGATCCGTGAAATCTGCGCGAAACCGCTAATATCAGCAACAACGTGAGCATGCCTCCTCCTACTGCGGCAGTGGTCACTCCCCACCAGCCCCACGTCAATCCTGTCAATATGATCACGGCAACTCCCAAGCTTGACCCAGCGCTAATGCCAAGAACAGAAGGCCCCGCTAAAGGATTGTGAAACCACGTTTGCAGCAGCAGTCCCGACAATGCCAAACCGCTTCCAGCAGCCATTGCAGTCAACACTCTGGGCAAGCGTACATGAAAGAAAACCAAAGAATCAGTCGTGGACGGGTTGCTCCAAGTACTCAAGGCATTCAGCCATTGAATCGAAATGGGGCCCCATGCGAGGTGCAGCGCACCTTGAATCAAAATGCCCACCCCAATTGCCATGCAAAGTTGCTTCGCCGTCATTCTGGAATCCATTCAAAGCAAGGTTGAAAATCGTGCGACCAGGTGTAGTCTTCATTAAACAAAGCCACTAAGTTTTCGAGCATGGCATCAGGTCGGGCCACCCACATTCCAAAATAATCACAGTTGGCGGTATTGGCCACAAACACCTGTTGGGTAGGAGGCAAAAGCATGGCATGGCGCTCATCAGCCTCTAAAAATGCCGAACGGCTGAGTTGACCGGGGTGATGCGTTACCATCCCCCACGCATCAGCGGTTTGACTCAGAACCACCATTTCCTCCAAGGCAACCTCGACATTCTCCCGGCCAGAATCAGAATCCAAGATATAGGTCAACCCTGCATCTTCTAACAACGTCGCTATGAAACTCGTGCTTCCAGGAGCATGCCATGTCCCTTGTTGCACACTTCCTGTAAAGACTCGCGGTTTTCCTGCCTTCTGAGCCACTGCATGACGCAAGCGCTCATACGTCTCCGCAATTTCCAAAAACTTCAAATCCGATTGTCTCGCCGCAGAATCCCCCATCATCCACCCCATAGCCCGCATCCACTCAGCCCTTCCTAGCGGTTGTGATTCCAAGTACTCCATGATCGGAACGACCGGTACGCGCTGCCTTAAGTTGACTCCTTGCAGTGGATCGCCAAAGGGATAGATTGTCAAAACAGCCGGAGCCAAGGACACCAGTTTCTCACGGTCGACTTCAGGTTCTCCTCCAATATCATGTGCTGCTCCTCGAGCCAATTTATCGAGCGCAGGCTGCCAACGGATGAAATCAACATACGCTCCACCAGACCAATGAACACAGGCCGAGTCCCACGAAGAAATCAAGGCGACATGTGTGGTACTCAAGGTGGCTACCCCCCGTTCAACAGGTCCAATGACAACTGCGGTCACACCCCGCATTGCATCAGACATCCACGATATGGAGTCTCGATAGACCGTCGCTACAATCACGGAATCACCCGGTGAGACAATTTCCAAACAGGTTCGTTTGACATCCCCATCTTCCCAGCTTCTCCAATAAAACCCCTCAGCATAGGAAGCTTTTACCACTTCAAACGCACCCGTCATGGCTGATTTTACTGGACGAACACATCCTGCCAATAGGAACAAGGCGCTGATCCAGACTAAGATTCCAGCTGCTGAAATGATTCGGAGCTTCGGCTTCATTCAACAAAGGTACCTCTCAGCGTACCTTTGACACATGGCAAAATCGGACAACCTCCAATCCGTTGAGCACAATCAGAATGAAGACGCAATGCGTCTCTTGTGGGCTCAGATTTCAAAGAAAGCAGATACGGCCGCCCAAGGCGGTGGAATCAAACGCATTGAAAAAGAGCACGCCAAAGGAAAGTTGACCGCGAGGGAACGTCTGAGCAAGCTTTTTGATCCAAACACCACGCCCTTGGAAATTGGGGCCTTGGCGGGAGAAGGCATGTATGAAGAGCATGGAGGGTGCCCTGCAGGAGGAGTGGTCGTGCAAATTGGGCGGATACACAAAAGGCTCGTGATCGCCGTGGCCAATGATGCGACTGTCAAAGCCGGCGCCTGGTTTCCCATTACCGGAAAGAAGAACCTGAGAGCGCAAGAAATTGCCATGGAAAATCGGATTCCCATCATCTACTTGGTGGATAGTGCGGGCGTTTTCTTGCCGATGCAAAATGAAATCTTCCCAGATAAAGAACATTTCGGAAGGATGTTTCGGAACAACGCTCGCTTGAGCGCCATGGGGATTCCGCAAATTGCGGCAGTCATGGGGTCGTGTGTTGCAGGCGGGGCTTATCTGCCAATTATGAGCGATGAGTCGCTTATAGTCAAAGGAACAGGGTCCATATTTTTAGCAGGAAGCTATCTGGTAAAAGCCGCGATCGGTGAGGACGTGGACAATGAGACACTAGGTGGTTCCGAAACGCACAGCTCCATCAGCGGTGTTACAGATTACCAATGTGAAAACGATGAAGAGGCCTTGGAGACGATTCGACAATTGGTTTCTCATTTGAAAACACCCAGCGTAACTGCTGGATTCAGTCGCGAGAAAAGTGAAGAGCCCGCAGGACGAAATCTTTGTTCCATTCTTCCGTCGGAGAGATCACAGCCGTATGAAGGGCGAGATCTCATCGATGGCTTGGTGGATGCCGGCAGCTTCACAGAATACAAGAAAGAGTACGGAAGAACTCTGATCACCGGATACGCTCGAATCAATGGGTGGAGCGTCGGCATTGTAGCCAACCAACGCAATTTGGTCAAATCCAAAAAGAATGGCATGCAGTTTGGCGGCGTCATTTATTCTGACAGTGCCGACAAGGCGGCTCGTTTCATCATGAATTGCAATCAAAAAGGGGTACCATTGGTTTTTCTCCAGGACGTCTCTGGTTTCATGGTCGGATCGCGCAGCGAGCATGGAGGCATCATCAAAGACGGAGCGAAAATGGTCAACGCCGTCGCCAATTCCATCGTTCCGAAGTTTACTGTGGTGGTTGGAAACAGCTATGGTGCTGGAAACTACGCGATGTGCGGGAAAGCCTATGACCCGAGACTTATTGTTGCTTGGCCCTCGGCTCAAATTGCCGTTATGGGTGGAACACAGGCGGCCAAAGTGCTGCAACAAATCGAAGTAGCGCGACTGAAAAAAACAGGGGAAACCCCGGATGAAAATGCACAAAAGGAGTTATACGATCGGATCGCTAGAGGATATACAGAACAGACATCACCGGTCTATGCCGCTTCTCGACTCTGGGTCGATGCGGTCATTGACCCCAATACGACCCGTGAATGGATTGCTCAAGGCATTGAAGCGGCCAACCATGCGCCTTTAGACACGCCTTTCACCGTCGGGGTGATGCAAACGTGAACTACTGCTCTCGTTCTAACGACAACAGCGTCGACAGTATGACTTCATAGAGTCCTTTCGCATCGGCGTTTTTGCCTTCTTCGAGTGCTCCTCGAATCAGCAGGATGGCGTCCATCAATTGGTTCTCATCGTGCACATTTTCCAATTCTTCAATCCATGTGAGCGCTTCAACAACTGTGCGAAAGTCACCCTCTACAGCGCAGTTTGCAACCCTTCGCAAGGACTCTTCGGGAACAAACCCAGAGCTCCACATGAACCCGAGAATGTCTGCGTAAACCGTTTCAAATTCGGGGTCTTCCAACGCATCTGCAAAGACATCGGACGCCGCAGAGACTTTCAAGGCACTTAACATCGATGCCACTTCGGTTCGAACAGCGTCTGCTGGATGGTCCCGAAATACTTCCATCAATGGGCGCACCCATTGGATATCCCCTGATTCTTTTGCTTCCTCAAGCGCTGTGAGAACCTCTGACTCCTTTGCTGAGAAAAGTGCTGAAATGCCATTCATGCCGCAAATTTAAGGTAGAGAATAACGCTCACTGCATGGTGCGCATCGCTTCTGGTAGTTGTTTCCAATGTTCCATGAATTCCGTTAAAATCAAAGCCGTCGCACCCCAGACTTCATTTCCTTGAATGGGATAAGCCGGCATGGGATGAAACAGCCCTGGAGACACCTCCATTTTAACGGGACGCATGGCCCGATCAGTCAATAAGCTATCCACTTTAAACTCAATAATTGAGTCGACTTCTATGGGGTCGATGTTCCACTGTGGACGTTGTGGAAGAATGGCTAGATAAGGAGATACGGCAAAACGACTGGGAGGAATGAAGCGTTCAGATAATGGGCCAAATATGATTTCTGAAGGGACGTCTACTCCCACCTCCTCTTCGAATTCTCTTCTGGCCGTCTCCATCAAGTTTGCGTCCACCGCCTCTCGTTCTCCACCAGGAATGGAAACTTGACCGCTGTGCACTCCGGGGTATTTTGTCCGCTGCATCAGCAAAGCATGCCACGACCCCTGCATGGGGTAAATAGCCAAAAGCACCGCAGCAAACCGTATTTCAACCCCCTTTTGCTCAGCCATGGCACGCGAGGGTCTCGTAAATGGCATGGCATGCTCGGCATTGGATGCCGCCAACAGGCCATTCGCCCCTATACTTTCAAGCAGTGCGATCCGCAAAACATGCCCAAGCTCCTTCATGCAACAAAGGTCACACAATTCCCTTGTTAGCGGTACCTTCGATTTTGAATTTGTACAGCGTGACTGAATCCAACCAACCTCGCATCGCTCTCTTGACCGATGACCTCTCCTTCCCCCCGCTTCACGAGTCGTGGGAAGGACTTCTGGCTGTCGGAGGGGATTTGTCCGAAGCACGTCTGATTGCAGCGTACGAAGCAGGCGTATTCCCTTGGTACGGCGAAGAAGACCCCATCCTTTGGTGGGCCCCAGAGAAACGGTCCATACTTCATTTGGAAGAACTGAATGTTTCAAAAAGCATGCGGAACATCCTGAATCGAGGGCTTTTTGAAATCCGCATGGATACCTGCTTCGAACAGGTCGTACGCGCGTGCGGAGACATCCGCAGAGAAGGCGAAGGCACCTGGATTTCAGAGGAAATTACAGAAGCCTATGTGGCGCTTCATCGACTCGGCCTGGCACATTCAGTGGAAACATGGCACAACGGCGAGCTTGTCGGCGGACTTTATGGCATTTCGATTGGCCGCATGTTTTTCGGAGAAAGTATGTTTTCTCTCATGAACAACGCCTCTAAGGTCGCATTCATTCATTTGGTACAGTGGGCGAAAAAACGCGGTTTTGGCCCAATAGATTGTCAAGTTCAGAACCCACATTTGGCGACACTCGGAGCTCGGGAGATTGAACGGGCACATTACATGGAAATTTTGGATGCTTACTTGAAGAAGCATGCGACCATCAAGGGCACCTGGAGTCCTGAAATCGATCCAATCGGATAGGTATCGCCCCTTCATATCGGAGATCGATCGAATCCAAGTGGCAATGACTACGCAAACTAAAAGTCAGCTACCTCGTTGGTTTAAAGATGGTTGCAATCCCCATAAACTCCTCAGGAAATAGCAATTCACAAGTTTCCAACAAAGGCCGTTCACTCGTTAACAATTCGTTCATATTTCATTTAACATTTGTAGCCCAGAAGTCGAAACCGTCGGGTACTTTGCACACACGACAATCAACTATCACCCTACAAGCCTTTCAGATGGATAAATACGATTATATGGTTTTGGACATTGTCCATACATACAAGCAAGAGCAGCAAGCCCACATCCGATTGGCCGTGCTCGAACGCAATTTTTGGAAGCGCATTGAAGCCGACACTGACCTCAGCGTTGGCCAAGCTCGAATTGGTGAGCGCATTACAAATTTGTACCTCGATGGAATGGTTCAAAACAAGAACGGCTACGCCTTGACGAAGAAAGGACGCGAGCAACTTGCTTTTGCACCATGGAAAAAGGAGGAAGTTGCCTAACCAAAACACAAGGCATCAAAAAAGCCGGCCCATATAGGCCGGCTTTTTTATGCGGATTCGTATAGCAAATCAGTTGCTACAGTGCGCTTTCATTATTCTTCAATAATTTCCATCAAAGGATACTTCTCTTTCCAGAACGCCAATTTATCGTGGTCACGCACAGTGATCACCGTTCGTCGGTCAAGACGAACTTTAATATTGGGTTGCAATTCTTTCTCTCGCTTTTTTCGAGCCATAACAATCTATATTCTCCGTGAATCGAGGATTCGACTCAGTTGCTTCGGCTAAAGAACACCAAAACAGTTTAATTTGTTGACTAAGTGCAAAAAGAATTTCCTTTTCTTAAGGAAATTTGTGCACATCTACTCAAAATTCAGTCCCGTGCGACGCGCATGGCGTAATACTGGATGTAGAAATAGCATAAAACGGGTAAAATCAAAGCGAGCGAAAAGCCAAATTGATCAGCCAAACCACCCACCGCTGGAGGAATGATGGCGCCTCCGACGATTGCTGTGCACAGAACCCCACTTCCAAGCGGCTTCAAATCTCCCAATTCACTAATTCCCAACGTGAAAATGGTCGGAAACATAATGCTGTTGAATAACCCTACACTTAGAAGTGCGAGCAGGGCTGTTACCCCCGTGCTAGAGACACTGAGAATGGTCATCGCTGCTGCACACAGGGCGAAAAATCCAAGCAGCCTTTGTGGCGCCATCCGGTTCATGACCGCTGAACCGATGAATCGACCAATCATGGCTCCTCCCCAATAGAAGGTCAACAAAGCTCCAATGAGCCCCTTGGTGTCCATTCCTGCCAAAGACTTCCCTCCAATACTCGCAGCAAGTGATGCCATGGATGACAACACGGCACTGTCGCGGATGATTTGATCCACTCCCAACTCCAAACCATAATTGACCATGTACGAACCGATAGCGACCTCAGCTCCCACATAAACAAAGATTCCAATCGCTCCGTAAACCAAGCGCTTGTTCTGCAAAACCTTTCCATATCCCCCTCGAGAAGAACCTCCGAGAATACGGGGCAGTTTGCTCATTCCCATCAGCAATGCCAGCACCCCAAAAGCGACTGCCAAAGCCACGAATGGACCTTGCACAGCAGAAGCCTCAGCAGCACGGTAAGCATCCAAGGCTGACTCCGTTAGCGCACTCTGTTCGTCTGAATTGAGAATCTTGTCACTCAACAAGAAACTCGCTGCTACAATCGGAGCAATGGTGGTACCCAACGAATTGAATGCCTGCGCTAAATTCAACCGACTTGACGCCTTTTCAGGGGAGCCCAATACAGAGATGTAAGGATTGGCGGCAACTTGTAATATGGTAATCCCTCCGGCTACTACGAACAGCGCCAACAGGAACAAAGGATACATTCGCGTAGCAGCGGCGGGGTAAAAAAGCAAACAGCCCAGAGAAGCAAGCCCCAAACCGGTTAAAATTCCGCGTTTGTAGCCAATGCGTTCGATGAGGTTTCCTCCTGGAATACTGATAAGGCCATAGGCTGCAAACCATGCAAACTGAACCAATCCTGCTTGAAGAAATGTCAGTTCAAAAACATCTTTTAATCTGGGAATCAATGCATCCACCATGACGGTGATGAATCCCCACATAAAAAACAAACTGGTTACAATAATAAACGGAGCTCGCAAGGAAATCCCTCCCGATTCTTTGGTCTGTGTATTCATGTGTGCAAAATACACTTAAGAACGCTTCAATCGCTAAGCAAGCGCTGTCAAATTCCTCTCAATCGACTTTGGTTTCCGCTCCCAAACTGCAAAAAGGGTCTTCAGTTCAGCGCATCAATTGCAATGTGCCAGAAAATTCTTCAGCGTCGGTATTGAATCCCTTCAGTCGAATGACCCAATTGTAGATACCATTTTCCGCAAAATGGGTGCCTCCCTGCATGTCTCCCAACCACACCTCATCCAATGATTCACTATGAAAAACCATTTCCCCCCATCGGTTCATGATCCATATCTCGTAGTTCATGATTTGACTACCAATGACCTGAAAGGCGTCATTGATTCCATCGTTATTCGGTGTGAAAGCAGTTGGAACATAGAGCAATACTGGACCGCGAACAACCGTAAAGGATTTGTCCACACATCCTGCAAAACTCATGATTTCCAATGAGACGGTATAATCGCTTAACCCGTCAAAAGTGTGCTCCGTAATCGCTTCATCAGAATGCACTCCATCTCCGAAATCCCAGTCATAGGAATAGGCGCCTTCGTATGGCTCAGCAGGGCTTGGTGTTGCTCGAAATTGGTATGCATTCTCATCAGTCTCTATGGCACTGACGACGAAATCGCTGAACAAGTACTGGACCTCAATCGTTGAATACGTATCAATCATATCTCCACAAATATCTGTAGCAACCACAGGATATGTAGCCGCCTGAGTGGGCGTGACATACTGGGTTGGACCATATGAATCCAACGTTGGCCAGTAATAAACAAAACCATCTTCTCCTCCTAAACCCAAAGCCTCCAACGAGATTCCATCTCCCGCACAAATGACGGTTGAAGGGGTCACTTCAATGTCCAAAGGAATGTCCGGGATGTGATACGTGAGTGAATCGGAGGCACTACCGCCACAACCGTCTTCTACATTGACAAACACAGGCACCGTGCCGAACGATTGCAACACGATGTTTGAACCCAAGTCATACGGTTCTCCGCTCACAAACCAAGCATAATCATATGCTCCCGCTCCACTGATTATCTCGACAGGAATGTTGGTGTTGTCGATGCAACTGGCATACAGATCCACTCCCAATTCAATGACCAAAGGAGGGTTGTCAATCACCACAACGGTACTCGCTGAGGCACTTTGACCACACCCATCATTGACGGTCAGTGAAATGGTGGTTGTGTCAAATGATTGTACATCAATGGTGCTGCCGTTATCCGACAAAGCCACGCCATCCTGACTCCAATTGTAGACATAGCCTCCTGAGCCGCTGGTCACATCAGAATCGATATCAAACACTTCTGTACACGGCCCAATGAGTCCTTGGGGCAAAGTGAATTCTACATCAGGAGCCTCCACTATAACCGCGATTTCAACATCTTCAATTTGTCCGCAGCCGTCAGACACTTCCAACGTGAGATTCAGATCATTGCTGGTCGTCCAATTCAACGTCTGCCCCCAGTTCAACCACGTATTTCCATTCAGCCAATTGTAGTTGAACGGCCCGCTTCCAGTTGCTGAGGCGGTTATTGAGAAAGGATCGTTGCACAAGACATCTAAAGTCGACGGGACATCCACCACTATCTCAGGAATGTTATATTCAACGTCTACACTATCCGTTGATTCGAATCCACATCCATCCGACACAGTCAGAAAGACTTCTTCTGCACCTGACCACGTGCTCAAACTCAAAATACTCGGGTCCCACCACGAGGGGAACAAGTTGTTGCCATCTTCATCTTCCCAATCATACGTGTAAAAAGAATCCCCTCCTTCAACGGAACTCGTCACATCTTGGGTGTCATTGCACTCCAACGTAATTAAGTCCTGATCAATCGACGCAATCAAGGGGGGGAAATCCAACACCGTCACGTCAATCACGACGCTTTGGGAGGGCATTCCACATGTATCACCAACAATGATTTCACAACTGTAATCTTCCGTTGGAGAGATGGTCAATGGCGAATACGTTTCTCCACTGCAAAGCCATTCGTACGTGTAATTTCCATACCCCCCTTCTACAATCGGAGCAATCTCTAAGAAATCCCCAATGCACATTTCAGTTTCATACCCCTCCACAAGAAAAGGCGGTGGATTCTCCGCCACATAAAAGGAAAAATACGTAGTCAAGCCCCCCCCGTTGCATGCCGCAACATTTTCGATCTGCATTTCCACCAGCTCTGGACCTTCATCGATCATGTCAATGTCAGCTGTCAAGATGAAGGAGACAATGCTCACGAAAGGTTCAAAAACAACAGAATCCGGCAATGGCAAGAGCGAACCATCCAATTGAGGCTGGCCGTAATCAACTCCATTGGTCGCCTCGCTGTTACCGTAGTTGATGTAAACCATCTCTTGCACTTCCAAGATCGTTTCAACAGGACGTTCAAAAGTCAAAATCGCTTGGCCACAATCCTCATAAATGATATTGGCATCCGGACCGCCCACATCGATGGACAAATCAATCTGCACGACTGCATTGGATTGGAAGGATCCCTCTGCCAGAACGACCACTGACTCCAAGGCCGTATCGCTTCCATCAGCAATCGCCAATTTGATGTGATACGTCTCACCGCATTCAACAACGTGCATGGCCGTGAAGGGCACAGTGTACCCATTGATACACACATCCTCACCTCCTTGATTGTCAATATAGTATTCTGGGTTCGTTCCTGAATTCACCGAGGAAATGGTAATCGGCAAAATGGGGTCTGTATCCGGAACCCCCGCGATGTTCACTGAACCGTCCGGAAAACCCGCAGGGCTGTCATACGATCCCGTAATGCCCGGACCACTCAAGAAAAACGCAAACACATCGTTGTATTGGGTGTTGATCCAAGTCTCGTACTCGTCCGAACCAAACACGTAGTCAAAACTTACGGTGTCGCCGGCGGCAACGAAGTCGAACTCCAAAACGCAACCGTCATTCACTGATGAGACACTGAAGTTTTCTCCGATCATTCCCGGGACTGAATTGGCAATTTCAAGCAAATCGGGGTCGTTGAACCCATTCCCGAGGCAACCGTCGCAGGCTACAAAGTCTTCAGGACACCCCAAGTTGTCAGCAACATCACAACTGAGGACTAGACCAGAATTGATGGAAAATGAATCTTCGCCGTTCGTCAGATAACCAAGCTGGTTTGACCCCCCTGTGTAAGTAATATTAAACGCTTGAATGCCATTGCCTAATAGGATATCATTGACATACTGCTCCAGTGTCAAGCCCGATTCTACCTGCACCTGAGCATTTGCTCCGAGCGAAAGAAACACAACTGACACTAGCACTAAAAATGAACGACCAAAAGATGGATTCATGAAATGAGCATTAAAAGAAGACCTGCAGTATGCGATAATAACACAATTCTACAACATCCTCACCCTCCAAAGGGTTGCATTCTTCTCATGCTGTTTGTTCTTAGTCTCTAAATTCCGAAAGTTGTGCGCCTAGCTTTTTGCGCGCATGGAAAATGCGACTCTTCACAGTGCCCATCGGAATACCCAATTCCTTCGCAATTTCATCATAATGGTAGCCTTCCACGAACATGTTGAAAGGGACCCGGAATTCATCTTTGAGACCGTCAATTGAATCACGAATGTCTTGCTCGTTGATGACAGTTGTCACTGTATCCGCTTGCATTTGTGTGCTCGAATTGATGAAGAACTGATTTTCCGTCGTATCAACAATGGTATTCTGAAATTTCTTGCGCTTGTAATTGTTGATGAAGATATTGCGCATGATGGTGTACAACCAGCCTTTGATGTTGGTACCCTCCTTGAAGTTGTTTTTGTAACGCAATGCCTTCACCATCGTATCCTGAATCAAATCTTCAGCATCTTGCATGTCACGCGTAAACCCGAGTGCAAAACCTTTTAAGAAGTCGCGATTTCCGACTAGAAGCGAGTTAAATTCGATTGAGCTCATGACGTTTTGTTTAGCGTTCTGAGGCAAAGATTAAACAAAATATCCCTGCAACCTAAAAATTGTTTAACTTTTTAATAAAATCATTAAACATTTACGCTGATCTCGCTCTAGGCGGGGAGTTCAGGAGAAAAGTAATCCGACCAAAGAGCCACCGTCTTTCGCTAGTTTCACGTTGGTTGTGGGTTTTATGCCATCAAACATCCTGCCTCCTAAGTAAAACTCGTTCGACGAGCCTACAAATTGACGTTCCACTTTTTGCACATAATCTTGGGCATTCGACGGAGAGGGATGCGTCGTACAATAGCTGACAAATTTGGCTTCGGGAAATTGAGCAGCTACGTTGAGCAAATCCTCAAACGGCACATTCGCACCAAGAAAAATCGATTGGTACCCGTTCAAGGTACACAAGTAGTGAACGAAGAGCAGAGAAATATCATGGGTTTCTCGCTCAGGCAAAAACAACACAACAACAGCTTGATCTTCGTCCGATTGAACGGACAAGCGATCCACACCGGCTTGCAGCGATTGCCGCATTAAATTACTAATGAAGTGCTCCTGGGCCGGACAAATGGAATTGGTCAACCACAGCACACCTATTTGTGCTAGAAATGGAAGAAAAACATCCAAAACGGTACGGTCCAAACCATGCTCCTCCGTGTATGCGTCTACGACAGAACGATACAAGGCTTCATCGTAATGAAGCATGCTCAGCTTCAGCGAATGAAAAATAGAGGACTGAAGCCCTTGACTCTCTTGCGTCCGGTCCACTTGACTGATGAGATCAGCCCCTTTCATCTCAGCTATCTTGGATATTTTGAACCCGTTTTCCATCAAAAACCTCACATTCAACAACTTCTTCAGGTCCTCGCCAGAGTAATGTCGAATGTTGGTGGACGTTCGTTTCGGATCGAGCAGCTCATACCGCTGTTCCCACATCCTAATGGTATGGGCTTTCACTCCCGTGAAGTGCTCCAAATCTTTAATGGAAAATTGTTGGGCCGCACCTCCGTTCTTCATGCGTTCGCAATTGTGGGTTCTTCAGTCAAATCAACATTCTTTTGCTTCATACTTTTGAGGTATGATTCAATGTACCTTTTTCTCTGACACGCATTGGAACCAATTGTACCCTTTTACATTTCCTCATCAAAAAGGACACATGCGATGGGGAGCTTTCACACTTGAACACCTGTGGAAAGAAATCGCTTCGAGCGCTTCGTCCTCAATGGAACAAGAGAACGCACAATATGTTCAACAAATAGTGGCACATGGAGCGGTCAATGATCGCTGGGTGCCGGACTTGGCTGCATGGACCATTTTGTCCAAATTGAAATCTGGCCAGTCGCTCACCTGCGGTGAAGTTGTGCTTTTCCAGCCGCTTGAACCCGACGGCCGAATGGATTCAATGGAGTTTAGCGAGGCACATTTGATTGCACGTCCTACTGACTTTTTCATTGACTGCGGAAAGACCTTGAAGTCCCAGGCATCCTTGATTCAAACGCATTGGAAGACGGAATCTTGGAATGCCGCTTTGCACGGGACACACACAACCGTTATTGGCGATACCGCGCAGGTCTTTATGGCACCTGGGGCACGGGTTATCGCGAGCACTTTGAATACGGAAGACGGCCCCATTTTCATCGGCCCAAATGCAGAAATTCAAGAAGGCTCGCATATTCGAGGCCCGTTTCTTCTCGATGAGAAGAGCGTCATTAAAATGGGGAGCCGGGTTTACGGTGCTACTGCAATCGGCCCGCATTGTCGGATCGGAGGTGAAGTTTCAAACAGTGTTCTTTTGGGCTATAGCAACAAGGGGCACGATGGGTTTCTGGGGAATTCTGTTATCGGACATTGGTGCAATTTGGGAGCCGACTCCAACACCAGCAATCTTAAGAATAACTACAGTGATGTGCGTCTTTGGGATGCCGCTAGCTCATCCATGCAGCCGACCGGCCTTCAGTTTTGCGGTTTGATCATGGGCGATCACAGCAAGTGCGCCATCAACACCATGTTCAATACGGGAACCATCGTGGGCAATGGGTGCGTTCTTGTCGGCCATTCGTTCGTCCCAAAACACGTGCCTTCTTTCTCATGGGGCGGAGATGAAAGTTGGTCGGAACATCAATTTGAACGATTCGTTGAGACAGCGATCATGGTCATGGAGCGCCGACAACATACGTGGAAGGATGAGGATGCAAAACGCTGGCTGCTCGAATTTCAAAATTCCAGTTTTTTGCGAAAGGAGTTCAAGTGACACGATTGCCTGACACATTGTCTGAAATGCGAGTGGCACGGGGTTTGACTGAACGGGAGTACTGAAACGATTAGAAGATGTTTGAAGAAGCGCAAGAAGATGAGACCTGGATGTTGTCAGAATCCCCAGACCACGAATTCATACCCCTGATTTCACCAGAAGATGAAGAAGCCATGCAAAAGGAGGAAGTGCCTGAGGCCTTGCCTCTGCTTTCCCTGCGCAACACTGTTCTTTTTCCGGGAGTTGTCATTCCCATCACTGTAGGGAGAGACCGGTCAATCCGCCTCATTAAGGAAGCGCATAAAAACGAGCAGCGCATTGGTGTTGTCAGTCAAAAGAACGACGACATTGAAATCCCTGTGGGAACAGACCTCAATGAAGTCGGCACGGTCGCCAAAGTGATCAAGATGCTTCGCATGCCCGACGGTTCAAACACGGTGATTCTTCAAGGTCAAAAACGATTTAAATGGACGGAAATCGTTCAAGAAGAGCCCTACATGAAGGCGCGTGTCGTTGAATACGACGCCGAAAATCTCCCGCCAAAAGACGACCAGCACAAGGCCCTTATGGACAGCCTGAAAGAGCTTGCGTTAGAAATCATTCAACTCAGCCCCAACATTCCTTCTGAAGCAGGGTTTGCCATCAAAAGCATCGAAAGCCTGACATTTTTGGTCAACTTCATCGGATCAAATATGAACGCGCCTGTAGAGGAAAAACAAGCGCTTTTAGAGGTTGCCGGCATTCGAGCGCGCGCAAGTCGGGTACTGGAATTGCTGCACAAAGAAAAGCAAATGCTTTCCTTGAAGCGAGACATTCAAACCAAGGTCAAAGGCGAATTGGACCAACAGCAACGCGAATACTTCTTGAACCAGCAACTGAAGCAAATTCAAGAAGAATTGGGCAACAACCCGCAGGCACAAGAAGTTGCCGAACGGAAGTTGCGCGCTGAAAGCATGCAATGGCCTGACCACGCCAAAGAAGCCTTTGGTAAAGAGATCTTGAAGTTGGAGCGCATGAACTCGCAGTCAGCCGAGTACAGTGTTCAAGCCAATTATGTTGATTTGATGTTGGACCTTCCGTGGGACGCCAATTCACAAGATAATTTTGATCTCCATCATGCCCAAAAGACGCTGGATGAGGATCACTATGGCCTGGAAAAAGTCAAAGAACGCATCATCGAGCATCTTGCAGTTCTTAAAATAAAGGGAGACTTAAAAGCGCCTATTATCTGTCTCTATGGCCCTCCTGGGGTTGGAAAGACTTCGTTAGGAAAAAGCATCGCCAAAGCACTCGACCGAGAATACGTCCGAATGAGTTTGGGAGGCATGCGCGATGAAGCCGAAATTCGCGGACATCGCAAAACATACATCGGCGCTATGCCCGGTCGTATTCTTCAGAATTTGAAGAAAGCGGGGACCTCAAACCCATTGTTCGTCTTGGATGAAATTGACAAGTTGGGGCGCGATCATCATGGCGATCCTTCCAGTGCCATGTTGGAAGTCTTGGACCCTGAACAAAACAGCACATTCCACGACAACTACCTCGATTTAGATTATGACCTCAGTCGGGTCATGTTCATCGCAACGTGTAACAACCTTGCTTCGGTTCAACCCGCTTTGCGAGACCGCATGGAAATCATTGAGGTCACGGGATACACCGTCGAGGAAAAAGTGCAAATCGGGAAACGTCATTTAGCTCCAAAGCACATCAAGGAAACCGGTCTGACCCGGGAGCAAATTAAAATTCCAGTCGCTACTCTAGAGGCAATTGTGGAGCAGTACACCAATGAAAGTGGCGTGCGTGGTTTGGACAAACGCATCACCAAAATCATTCGAAATCGAGCGAAAGAAATTGCACTGGATGAAGCTTTCGAAGCTGAAGTTAAAGCGAAAGATTTACCTAAAATACTCGGCCCATCGCGAGAGAAGGACCAGTACCAAGGCAACGACGTCGCTGGGGTCGTGACGGGATTGGCATGGACACCCAACGGAGGCGATATTCTATTTATCGAAACCTCTTTGACGGTTGGAAAAGGCAAATTGACCCTCACGGGAAATCTCGGAGACGTCATGAAAGAAAGCGCCATCATTGCCTTGGAGTGGATCAAATCAAACGCTGAATCAATCGGACTCAATGCCGCTGAATTGAACGAACGCAACGTCCACTTGCATGTTCCACAAGGTGCCATTCCAAAGGATGGCCCCAGTGCCGGCATCACCATGATCACAGCAATGGTATCTGCATTTACACAACAAAAGGTTCGCAAAGCGTTGGCCATGACTGGGGAGATCACCCTTCGAGGCCAAGTTTTGCCTGTCGGAGGAATCCAAGAGAAGATTTTGGCAGCAAAGAGAGCAGGCATTAAAGAGATCATTTTATGTGAACGGAACCGTCAAGACATTGATGAAATTGACGACCGGTACATCAAAGGACTCACCTTTACATTTGTCAAGCACATCCGTGAAGTTGTTGAACGCGCTTTGTTACACGAAAAAGCAGTGAAGTAACGTTTCTTGAACCATGACCTGTACCAATCATCGCTCCCTGATTCGCTTTTTAAGTCTCATCATCACCCTTGGGCTCATGGAGTCAACAGGTTGGTCGCAGGTCTCTGAATCACTCGTCTTTGAAATTCCAGCGGACGCCCGGGCTGCGGCTCTTGGCGGACGGATCATGGCCGACTTGCAGCCTGATGCTCATGGCGCAGCCAACAATGTGGCACTACTTGATTCTTCGATGGACCGCAAATTGACCATCGATTTTGTTGACTATTTCGCAGGAATGAGCCTCACAACGGTGAACTATGCATTGAAGCCCGGAGGCCAATTTAATGGACAGGTTGGAGCGCGATTCCAGAACATGGGAACCTTCCAAGAAATGGATGCCGCAGGAAACTCCTTGGGCACGTTCAATGGAGGTGACTACCTCCTGTATTCCGGTTGGTCCTACCGCATTGATTCAACGTGGTCTATTGGGGCACAAGGCTTTTTCGGCATGCGCACTCTGGATCGAGAAGTCGCTGGTATGTTTGGTGCAGACCTCACAATTCATGGGGTTTGGCCAGAAAAAAACATTGCCGTTGGCGCAGGCGTTACAAGTCTGGGCCACCAATTCGGGTTGGAAGGCACACAACCCAGCGGCGCGCTGCCCAAAGACGTGCAGATAGGAATAACCAAAGGGTTTCGAAATGCTCCCTTCACCCTCTATCTGCGTGCCGGTCATTTGGAGACATGGGATTTGGCACCTCCAGGAACCTATGACGACAGCGTGAATCTTTTGACAGGCGACCTCATTAAAAACCCGACGTTTAAATTGGGGGACCAGTTGATGCGGCATGTCGGAATCGGTGCTGCTATCAGCCTCGGTCCTGCACTGACCTTGATGACCGGTTTTGATTACAGAAGACGCAAAGAAATGCAAGCGGCGGGCCGATTGGGCACCAATGGTTTGGCCTTAGGGCTTGACCTTTCTGTTCAACGCTTTCGCTTCAGAATCACCCGGAACACCTATCATTTTGCTGGCTCGACAACCCATTTTGGAATTGCTTTCAACCCGAGCATATTTAGGGCACAATAAATCCTCCGTTCGCTATATCTTGCAGTACAATGAGTGCGAGCCGTATTAACATAGCCATTGATGGCCATTCTTCCGCTGGAAAAAGCACCATGGCCAAATCCTTGGCTAAGGAATTGAGCTTTGTTTATGTCGATACCGGTGCCATGTATCGAGCTGCTGCACTTTTTTGCATGCGAGAGCGCCTGATACAAGGAAATGAAATTGAGGAGTCGCGCGTTGAACAATCCATGGATCGGATGTTCATTAGCTTCAAGTACAATGACAAAAGCGAAACGTCAGATGTCCATTTAGGGGGCGTTAACGTGGAAAAAGAGATTCGTTCTATGGATGTAGCGCGGAAGGTGAGCTTGATTGCCGCGATTCCTGCTGTCCGTCACAAACTGGTTCGTCTTCAGCAACGTATGGCCGATAAAGGCGGTGTTGTCATGGATGGACGAGACATTGGAACGGTTGTTCTCCCGAAAGCGGAACTGAAGTTCTTCATCACCTCTGACCCTGATATCCGCGCCCAGCGTAGATTGGATGAATTGCAGCGTGAAGGCATTGCAAGTTCTTTTGATGAGGTGCGAAACAACATCATCGAACGAGACCGAATTGACTCCAGTCGGGCAGTGGCGCCATTGCGTCAAGCGGAAGATTCTATTGTTTTAGATAACAGCAACCTCACGATTGAAGAACAATTCCAGTTCTTGCTTTCCCACGCGAAAAAAACCATTTCGAGCAAGCAATGAAGGCCCCCTTCGTGATGTTAAGAATCTGGAGCTTGCTTTGGGCGTTTTTGGTCTTGACCGGTGTCCATGGGCAACAGGAGAATCTTGAATCTTCGGCTAAACTCCCCCCTTTTCTAACGGAAGTGCATGAGGCGTGGGCTGACTCTGTAATGGAACAGATGAGTCTGAGGGCGCAAATGGCACAATTGCTGATGCCCCCCGTGTACTCCCATGCCGATACAACGGGTTGGTCTGAAGCCGAAAAATGGGTGACTGAATTTGGAATTGGCGGTGTCATTTGCATGCAAGGAACGCCTGCAGGTCAAATCCAACGATTGCGTCGATTGCAGGAGCGTTCTGCCGTGCCTTTATTGGTTTCTACAGATGGAGAATGGGGGTTGGGAATGCGCTTGGACTCTACGCGATCTTGGCCACGTGCATTGACCCTCGGAGGATCACGCGACTTGGATTTAACGCGAAGTTTCGGACAGGAAGTAGGCGCCATGTTGCGATCAGCAGGGGTGCATGTGAATTTCGCACCCGTTGTCGATGTCAATAGCAATGCCAAAAACCCTGTAATTGGCAGCCGATCATTTGGAGAAGACCCCGAGTGGGTTGGGCGACTTGGAACAGCTTATGCATTGGGCATGCAGGATGTTGGTGTATTGGCAACAGCCAAACACTTCCCCGGTCACGGGGACTCCGATTCGGATTCTCACTTGACCCTACCTTCCATTCTGCATGACACCGTTAGGCTCAACAAGATTGAGCTAGCCCCTTTCCGTCAGCTCACAAAT
>CAJQIB010000010.1 GCA_905478325.1 uncultured Flavobacteriales bacterium | reverse complement strand
CCAACGATACGGTTTTTCAGTTCGTTGCGTTCGGGATTAAAAACGGGGGCTTGTGGGGGGCTTGACCCTTTGATTCTTTGTCCCTTTGGTACTTTTGTGTTAACTCTTGTTTTCAGCGTGCGACCCCCGCAGAGCGGGGTGGAATGCGGTGAATAGGGGTGTCATCGGTTCCGCTTTGAGCGTCTTTCCTTCCTTGTGCATCAAGCCGTTCATCAAGCCGTTTTAAGGCCATTACAACGCCCTTCAATCGTTCGTGGCACACTCCCGTTATTCGATGGTTTTGATGTCGTTGATGGGCCTAGTTTGACGCGGTTGATGAACGGTGCAAGGATGAATTGACGGATGTATCCAGGTGATTCAAGAACGTCCCTTGACGCTCCCTGCCGCTCTTAATCTACCACCCAATCGGCTCATCCAACGATTGCGACACCGACTGCACCTTCGGGAAAACATACGGCATCAACTTGACCAATAACTCCAATCGATCCTTGGTCTCCAACTTATCCAATCGATGAGGTATCTGTTCAATCTCATCATACAGAACGTCCTTGAGAGCCGAACGTAATTCCTTCGTCAGTTTGTTGGGAGTTCCTTTCTCCCTTCCCCCGAATTTCTTCCCTGTCATATTCGCCATTCTACTGCTAACTACTATGGTTTAAGGACGGTAAGGGAGGGTAGATGAGGCGCCACGACGAGGTATTACAAGGGTTTCCCACGTTTCATCGAAGATTCCCTCACGTTTGAGGGATTCCTTCAAAGCCTTGAATTCATCGAGGTTGGCGTACAAAGAGTTCGAGAACTGTCCCGTTAGGGGTACCAAGCGGGAGATTGCAGCGATGCGGTCTCCCGTTTTTGGTAAAGGGGTCAACCGCTTCATGCATTCGGGATTGTTCATGTCATGCTGCTGAGAGACATCGTGTGTAAAGTCGAAGTGCGCCATACAAGGAGTGTGATTTCATTGGAAGCAGAAGCGAATACCACGCGGGTCGCCGAGAGTTCCCGATATTGTGCAATATGAAATCCGTGATCGTGTTTTTGAGTTGCTCTCTTGCTTTGTTTGGGTGCAAACCCATCCAAGAGAAAATCTTGGGGACGTATGACATTGACGTTGATAGCGGATGTTCCAATTGCGAAGAAAACGGACCGGAATTGATGGTGTTTGAGGACGCGGATATCTCCGATGGAATCCCAGGATATTACACGTTTGAATTTCAGAAAGGTGAAGCACATTCTGGGACGTATAGCTTTTTACATGTGGACACGACCATTACAGTCATACTCTACCCGGACAGCGCGTCATTTCAGTACACTCCGATTTTAGGTACAATGCAGCAGACCGAATACAGAGTATCCGGTAATCGAATCAAAGAGAAATGCAACGGTGTTTTCAGAAACTGCGTTTGGATTCGAAGGGACTGAAATCACGGGATTCCTAGCCGTTAGCCACGGGGTTTCCCGCTTCGAAGTAGCAGGTGAAGAGCGAGCCCCAAAGGCATCATCATCACGCCAAAAAAGACAGCAATTCGTGTTGCCCACGGCCGTCCCTGTCGCTTCAGGCTGTCTTGCCAAATCCACCGTGTCACAGCAATGTCACCGGCTACCACGTGTGCCCACAGAGCGGTAATTCCCGCTTTTGTTCCCATCCCCTCCGCCAACCCCGCCAAAAACCCATCGGGGTGAGATCCGCTGTTCATGAAGTCTGCGAGGCCTTGTGGATTCAAGCCCATGACGAGAAACCAAATCGCGATGGGGCCGATGAAGAACCAAGGGCCATCGAGCAACTGTTTCGTTTTTGCGGTTTCCGGCTGAAGGAGCATGGCAAACCAAAACGGACCCACCCAAAGCGTAGAGAGGACAAATAAAATCACGTAAAGATCCATGTTGAGCTGTTTTGAAGAACAAACGTAAGCGCAAAAACCGCAGTTATTCGGCAGCGATGTCAAACCCCACGTTGCAGCCAACAGCTCATTTCGGAAGCAGATCATTCGTGGAATGATTTGTGAGTAACTGCTGGGTTTTTACGCGATTCACCCGACTTCGCGTCCGACCTTGGAGGCATGATCCAAGGTCCCTTTAAGAATCCTTTTTTCGTAGCGGTTGCGCTGCTCGCGTTGGTCATCTTGGGTGCGGTTGTCGTGCCGCGGATGCAGGTGGACATTTTGCCAGCATTCCGGAAGTCTGCGATGCAGATCCTGACCCTCTATCCCGGCATGCCCACTGAGGTTGTTGAGAAGGACATCACGAGTCGGATGGAGCGTTGGACTGGCCAGTCCAACGGGATCCTGAAGCAGGAATCCAAGAGTTTGATGGGGGTGAGCATCGTCACCAACCACTACCGCGAGGACATCGACCCGGCGGAAGCCATGGCCAATACCTCCGCGTATGCCATGAGCGATATGTACTACCAGCCGCCGGGAACCCTTCCGCCGATGGTGCAGCCGTTTGATCCGACCGCTTCGACACCGCTCATGTTGCTCACCGCCTCGAGCGATGAGAAGTCCGGAAAGGAATTGTACGATGTCGCCTATTACGCCTTGCGGCAGATGCTCAGCGGAGTCAAAGGCATCATCGCGCCAGCCGCCTATGGTGGAACCAAGCGCCGCATCCACATCTACGTTGACCCGGTGATGTTGGAAGCCTATGGCCTCACACAAACCGAAGTCAACGACGCGATCAAACGCAACACGACGATGATCCCGAGCGGCATCGCAGAAATTGGAGACATCAACTACAGCATCGACGCGCAAGGAATGATCAAAGAAGTCGAAGACTTCAACGACATCGTCCTTTCGGTCAAGGACGGTCGGGCAATTCAAGTCAAAGACATTGGTTTTGCTGCCGATGCCGCGGCCATCCAAACCAACATTGTCCGTGTCGACGGCAAGAATCAAGTATACCTGCCCATCTTCAAACGATCTGGAAGCAACACAATTGAAGCGGTCGAAGCGGTTCGAGCGGCGCTTCCGAAATTAAAAGAACGTTTGCCAGATGATGTACAGCTCAACGTCATTTTTGACCAGAGTTCGTATGTGCGTCGGTCGATCAACGGTTTGGTAGGCGCTGGTTTGGGTGGGCTCGTGCTCGTGGCCCTCGTCCTGTTGGTGTTCCTAGGGCGTGCGCGTTTCGCGTGGATTGCCGTGATGTCCGTTCCCATGAGCGTGATCGCCGCGTTGATTGCTTTACATGCGATGGGGCAAGGGCTCAACAGCATCACCTTGGGCGGCATCGCGCTGGCTTTGGGACTGCTCGTGGACAATGCAATTGTGATGTTGGAAGACATCGAGCGCCGCATGCAAGCGGGTGATTCCTCCATGGAGTCAGCCAAAGCGGCCGCAAAAGCCATGGCCGGTCCGGTCTTGGCGTCCACCTTGGCCATTGTGGCCGTGTTCGTTCCCATCCTATTCTTCACAGGCATCGCGCGGGACTTGTTTGGTCCGTTGGCCATGACCGTGACGGCTTGCATGTTGGCTTCCTATGTGTTTTCAATCGCCGTTGTCCCGCTCATGGCCGGCTTGTTGCTGCAAGGCCGAGAGCGTCCAGAAGAAAACAAAACATCTGCTTTCAACCGCTGGTTTGAGCGCCGAGAATCCCGCTACCGTGAAAGATTAACGCGTTCCATTCAGCGCCCGCTGCGCCTGTCTGCCGTGTTGGTCGTCTTGACGGCTTTTGCGGGATGGGGCGCGACACAAACGGGTTTTGAGTTGTTCCCGAAAGAAGATGTGGGCCAGCTCGAAATTCAAGTGCGTTTGCCTTCAGGGGCGACCCTTGGAAGTTCGGAGGCGGTGATCGCTGAAATGGAATTGATGGCACGCGCCGCGGTGGGGGACGATTTGAAACAAATCATTTCCAACATCGGCGTGTTTTATGACCTGCCCGCGGCCTACACGCCCAATAGCGGAACCCAAGATGCGTTCATCGGATTGCAGTTGCATGAAAATGCCCGTCGCGCGACCGATGAGGTCGCCCGGGAGTTGAGGGTGCTCTTCCGGGATGCGTTTCCAGGCGTCGAGATGAGTTTTTACTCCGGGGGACTGATGACGGCGGCCCTGAATGAAGGCAAGCCGGCGCCGATTGACGTGCGGATCAAAGGCAACAAGTTGGAGGTGCTGGAGGCATTGGCCCGGCAAGTGCGCGACACCTTGCGTTTGGTAGAAGGCATTCAAGATGCGCGCGTCTTACAACGCTTGGACCAACCCACCAAGGAGGTGGACATCGACCGAGAACGCGCTGCCCGCATGGGAGTGGATCCCGTGGATGCCATCCAGAACATGGTCGCTGCATTCAGTTCCACAGCCACCTTTGACAAATCCTTTTGGATCGACGAGGGCAACGGCAACCACTACTATGTCGGTGTCACCTATCCGGAGTATGCCATCGATTCGGAAGATGTACTCGGCCATGTGTTGGTCCAAGGCGCCGAAGGAGGTAAGCCCATTCCATTTCGGACCTTCTCCAAGGTCAGCAACCGCAGCTCGGCGGTGGAAATCAACCACCACGATTTATCCCGTGTTTTCAATGTCTATGCCAACGTCGATGGCCGGGACATAGGGCGCACCTCGCTCGAAATTGAGCGGCGCCTCGAGGGTATCCAAGCCAATTTGCCCCGCGGGTATTCCATGGACTTTGACGGAGAGGTGGCGGTGATGCGCAGTTCCTTTTCCAATTTGGGATTGGGATTGGTTCTCGCCCTGCTCTTTGCTTATCTCATTGTCGTTCCACTCTTCCGCTCTTTCAAACAGCCGATTGCGATGTTGGTGGCCTTTCCGCCGGCACTCTCCGGAATGATCGCGCTCCTATGGATTACGGGAACTCCTTTGAGTATCCAAGCCCTGATGGGAGCGATCATGGTTGTTGGGATTACCGTTTCCTATGGCAACTTGATGGTGGATCGAATCAATTCTTTGCGTCGTGATGGCATGGGATTGGAGGAGGCTATTGTCGCCGGCTCTCAGCAGCGCCTTCGTCCCATCTTGATGACGGCGATCACGACCGTATTGGGATTGATGCCCACCGCTTGGGGGTTGGGCGGTTCTCAAATCAACCAGCCCTTGGCGCTCGCCGTCGTGGGCGGCACCATCATGGCGGCTTGGCTCACATTGTATGTTGTTCCTGCCGGTTACCGGCTCTTTAACGCTTCAGAATCATGAGGGAATTCAATTTTTGCAACACGAGTCCACTGGTGGCAATCGGTTTGCTGGCATTCGGATGTTCGGACGCGCCGGCACCGGCATCCACGAGTGCGGCCCAAGCGGCGATGCAAGTGGTGGAGGTGGTGACGCCGACGCTTGCCAACTTCGAAAAGACCCTGACGGTTGTGGGTATTGTAGAACCGCTTCAATCCGTTGAGGTGATGCCATTGGAGTCGGGCTTCATCGCGGATTTCTTGGTAGACGAAGGAGACGCTGTCCAGAAAGGAGATGTGTTGGTGCGATTGGAAAATCCCATTCTCAACCGAGAGAAACAAGCGCTTGAGGTGGAGGCTGATGTCGCCAATAAAGCGTTGCAGCGATTGACCCAAGCCATGAAAGGGGCAGCGGGTTTGATTCCAGCGGCGGACCTAGAACAAGCGGAGGCCACCTTTGCTCGGACCTCGGCGGCGTTGTCAGTAGTCAATGACCGCTTGGCTTTCTTGAATGTCACAGCCCCTTTTGATGGCGTCATTGCAGCGCGCTACCTCCACCCCGGAGCGGTGGTTGAAAATGGCCAATTGTCAGCCGATCAAATGCCGCTGTTGTCCCTCGTGCAATGCAAATCCTTGCGCATCCGACTTCCATTCCCAGAACGGGATGCCTCCTTTCTCAATCGAGGCGATTCGGTGACGCTCTATTTTCCCGATTTGGAACGAACAGTTTCTACGCGGATTGGACGTTTGGCCAGCGAGATCAACAACATGGAACACACCCTCGATGCGTTGGTTGATTGGAAACAACCGGCCTGTGATCTCCGCCCCGGGATGTATGTTGAAGGGGCTGTCTTTGGAAACAGCCAAGCCGATGTGTTGTCCGTGCCGACAGCGGTGCGCTTTGAACGGGATGGGTTGTCGCTCGCTTATATTGTGGTAGACGGTGTTGTCAAGGAGATTGCTTTGAAAGTCATAGCGGAAGACAAAACCCGATTGGCTATTCAGGGTGCCGGTATCGATGCCACCACGCAGTTCATAACAGCGGGCCGTGGTTTAGTGAGTGTTGGTGACCGGACCCAAGTCAAACGCGCATCATGAGTCAAGGCAATCGCATCGCTCCGATGGTTTTGATGGTGTTGGCTACCATCCATGTGCAAGCGCAAGTAGCCGAGATGTCTGGGAATGTCCTCACGGCGCAATCGCTCATTGAGCTTGCTTCGCAGGCTCCGGCGCAAGAAATGCGCAACCAAGCGCGTTTGTTGGAGGCCCAAAGTACTTTGGAGTCAGCCAGGCGCTGGTGGATTCCTTCTGCCGTAATCGGTGGTCAGTCCTTTTCGCGGGAAGGCAGTTCCATGAATGTCGCTGGCGAGATCTTACCTGACGTTGTCGCCCGCAACAGCCAGTGGATGGCAGAATTGCGGCTGGGTGGCGATGTGGCCCAGTCTTGGACGGCCCAAGAATCGGCGGGATTCCACCAAGAAGCCGTCACGTGGGAAGTTGCGGCAGAACGCGACCAACGGATTTTGGCGTGCATGGCGGCATTCGTGGCTGCAGTCGCGTCCGCTCAGGACGAGGCGTTGCATGCAGCCTCAATCGAGGCTTGGAGGCAATACGAACAAGAGTTGAACTGGTTGGTGGAGTCGGGGTTGCGCCCGCGTTCCGAGGCACTATCGGCAGCATCTGAACGGCTTCATTTGGAGAGTCAAGTCCTTCAGTTACGCGCCGCACGTGAAGCGATGTTGGCAGCGCTATGGTCGGTGTTGGGAGTTCAGGAAACGATGCCTTTGAGTGTTGATTGGCCTGTCTTGAAAGCACTTTTCAGCAAGGATGCGACTGCTGTCTGGCCTGAACAATCAGCTTTGGTAGCCCGGATAGACCAAGCGGAATCTTTACAAAATGGGTTGACCCGAGAGCTCTGGCTGCCCGAGCTTCGATTCAGTCCGATGTTGAATGGCTTCGGCGCAGACTTCTCCTCCTTGGCCCCCACCACCCAATGGGTCGGCGCTTTGATGTGGAGCATTCCGTTGGATCGATTGCTTCCCGGAGGAGACAAAGGTCAAGCAGCTGCGCAGGTGGCTTTCAGGCAAGCCGACGCGTTGGCTTGGGACCAGGAGCATGCCGCGCAACTGACCAGTCTGGACAGGCGCGTCGCGCTGCTCAATGAAGCATTGGTTCAGCAAAGTGCGTCAGTAAGTCAGGCAGATGAAGCCCTGGCTCAATCATTGGATCGAGAAAGCCAGGGCTTGGTCACGCCATTTGAACGGATTCAACTCGAGCGCCAGAGCCTGCGGGCTCACACTACGCTAAACTCCATTCAAAGCGATGTGCTTTTGCTGGAAATGATGCGTGCTTTGGAGTCGGGAGCTCAATGGGCCCTAGACTGACTTAGTCTTCGACGATCTCCACAGAGAACGTGTCGCCTTGTGCGATTTGAGTGACGAGGTCCAAGCCTTCCGTCACCTTGCCAAAACACGTGTGCTGGCGATCAAGGTGTGAGGTCGCTTCTCGGCTGTGAACCAAGAAGAACTGAGAGCCTCCTGTGTTTCGACCGGCATGCGCCATGGACAAAACTCCTTTGTCGTGAAACTGGTTCTCACCGTTCAATTCGCAATCGATGTTGTAACCGGGTCCACCGCTTCCGATGCCTTGTGGACAGCCACCTTGGGCGACAAATCCAGGAATGACCCGATGGAACTTCAAGCCGTTGTAAAAGCCTTCTTTTGCAAGTTTGACAAAATTGGCCACCGTGTTGGGAGCGTCTTTTTCAAAAAACTCCACTTTCAAGGTGCCTTGGTCTGTCGTAATGGTTGCGTGCATGCGTAATTCGTTAAGATTCAATGTGCTTTTGGTTGTCCGAAGCGCGGCAAAGCTACCACGAATAAAAAAAGCCTCCCACAACGGGAGGCTTTTTCATTGAGCGAGAAACGAGATTCGAACTCGCGACCCCAACCTTGGCAAGGTTGTGCTCTACCACTGAGCTATTCTCGCATACTGCGGTTTGCTTTCAAACCGAGGACGGCAAATTTACGGAAGTGTAACGCAGGAGCAAAGCATGTGCGCAAAAAAAGTTAGGAGACACGTGAGTTAGCCAATTGACTCGAACGAAATTTGCATCATGAATTATTTGGCGCATTTGGTGATTGGGGGGCCTGACCCCGATTTGATGGTGGGCAATTTTATGGGCGACTCCATTAAAGGCAGTGCGCACAGTATGCTGCCGAAGGGAGTTGCGGCGGGGGTGCTGCTGCATCGGTGGATTGATTCTGAGGCAGATGCGCATCTGCTGTCCCAAGCTTCACGCGCTGATTTAAGGCCCATACTGGGGAGGATGTCCGGTGTTGGTCTGGATTTGCTGCATGATTATTTCCTTGCGCGGAATTTCAATCAGATTCTTCCCCAATGGCAGTTAGAGTCTTTTGTAGACCATGTGGAGTCCATTTTAGCGCAGAGAAAAAATGAAATGCCTGATCGAACCCAACGGTTTTTCACTGCCATGTCAGAACACCGTTGGTTGAAAGAATATGGGGAAAGGGGGAAAATGCTCCAAGTCTGCACCTCGATGGATGCGAGAATCGCATGGGATTCGAACTTGAACGAGTTGTTTAAAGCGGTTGATCGTGTCGGAGAAGCCGCGTTGGAAGCGCGGTTTTTAGAATTGATTTCTGATCTGATGAACCGCAGGTCAGAGAAATGGCCATCTTGGTGAAGGGGTGGTGCAATTGGCGTGCGATATCCGTAACTTCGGACCATGGTTGAAATGACGTATAACAGCACCCGCGATGACCTGTCCATACCGGAGTATGGAAGAACCATTCATCAGATGGTCAGCCATCTAAAGTCGCTGGCTGATCGAGAAGAACGCAATCATTGCGCGACCGCTATTGTAAGTATCATGGGTTCAATTGTTGCCCAGGAGGGAGACAAAGAAGACTCTGAGAAAAAACTCTGGGGTCAACTCTTTTTCATGGCGGACTACGATTTGGATGTGGACTGTCCGTTTGAAACCCCAACAAGGGAGTCTCGGGAAGAAACACCGGAACGTTTGACATACCCGGGAGCGACTTCGCGTTTGGGCCACTACGGGGCCATGACCCGGGAGTTGATTGAAAAAGCAAAAGCATACGAAGAAGGAGAGGAAAAGGCTGCGTTGATTTTGACGATTGCCAACCTCATGAAGCGCCACTTTTTGACGTGGAATCGAAGTACAGTTGAAAATGCCTTGATCCGCGAGCAACTCAAGGAGATGAGCGAAGGACAGCTCATTCTCCCCGAGGAAACTGAATTGGTAAGTTCAGCTGAAATCTTGAAGAGCAAGCGCAAGACGAGTGACGCTCTTGACCGCTGGAAGGGCAAGAAGAAGAAGCGCTAATTTTCTCGGGTATTGTCCGGTGCCTCCTGTCGAAAAGTTTTGCTGAAAGCTAATTTTCGTGCTTTGTCATGACGTTATTTCGAAGGACTGCTGTTTCCTTGAAGGAATGATCTTGAAGGAAAGCATGCTTTGCCTCGAAACGCAAAGTCGGAGAACAAACACACGAGAAGAGCCCTGCCATGTCCAGTTTTATTATTCAAGGAGGAAAAAAGTTGTCCGGAGAGGTCATTCCGCAGGGAGCGAAGAATGAAGCGCTGCAAATTTTATGCGCGGTTTTGCTGACTGCTGAGCCTGTTAATATCACCAACTTGCCAGATATCGTTGATGTCAATAAATTGATTGACTTGCTTTCGAGCATGGGCGTGAAAACCCAAAAACAGGGCCAGGGAGCCTATCGTTTTCAAGCGGATGATGTCAACTTGGATTATTTCAAGACAAAGGAGTTTAGTGAGAAAGGGGGCTCATTGCGCGGCTCCACGATGGTACTTGGTCCATTGCTTGCTCGATTTGGTCAAGGTGCGATTCCAAAGCCTGGAGGCGACAAAATTGGTCGCCGCCGCATGGATACCCATTTCATTGGTTTCGAAGCTTTAGGGGCCACGTTCACGTACGATGCGAAAAGCGGCTTTTTCGACGCTTCCGCAGGCGACGGTTTGATCGGTACGGACATGTTGCTCGACGAGGCATCTGTCACCGGTACAGCCAACATCGTCATGGCCGCTTGCATGGCAAAGGGTAGGACCACGATCTACAATGCCGCGTGTGAACCGTATTTGCAGCAGCTCTGCAAGATGATCAACCGGATGGGAGGTGAGATCAGTGGTATTGGGTCGAATTTGCTCATTATAGAAGGAGTCGAAGAGCTTGGAGGAACCGAGCATCGGTGCCTTCCTGACATGATTGAGATTGGAAGTTTTATCGGTCTCGCGGCCATGACGCGCAGCAGTCTCACCATCAAGGATGTCGCGTACGATGAGCTGGGA
This sequence comes from uncultured Flavobacteriales bacterium, assembly GCA_905478325.1. Lineage (GTDB taxonomy): Bacteria > Bacteroidota > Bacteroidia > Flavobacteriales_D > Sanyastnellaceae > UA16. The sequence goes on along the minus strand of CAJQIB010000010.1, from coordinate 63,357 downwards.
ATGATTCCGCGTGTTTTCAAGCGCATGGGCATTGCTTTAGAAAGGCGGGGTGAAGACTTGTTCGTGCCGGCCCAAGACAGGTATGAAATAGACACGTTCATCGATGGGTCAATCTTGACGGTAGCAGATGCTCCTTGGCCGGGGTTCACTCCGGATTTATTGTCAATCATATTGGTGACGGCCACCCAAGCTCGTGGCAGCGTTCTGATTCACCAGAAAATGTTTGAGAGCCGCTTGTTCTTTACGGACAAGCTGATTGATATGGGGGCTCAAATCATTTTGTGTGACCCGCACCGGGCTACCGTAATCGGGATGGATCACAAGAGTCCATTGCGAGGTGTGACCATGACGTCCCCTGATATTCGAGCAGGGGTGTCATTGCTCATTGCGGCGTTATCTGCCGAAGGAGAATCTACAATTCACAACATCGGCCAGATTGACCGAGGTTACCAAGACATTGAAGGCAGACTGAAAGCTTTAGGAGCAAGCATTGAAAGGGTAGAATGAAGTTGTAAATTGCATCCATGTTGACATGGAAAATAGGAGTGGGTGCAGTCTTCATTGCTGCAGGTGTTTTGATCAGTAACGACCAGGGGGCAGTGGCTCCTTCGCGCATCGCAGCCTCTGAAATAACAGAGCAAACAGTGATTCCCAGCGGTCGAGTCGGAACGCGAATTGGTGACACAGCGCCTGAAATTGCGCTCAACAACCCCAAGGGTAAGGTTATGAAGCTGAGTGAGTTGCGTGGAAATTTAGTGCTGATTGATTTTTGGGCATCGTGGTGTGGTCCTTGCCGGAGAGAGAATCCCAATGTCGTTAGCGCTTACAATAAGTACAAGAAAGCAAAGTTCAAGTCGGCCGAAGGGTTTGACGTGTTTAGCGTCTCATTGGATAGTGATGTGGCACGCTGGAAAGCGGCGATTGCTGCCGACGGTCTGGTGTGGAAAAACCATGTATCGGATTTAAAACGCTGGAACAGCGAGGCGGCGGCGGTATATGGCGTCAGCTCCATTCCCATGAGCATTTTGGTGGATGAGAATGGTATCATCATTGGAAAGAACTTGCGTGGCATGGAGCTGCACAGACAAATTGACCGACACGTAGCCCGACTCTAACCCGAACAAGACTGACAGGTTGTCCGCATCTTGCTTGTGGCACTGGATTTGAGATGCAATCTGCAAATCAAGGAATATGGACTTAGAACCGAAAAACGCCTCTGCAGAGGAAGAGGCAACTGAGACAGCATCATCCGCTGCTTCTGAAGGGAATGAAGGGAATGAAGGGAATGAGAGCTCTTCGGAGTCGGCGTCATCGACGAGCGAGACTGACGAATCAGCAGGTTCTTCTCAAACAGAGGAGCAGACGGATTGGCAGGATCGGTATTTACGGCTGTATGCTGAATTTGACAATTATCGCAAACGGACCATGCGTGAGCGCGTTGAGTTAATTCGTACTGCGTCCCGCGACTCCATCGAGAAAATGCTACCTGTTTTGGATGATTTTTCCCGAGCAGAAGCAGCCTCGTTGGAATTGGAAGATCCTGTGGCATTGAAGGAAGGCCAGCATTTGATCCATACTAAATTCAAGCAATTGATGGAAGCGCAGGGTGTAAAAGCCATGGCGGTGGAAACAGGGGATGTTTTTGATGTTGATTTTCATGAAGCGATTACCCGGATTCCTTCCCCTGAACTGTCAGGAAAGGTGGTGGATGTGGTTGAATCGGGTTACTTGCTGAATGACGCGGTCATCCGGTATGCGAAAGTGGTCGTTGGAGAATAACCAGAAGAAAGGAGACAGATGGCAAAGCGCGATTACTATGAGACGTTGGGAGTGGGCCGTCAAGCCTCTGCATCGGATATTAAAAAGGCCTACCGCAAGTTGGCTTTGAAGCACCACCCGGATAAAAACCCGGATGACAGCAGTGCAGAAGAAAAATTTAAAGAGGCGGCTGAGGCATATGAGGTGCTTCAGGATGACCAGAAACGCGCGAAATATGATCGTTTTGGGCACGAGGGATTGAAAGGAGGGCCAGGCGGTGGCGGCGGATTTGGCGGGATGGACATGGACGACATCTTCAGTCAGTTCGGTGATATTTTCGGCGGTGGATTTGGTGGTGGTGGCGGCGGTGGTGGTGGTGGTGGTGGCGGCGGACGTCGTCGTCGGATGAAGGGCTCGAATCTGCGGATCAAGGTCAAAATGACGTTGGAGGAGATTGCGACAGGGGTCGAGAAAAAAGTAAAAGTTCTCAAGCAAGTGCAGGCGGAGGGGGCAGAATATAGTGACTGCCAAACGTGTGGAGGAAGCGGCCAGGTGCGTCGGGTTCAAAACACCATTTTGGGTCAAATGCAGACAGCCTCGACATGTCCACAATGCCAAGGGAGTGGTCAATCGGTGCGCAAGCGTCCCCAAGGCTCTGACGAATGGGGAATGGTCCGCAAGGAGTCGGTCGTGACCATTCAGATTCCATCGGGTGTTGAAGACGGCATGCAACTCAATGTGCGCGGAGAAGGAAACGGCGCTCCAATGGGCGGCGTCGCAGGTGATTTGTTGGTGGTGATTGAAGCCATACCCCACGAGCATCTGCAACGCAATGGGAAGAATATTCATTACGATTTGTACATCTCCTTCACGGATGCGGCATTGGGCGCAAGTGCAGAAGTGCCAATCGTGGACGGTAAGGCCAAAATCAAAATTGAAGCGGGGACGCAAAGCGGCCGCATCGTTCGTTTGCGTGGCAAAGGGTTGCCTTCGGTGGACAGTTACGGCAATGGTGACATGCTCATCAATATCAACGTTTGGACGCCGAAAACGTTGAGCGACTCGGAGAAGTCGCTTTTAGAGCAGCTCCGAGAATCACCCAATTTTGCGCCGGATGCAGACCACCAGGAAAAAGGATTTTTTGATAAGGTGCGCGATATGTTCACCTAAAGTCTCATCTTAGAGAGCTCTATGGAACGTATTCCCGCCCTAGCCATTTCTCAAGTCGTTAAGTCTTTTCGAGCGCATCAAGCCTTGAAAGGAGTCGATGTTAAAGTGAACGAAGGTGGAATATTTGGGTTGCTTGGGCCGAACGGAGCGGGCAAGACCACGCTCATTCGAATGCTCACCGGCATTACAGCCCCAGACGCCGGATCCATTTCGTTTTTTGGAACGCCGCTCACGCGAGCCCACATCGCGCAGATTGGGTACTTGCCGGAAGAGCGTGGACTTTACAAATCCATGCGGGTTGGCGAGCAGGCGCTCTACTTCGCACAGCTTCGTGGGATGCAACGCCAAGAAGCTGAAAAGCGCCTTCGGGTGTGGTTTGAAAAGTTGGAAGTGGAGGGATGGTGGAACCGCGAAGTTGCAGACTTAAGCAAAGGAATGGCGCAAAAAGTGCAGTTCATTATTGCTGTTTTGCATGAACCTCGGTTGCTGATCTTGGATGAACCGTTCAGTGGGTTTGATCCCATCAATGCGCAACGCGTTCGGGATGCGGTGATCGAATTGAAAGAAAAACAAGGCACAACCGTATTGTTGTCCACACATGACATGGGCAGTGTGGAGGAGTTGTGCGATGAGGTGGCGTTGCTCAATCGGGGAGAAGTCATTTTAGACGGTCCTGTCCACGCCTTACGGGAGCAAGCGCGAGACGGTCGATTTACTTTGCGGTTTTTAGGGACTATCATGGAGTTTACGGTGGCCATCGGAGCAAGCGCTGAATTGATTCAAGTGCTTCATTCCGAATCCACTGTTGGAGAACATGAGGTGATGTTGCGGCTGTCACCGGAAGGCGATATCGCCTCTTGGTTGCATTGGATTTCAGGAGAGGTGAAGGTAGTGGCATGCACGCCGTGGCAGCCTTCAATGCGCGATGTATTCATTGAAACGGTTGAGAACCGTGAATCCAATGCGATACCATCATGAGCGCATTGCGGCACATCGTTTATCGTGAGTGGATCACGCGTGTTCGCCGAAAAGCATTCATTCTTGGCACACTGGCTGTGCCGCTATTGGTCATGGGCAGCATGGCCATTGGTTGGTGGCTAGAACAAGGCGATAACCAAAAGAGCCGCGTCCTTGTCGTCGATGTTGCTGGCATGGTCAGTCAATGGGATGAACGCTTTGAATCGTGGGTGCCCATTTGTCCAGATTGTTTTCCTGACAGAGCATCTCTTACCTATCGATTTGCAGCTGAAGGAATGGAAGATGAGGCCTTTATTGCCTCGGACTTTGATGTGATGGTGGTGTTTGATGATGCCATTTTGCAGCATCATAAGGCCATGTATTACTACGAACAGACACCAGGATTTGACTTGCAAGCTCATTTGAAAACGGATCTGTCCATGGCATTGGAACGATTCAAGGTCAAAGAAACCCAGGACTTGGATTTCTCGACCTACCAACGATTGAAAACGCAGGTATCACTCGTCGGGCAAGACATTGTCACGCGCGACGGACATGCCGTTGGAAGAAGTTTAGTTGGTTTCGTTTTTAGCCTGTTTCTCTTCGTGCAAATTCTCGTCTACGGGATGCATGTCATGCGGGGTGTGATCGAAGAAAAAATTAATCGGATTGTCGAGGTCGTTATCAGCGTGGTCAAGCCCTCTGTTTTGATGACGGGAAAGGTCATTGGAATCGGTCTTGTGGGCCTGACCCAATTCATTGTTTTATCGGTCTTGGTTTGGATCATAACGCTGGTGGGCGGAATGTGGCTGGAGCATGCTGACGTTTTAAAATCATCTTCCGATGCCCTCGTGGGGTTGGATCTTGAATCATGGATTGCAGGACAGGCGGAGTTGAATTTTTTATTGGATGTAAACTGGCCCCTGATGATCGCTTCAACTGCGGTGTTTTACGTGGCGGGGTTTGCCTTGTACGCTGCAAGTTTTGCTGCCATTGGAGCTGCGGTTGAACAAGAGTCGGACGCACAATATTTTTTGATTCCAGCGATGGCGCCCCTCGTGGCTTCTTATTTCTTGGCGGTTGTGGCCATTGAAAATCCGGAAGGGCCGTTGGCTGTTATTGCCTCATTTGTTCCGTTTACAGCACCTGTCGTGATGTTAATCCGAATTCCGCTGGGTGTGGCCTGGTGGGAGGTGGTTCTTTCTTGGTTGGGGGTGGCTGTTACAGCATGGTTGTTACTGAGAATGGCGGGCCGCATTTACCGCGTGGGCATTCTCATGCATGGCAAGAGACCTTCATGGGTTGAACTCATAAAATGGTTTCGGCATGCGGATTGATGCGGCTGTAACCACGAATTGATCACGATGGATCAAAGCATGGAATTGGATCCAATGTCTAGCAAAGTCGGCCGCCGAATAGCGGTTGTTGATTGCGGCTCCAATACGTTTTCCATGCTCATAGTGGACGCTTCTGAAGGCCGGTGGGAAGAGCAGTTTCTAATGCGCCATGCGGTCTTTCTTGGGCAAGGTGGATTCAAGCAAGCGGCTATATTGCCCGATCGGTTTGCCAAGGGCATTGATGCATTGCGCATCATGAGTCAGGCGACGACGAATTACTCCGTAGACGAAGTGCGTGTGATTGCGACCAGTGTGCTTCGCGATGCATCGAATGTGGAAGCGTTTTGCACGAAAGCGGAAGAAATGACCGGATGGAAGATTGAGGTGATCACGGGAGACGAAGAAGCCCATTGGATTCACAAGGGTGTTGCGCTGACAACGGAGCGCATCCGCGACCGTCATGTGATCATGGACATTGGAGGGGGGAGTTTGGAATTCATCGTGGCCGAAAACAAAGGCACTACAGGACGGTCTGATGTGCTGTGGAAGATGAGCTTTGATGCTGGTGTGGCCCGACTGGATGATTTCGGCAAACCAGCAGATCCCATGGAACAAGCTGGAGCGGATCGTTTTCAGCCCTTCCTGGAGTACACGTTGGCGCCATTGAAAGCGGCTTTGGAAAAATTCCAACCGGTTGTTTTGGTAGGGTCCAGCGGATCCTTCGATACATTTTTGGACGTGGTCAATGGGGGCGCAGAACCCGATCATACAGCTCCTGATTGCTCAAAGCAGGGACATCCCCACGTGCAGGATATTGACCGAAAAAAACTCGATGGATTGCATGATTTGCTGATGACCTCAGATCTACAGAGTCGCTTGCTAATGCCTGGTATGGCCCCGCCTAGAGCGCGCATGTTGCCCTTGGCAAGTTTGCTGATCCAGCATGTTTTGAGTTGGATGCCGGCGAACACATCGGTCAAGCGTTCGGCGTATGCACTCAGAGAGGGTGTCTTGTGCGAGGCGACAGATCTTTAGCACGTTAAATGGAGTTGCTCATTTTTGGCAGCATCTTTGCATCGGGGGTGGTGTTCAAACGCTTAGAACAACCAAGGAAATTGACACATGGCAAAAATTCTAATCATCGACGACGAGGCGCCTATTCGGGCGAGCCTGCGTGAAATTTTGGAATACGAAGGCTACCAAGTACAGGAAGCTGAAAACGGAGTGGAAGGTGTCCGCTTGGCAGCAAAGTTTTCGTACGATGCCGTTTTTTGCGATATCAAAATGCCTGAAATGGACGGGATGGAGGTGCTGGATGCATTTTCTGAAAAGCAGATTAAAACGTGTGTGGTTATGATCAGTGGGCATGCAACGGTTCCAACGGCCGTGGAGTCGCTGAAAAAAGGAGCCTACGACTTCATTCAAAAGCCGTTGGATTTAAATCGAATTCTGTTGACCGTTCGCCATGCGATGGAGCAAGGTGAGTTGGTGAAGGAAACGGAGCGATTGAATCGGAAAATCCAAACGGAGCGTTCGACAGCGATTGTCGGAAAGTCCAATGGAATTCGAGAAATCGTGGAGATGATCTGCACCGTGGCACCGACGGATGCGCGGGTATTGATTACGGGGGGGAACGGGACAGGGAAAGAACTGGTCGCACGGCAACTGCATGAATTGAGCCTGCGACACGATGCGTCTTTTGTCGAGGTGAATTGTGCTGCCATTCCATCGGAGCTCATCGAAAGCGAACTGTTTGGGCATGAAAAAGGAGCATTCACAAGTGCAATCAAACAACGAAAAGGGAAGTTTGAACAGGCAGAAGGCGGTACGATATTTCTCGATGAAATTGGAGACATGAGCGCTTCGGCTCAAGCCAAGGTATTGCGTGCATTGCAGGAGAATAAGATTGTTCGAGTGGGGGGTGAAAAGGAAATCACTGTGGATGTGCGTGTAATAGCAGCAACGAACAAGGACCTGCGTTCAGAAATAAAAGCAGGTCGTTTTCGAGAAGACCTGTTCCATCGATTGGCCGTTATATTAATGCATGTGCCTGCCCTGAACGAACGTCGTTCGGATATCCCGTTGCTGGTGCACCACTTTTTACAGGGGATTTGCGAGCAGCATGGCAAAGTTCAGATGGAGGTTACGACCGATGCAATGAAGCAGTTGGAACAAGCCAATTGGACGGGCAACATCCGAGAATTGAGAAATGTGGTGGAGCGCCTTGTCATATTGACACCGAAAGGAGAAAAAATTTCAGGCAGTTTGGTCAAGCGTTTCGGTGGCTTGTCAGATTAAAAAGACAGATTCATCCACAGTTTTTATTTTATAAGTTGTTGATTCTGAGTGCGTCTTAAAGCTGTTGAAGGCAACCTTTGCAATGAGTCTTCGTCAGTAAAGTGAACGCAACAGAATATCCCATGAGTGCAATTACTATTTTCGGTTTTGAAGTGAGTGGCGCGATCCTTCTCATGTCACTTTTTTTTACGCTAATCTCCTTGGGGGCGAACTGGAGATTGTTCTTGAAATGTGACCAGCCGGGTTGGACCGCATTTGTCCCGGGATACAATGTGGTTGTAGCCATGCGAATCATTGGCCGTCCTGACTCCCACGCTTTGTTGTTTCTGATTCCAGGGTACAATGTGTATTTCGCATTGCGCACCATGATAGAATTGGCGCAATCTTTCGGAAAACGAACAACCCTTGATTATTTTTTGGTGGTTTTCTTCAATGTGTTTTACATGCTGAATTTGGGTCTGGCGTATCAAGAAGAATATGATGGACCTGTCTACGGTAAACTTGGAGTGAAGAAAGACAAGTCTTCGATGGGTTTGTCTGCGGCATAAAGCCAGCGACATCATTCCTGTGAACGAAAAAAGCGCCCTGAGGCGCTTTTTTATTGAACTCAACGTTCGTTTCGATTAAAGTTTCAGCAGGCGTGCCGCATCAAGGGCTGTGTCCATGCCCTCGGGGTTCTTGCCTCCGGCCGTGGCGAAGAAGGGTTGGCCACCACCACCACCTTGGATGGCTTTCGCTAGATCACGAACGATAGCGCTGGCATTGAGTTGACGCTCTGAAACCAGGGTGTCACTCAAGGCTACAGACAATGTGGGCTTTCCTCCAACACGTGATCCAAAGACTCCAAAGAAGGGAGCGTGCTCGTGCTTCAATTGAAAAGCGATGTCTTTAATTGCTCCGGTCTCAAGTGGCAGCTCTCCGATGAAGATGTTGATGCCATCAACCGTTTTTAACTCTTGGATGACCTGCCCTTTAAATTGTTGAGCGGCTTCTTGCTTGAAGACGTCCAATTCTTTCTGAAGTTCAACTTGCTTATTGAGCAACTCTTCAACTGCTTTGTTTAAATCGGGCGGAGACTTCAATGCGTCTTTGACTGATTTCAAGGCATGCTGTTCTTGACGCGCTAGGAGAACGGCTGCCATGCCAGTACTCGCTTCGATCCGTCGAATGCCCGATGCCACAGCGGTTTCTTGTGTGATTCGGAACAAGCCCAGTGCCCCCGTGGCAGGGGAATGCGTGCCTCCACACAATTCTTTGGATTCTCCAAACCCGATCATCCGCACGCGCTCGCCGTATTTCTCTCCAAAGAGCATCATGGCACCGCGTTTTTTGGCTTCCTCTAAAGGAAGGTCACGGTCTTCTACCAATGCGTAATTGATTTGAATGCGCTCATTGACGAGCGATTCGATTTGCTGCAGTTCCTCTTCGGAAACCTTGGCGAAATGAGAAAAATCAAACCGCAACGCTTGTGCTTTTACCAACGATCCTTTTTGCTCAACATGGGTACCGAGTATCTCGCGAAGAGCTTCATGAAGCAGATGTGTTGCCGTATGGTTCCGCTGCGTATCGAGCCGTGCAGAGGACTTGATTTTAGCTTGAAAAGAACCGTTCAATGCCGTGGGTAGCTCATTGACAAAGTGAACGATGAGGTTGTTTTCCTTTTTGGTGTCGAAAACATGCACGACCGTCCCGTCTTCGCCCGTCAAGGAGCCTGAATCACCCACTTGTCCACCTCCTTCGGGATAGAACGGTGTCTGATCGAGTACAACTTGATGGAATTTTTTATTCTTTGAAGTAACCTGACGGTAGCGCAAGATGCGAACCGAGGCTTCCATGTGATCGTATCCTACAAAAGGGCCGGCTTCACCAGCGTGTACCTCAATCCAATCGTCGGTGCTGATTTTTCCTGCAGCGCGGCTTCTTTCTTTGGTGGCCAGCATGGCTTTTTCAAAACCAGCCTCATCCACCACATAGCCTGCTTCGCTCGCAATCAAAGCGGTCAAGTCCAACGGAAATCCAAACGTGTCATAGAGCTCAAACACCACCTCACCGGGCAGTGATTTTGAGGGCTTGAATTCGGTTAATCGACCCTCTAGCCGTTCGATTCCCTTTGAAAGCGTTCGTAGAAAAGATTCTTCTTCTTCAAGAATAACGCGTTCAATCAGCGCTTTCTGAGCGACGAGCTCGGGGAAGGCAGTGCCCATCTGATTCGCGAGAGTAGGCACCAATTGATGCATAAAGGGCTCCGATAAATCCAAGAAAGAGTATCCGTATCGAATGGCGCGGCGCAAAATCCGTCGGATGACATACCCGGCTCCTGTATTCGCGGGGAGCTGGCCGTCTGCAATGCTGAATGAAACCGCTCTGATATGATCAGAAATAACCCGAAAGCCAATGTCCGCTTTTGAATCTGTGCGTCCGTAGGCTTTACCCGAGATCAACTCCATCTGCTTCAATAAGGGGGCAAACACATCCGTGTCATAGTTGGATTGTTTGTTTTGAAGGGCCATGGCCAAGCGTTCAAAGCCCATTCCGGTGTCGATGTGCTGCAAAGGCAAAGGCTTCAAGGAGCCATCAGCCATGCGGTTGAATTGCATGAACACGAGATTCCAGACTTCCACAACTTGAGGGTGGTCTGCATTGACCAATTCCCGCCCAGGTATTTTGTTTATTTCAGATGCATCTCGCAAGTCAACATGGATTTCTGAGCAAGGACCACAAGGTCCCGTTTCCCCCATCTCCCAAAAATTGTCCTTTTTATTCGCGAGGATAATCTGTTCTGCAGGAACATGTGCAGCCCATAATTCCGCGGCTTCATTGTCCGCTTGGAGTCCATCCTTTTCATCGCCTTCAAAAACCGTGACGTACAATTTGGAAGGGTTCAACTTGTAGACCTCAGTCAACAATTCCCATGCCCAATCAATGGCGTCTTTTTTGAAATAGTCTCCAAAGGACCAATTCCCGAGCATTTCAAACATCGTGTGGTGGTAGGTGTCAACCCCCACCTCCTCAAGATCGTTGTGCTTGCCACTCACGCGTAGGCATTTTTGTGAGTCTGCGATGCGCGGGTGAATGATCGGACTGTTGCCTAAAAACAAATCTTTGAATGGATTCATTCCGGCATTGTTGAACATCAGGGTCGGGTCGTCTTTGATGACCATGGGCGCCGATGGAACAATTTCATGTCCTTTGGAAGCGAAGAAGTCGAGGAAGTGCTGTCGAATCAGTTGGGATTCCATGGGGTAGTTTGCTAGCTGTCGTTGAAACGAGAGAGGTTTTCGTTGCAAAAATCTGTAAAACGTGCTCTTGATTTTCGTTGAAGTGTGAAATTACGTTGCACCTTTGTTCAAATGGCGAAGCGCTTTCATAAGTTTCGATTCAATGAGCGAACTCTCCAAATGGAAGAGTTGCCCTTTGCTTTACGGGATTACCTTCTATTTGGATTCAAAAAACTCCTGTTTTTTTCTTGCATTGCAGGGGGAAGCATTTTTGTGTTCGACCGCTACTTCGAAAGTCCTGCGGATCGAGTGCGAGAAAGAGAGCTTGCGTTTATGGAGTCTGAACTCGAGCAAATGGCCTCCAATGTGATGGATATGGGGGTGATTTTGGAAGATATTTCTCGTCGTGATGATGCGATTTACCGTGCTGTTTTTGGAACGGATCCCTATCCAGAACATTTGCGGAATCCCGGAATTGGCGGGTCGGATCGCATGCGAGATCTTCGGGGTTATTCGCATTCAGATGCCGTGATTTCATTGGGAAATACGGTGGCGGAATTGCAGCGCAAACTGGTTGCTCAAAGCCGCTCGTTTGATGATGTGCTGGAATTGGCTCAGAATCGCACGGAGATGCTGAAGTCCATACCGGCAATTCAACCGGTTCGAAATGAGGACTTGAGACGCATGGCAAGTGGGTATGGCTACCGAATTCACCCGATTTACAAGGTGCGAAAGATGCACCATGGCATGGATTTCGCCGCGCCCACAGGAACGGAAATCTTTGCAACGGGCGATGGCCAGGTCATCCTGTCAAAAAGACTCTACAACGGTTTTGGACGACATGTCATCATCAAGCATGGATTCGGATACGAGACCCTCTACGCTCACATGAGCAAAACTTTGGTTAAAAAGGGACAGCGGGTGAAACGTGGGGAAGTGATCGGTTTGGTTGGTTCAACGGGCACGTCAAGCGCTCCGCACCTGCACTATGAAGTGCGCAAAGACGGTAAGCGCGTGAATCCGGCGCCTTATTTCTTCAATGATCTGAGTCCGGAACAATATGAAGAGATGCTTGAAAAAGTAGATGACACGAATCAATCCTTCGATTGATTTTTGGAAGTGCTAACAAGTTGATTTACATTGGTAAAGATCAATTTATAAAAGCCGATTGTTTCCCATGCCATTGAATAAACCCATCGAAAAACGGTACCACTCCATCACGGAAGTGGCTGTGGACTTGGGCGTAAATGCGTCTCAGTTGAGATATTGGGAAAAGGAGTTCACCTTGCTAAAACCACGGACGAATGCTCGAGGGAAACGATTCTATTCGAATGCTGACATTCAATTGATCAAGCAAATCCACTGGCTGGTCAAAGAGGAGGGGCATACTCTGGAGGGTGCACGGAAGGCCTTGAGAAAGCGAAGTGTTGTGGCCGCTTCCATGGAGTCAAAACAGCAAGAAGGGGCGATCGCAGGGAAGGATGAATTGCTTGAGCGCTTGAAAACACTGCGCAACAAATTGGTATTACTGCAAGAAAAAGCTCAGGATTGAGCTTCTGGCGCTGACCAATAGGCGCCGGGCATTAAGTATTCCTGAACGTAGTTCTCAATCGCGTCTTCAAGAGAGAGGAAGGGCCGCTCGTAACCGATGGACCTCAGCTTGTTCATATCGGCTTCGGTAAAGTACTGGTAGGTGTCCCGGATGTCTTCAGGCGTATCAATGAATCCAATGTTAGGTTCCTTTCCCATCGCGTGAAACGTCGCTAAAGCGAGGTCTAAGAAAGTACGGGCCTCACCTGTTCCAAGGTTGTACAGTCCATTGGACGCTCCCTTGCGGTGGTGCATCAAGAACAGGCAGACTTCTGTCAAATCTTTGACATAGACGAAGTCACGGGTTTGTCCTCCATCTGTGTAATCGGGTCGATGTGAACGAAAGAGTCGCATACCTCCGGTTTCGTTGACCTGCCGAAAGGTGTGCAATACGACACTGGCCATGCGGCCTTTGTGGTATTCATTGGGGCCGAATACGTTGAAAAACTTCAACCCGGCCCAAAAATAGGGGGCACGTCCCGCGGCATCTTCTAATAGGGCCCACTGATCGAAATCATTCTTTGATTCTCCGTATGGATTCAGGGGCTTTAATTTAGAAACAACGTCGTGGGAGTCATGATATCCGTGTTCTCCAGCCCCATATGTTGCCGCAGAAGAGGCATAAACCAAAGGAAGTCCATGCTGTACACATTGCTTCCAAACGGTTTGGCTATAATGGAGATTAAGTTCATCAAAAATGGCCTGATCCAACTCTGTCGTGTCGGTGCGCGCGCCCAAATGAAAGACGAATTGTACTTGCGCTTGATGCACCTCCAACCAGATTGCGAAATCACTGCGCTCCACGCGATGAGCATGGATGAGTCCAGCGCAATTGGGCGCTTTGTCCTCACGGCTAAAGTCGTCCACTAAAACCAGGTCAAAAAAACGCGCTTCGTTGAGTCTCGCGGCCAATGCACTTCCAATGAATCCTGCCGCTCCTGTAATGACAATCATGGGACAAAGGTAAGACAGGGGCTTCGCCTATCTTTGTCATCCTTACGAAGATGAAACAGGTATCCATCACACGCCGAGCGCGTTTTAATGCAGCCCACAAACTCTGGAATGAAGAGTGGGATGAAGCTAAGAATTTCGAAGTATTTGGTAAGTGCGCCCACCCCAATTGGCATGGACACAATTATGAAGTGCATGTCACCGTGCGCGGTATTATTGATGAAGCCACAGGCTACTTCATTAATTTTACTGACCTCAAAGCGATCATCAACGAGTATGTAGAGGAGCCATTGGATCATCGAAACCTCAACATGGATGTTCCGTGGTTAAAAGGGAAGCAGACCTCAGTTGAGAATTTAGTCATTGGAATTTGGGAGCAGATTGAACCAATCATCGCCACGCATGGTTGTACACTCGAACGGATTCGACTGTACGAAACTGAAAATAACTACGCCGACTATTCCGGCGAATCGTAATGGCACTATACGAGAAAACAGAACGCTTTGATAATGAAGCGATAGCGAAAATCGCAACGAATTATCGCTCGATGTTAGAGAAGGTTGGAGAAGATCCAGAGAGAGAGGGACTGGTGAAAACGCCTGAAAGGGCAGCAAAAGCACTAGCGGTTTTGACGTCAGGAATGGGAGTGAATGCCGCTGCTATTTTGGAAAGTGCATTGTTTGCTGAACCAAGTAATGAGATGGTTTTAGTGCGTGACATAGAAGTGTATAGCTTGTGTGAACATCACCTCTTGCCATTTTTCGGAAAGGCTCATGTGGCCTACATCCCGGATGGTAAAATTGTTGGTTTGAGCAAAATCCCACGGGTTGTTGATGCGTTTTCAAGGCGTCTTCAAGTGCAAGAGCGCCTGACGGAACAAATACGCGATTGCATCCAGGCGACCCTAGGAGCGAAAGGAGTGGCTGTGGTGATTGAAGCGCGGCATCTGTGCATGCAAATGCGAGGGGTCGAAAAGCAAAACACCATCACTACAACGAGTGCCTTTACAGGCGCGTTTTTGAATGACCCAAAGACCCGTAAGGAGTTTATGCAATTGGCGGTCGGCTCGTCTTACGGTAGGTCTTGATCTCCTGATTGTCCAACACGTATTGTGGGTTTTTTTGGCGAATGGTGTGATGGAAATTGGTTCCTTCGCTGCAATTTTGTGGCATGAACGAATATCAAGCTCCCCGAATCGTTGACGATGCGTTGATTGAAGATGATTCTACCATCAGCCGATTCATTGCACATGTTTTCAGTTGGATGGTCGCCGGTTTGGTGATGACTGCCTCAGCGGCCTACTATGTGGCGCAGTCAGGCTTAGTGGCTAAACTGTACAACCTTGAAACAGGCGGTATGTCAGGACTTGGGTGGGTCGTGATGTTGGCTCCGCTCGGTTTTATCGTTGCGATGAACATGGGGTTTCAGCGTTGGTCTTCCATGTCGTTAACCCTCCTTTTTCTAGCTTTTAGTGCGATCATGGGGGTTTCCTTGAGTAGTATATTTTTGGTTTATTCTGCATCGAGCATCTCGCAGGTTTTCGTCATTACCGCGGTAACCTTTGGCGTAATGGCTGTGATTGGTTACACGACAAAAACCGATTTAACCAAGTTTGGAAGCCTGCTCATGATGGCGTTAATCGGGATTATCATTGCCAGTTTTGTCAATTGGTTTATCGGTTCGGCAGGTCTGGATTACATCATTAGCATTGGAGGGGTGCTGATTTTCACAGGGCTCATCGCATATGACACCCAACGACTCAAGCGAATTGCTGCTGGAGTTGAGTACGGGTCGGAAACGGGAACCAAATTGGCCATTCTCGGTGCGACAAGTTTGTATCTGAACTTCATCAACCTGTTCTTGTTCCTGCTGCGGCTATTGGGACGTAGGAATTGAGAATCTCAAATTGTTAGCGCATAAAAAAACCTCGGTGACGAGGTTTTTTTGTTATCGAGCCGGTTGTCTTGAGTTACTGGATCATGACACGTTGGGACCAAACACCCTTTCCGTTGAGCTCCAATAAGAGCACATATGCGCCAGCTGCGTGCGGCTGTGCATGGAAGAAGTACTTGCTATTTCCTGCGGGGAATTGGCCTTGGTGTAGCACATCCACACGCTGTCCCCATGCATTGTAAAGGGAAAGCGTTCCTTCGCTTGAAGTGTCCATTTCCAAAGGAACACATGTGATGGCGCTGGCTGGATTGGGAAAAGCGGCCGGGAAATGCACTCCTCCATTGTTTTCTGCAACGGATGTGATAGCGCCGACGTCAAAACTCCACCAGCCTGCGGGAGCTGGCATGGGGCGCGTTCCGACCTTGCCAGAGGAGGCCTCCGCTTCGATGTAGTAGTACACCGTAGTTCCTTCTGTCTGTGTCGGGATATCAGCCGTCCAATCGGACGTGGATCCGGCTAGCGGGTTCATAGAGACGAAATTCCAGGGGCCTTCGGGACTGGTTGACCAATGCATCGTCGCTGTCACAATGCCACTTCGATGACTGATGTACGACTCCACTGTGTAAGGCGTGTCGGTGTTCTCTGTATCCGACAATGGGAGGTGGCTGATCATCAAAGGATCCTCCACTCCAACGGTATGGGTGATGCAATGGATCGCCCCGCTCTGCGAAATGATTGCTTGTCCGTTGTTGTCACAATCAATTCCGACGACATTGTATCCCGGCAAAAGCTCGGAGTAGATGCGCAAGGCCGTGGTGTCATATTCTGTATAATACGTCGGTAGTAAAAGGGTGTTGTTGACGAAAACGGAGTTCGTGTACGTCAAGTACCAGCCATTTTCATCAGGATATCCACCTCCACCGCCTTGTTCCGGAGGACTTGGAATCCGCACGACGTCAAAAGGGGTGCCCCAGCGGGTGGTGAAGTTGGACAATACATACTCCATGTTGGCATCAATTTGTGGGCCATCAGCAACGCCTTCAGGGTATTCTGCGACCAACAAGGTGCTCTCATCGAGTAGTTTCATGTGCATGTCGATGTGATGGATGCCGTCAAAAGGCAACGTCGGCATTTTAATGAATGTTTCCGTACCGTGGAAGTCAGACATGATGCCGTCAATCTCGGCTTCAGTGTGGTTGGGAAAATCCGTCCACCACGTCGATCCGCCATCATTTTCATCCAGGACCAATTCAGAAGCGAAGGCGGTTCCAAATCCATCGGACATCCAGTTGCCTCCGGTGTTCATGAGATCGGATGGTTCAGCGGTTGTGCTGTACAAGTCAATGCCCATGGTCTCCGCGAGAACGTCAGGAATCGCGTCGTCTTCTGGACGTGGACGGTTGTAGATCCAGTCGACCAATACACGGTCATCATTCCAATTTCCATACACCGTGTTTGCGCCGTAATCGCGAATCCAAATGGTGTTGTATTCGGTTTCTACTATTTGCACATTTTCCATGGTGAGCGCTCCTCCGCAAGAGTTTCCGGTCAGGTAAGACTCTGCTTCGCTCGGGTCATCAGCGAATACAATCACCAAACATTCGTTTTGAGCACCCGCCACAATTTGCTTCTGAATGCAGGGAAACGATGTCCATGATATGGTCAAAGCTTCCACTTCTTCCCATTCAGCCGCTGTCCGAATGTTATCGTAAGGCGGGGGAGTCTCAATTCCCCGTGATTCTACGGGGGCAAAGCCGACGCGCTCTATATGGTTGCGCTCTGCTTCAGTAATGGCATGTGGCCAGCCCAATGTACTCTGCGAAAACGCGTTGACATTGATCAGCAAACAAGCTGCCAGAAGCAGGCGTTCAAGGTGAGTTGATTTCATCATGTTACAAGTTGAATGCAAAATTACAGCAAGCTGGACCGACAGACCAAGCTTATTCAGATAGGAGTTGGGTCAGCAATTCAGGATCCACGGCATGCCCACCTTCAAAGGTGTGGTTGCGATGCGGGATGCCATGCGTCTCAAGAAGACTCGAGGTGTCGCGGAGCAGTTGCGTGTCGAAAAAGGGGTCTGAATTCCCAAGTGCAACATCAATAGGGGTCGAGATCAAAGGTTGAATTTCATCCTTCCAATCCAAGTCCGGGGGAAATACACCAGCCCAAAAAATCAATCGACTGAATGATACGTTTCCTAAACTTGCCCAGCGCGCTGCTGTCGCAACTCCTTGCGAGAAGCCGAGCAAAGCAGGCTTACGATTCGTCAAGTCAAGGTGGGCAGCGAGGGCGTCCAAATAGCGCACATAATCGACCATGTCGGTCAAGCGGTCTTCTTTGGTCATCCAGGAGGCTCCTACACGTCCAGAAGTCCCCTCGTTATAAAATCGATGAAACCCTTCCGGGGCAACAATGGTCCACCCCAAATCAGCCAACGGTTGGAATCGTCGTAAGAAAAATTGAGGCAATTGGCCATATCCATGCAAGGCAATGAGGATACGGGAGTTGGTAGTGATCTCTGGTCCAAGCGTGAAATAACGCGCTGTTTTCGTGACCTCGAAGTGGTGTGATTCAGGGAGCATGCAGAGGGATTACCAGGCAATTTGGAGGGATGCGCTATCGCCTTGGGCGATATACAGCGAGTCAACCATTTCCGTCCATTCATTGTTTCTAAAGACACGGTAGATGTAGGGTAGATACCGATCGGCTTCGATATTACAAGACCGTTGAATGTCCACGTCCAACCCCGTGTGGGACTCCCAAGCATTGGAGCAGGTAGCGTAAGATCCGGCTATGTTGAGCGTTCGAAACTCGATGGCATCGTCAGTCTGAAACGGATTGGCATTGATCAATCGAATGATGACGTTGGCTCTGGGCATGACGTCAAAATCCAGAGCGAGAACTTTGGAGTCGATAAAGACATCGGGGTTGATGGACTCTTCCAAAGAAAACCAATCGAGTCCGGTAGCGGTGAGTCTATAATCCAGCGCGTTGACCCGCTGAAAGTTCAATTCTCCGAAGCCTGAGCCATCGGTTTGTGTGCTGGCCACCGTCTCGTAATTCCCGTTGAGAATACCATCAGCCAATACCCGTCTTGCCAGTGTGAGCTGGATGTTGGGGGCTACTGTTTCTGCATCGGCATGCTGCGCATGGACTTGGATCTGCAGTTGGCCATCCGGTTCTGGACGGCAGCCAAACGCACAGAGGACTGCAATCAAAAAACAGGGGCCCGACAGCGTATTCATCACGAAATAACTTGAAGTTTCGCGAATTTTAGTAGCAATTGTTTTTGGCCAGCTGAAGGGAAAAACACGGTTGCTTTTTGATTCGGCGCCTCCCCTTCGATGCGGGTTATTTTTCCTTTTCCAAATCGTTCATGCTGCACTTGAGTGCCTTCCTGCAATACGCTTGCGGATGCGGTTTGCGTTGTGTCCTGCCGCTCCGACGAAGGGCTTCCCTCCATACGTTTTAAGGGCTTCCCTGATGCCGACTTTGGAATAACAGGTGCCGCGGCTCCTTTGAATGGGCTTGCTGTATTCTTGGGTTGAGCTTTTTTCGAAAGCCGGTCAAAAGCGGATTGAGGTTGGCTCTTCCCACTGCTCATGGATTGCCATGAATTGCGCGCGGCCTCCATGCCAGCTCCACCTGCAAAAGGATTGGGTTTGGCTGCTTGGGCAGATGGCATGATAACACACTCTGGATCAATCTCTTCTAAAAACCGACTGGATTCTGCTTGAATGAGTTGTCCCCATTTGTAGCGGGTCAGGGCATAGCTCAACGTGCAGCTTTTTTCTGCTCGTGTAATGGCAACGTAAAAGAGCCGTCGCTCTTCTTCCATGTCCGCTCGCGACTCCATGGCCATTTGACTAGGGAATAGATTCTCTTCCATGCCTACGACGAACACATGAGCAAACTCCAATCCTTTTGCCGCATGGATGCTCATAAAACCAACTTTGTTGTCGTCACCATCGTCTTGATCGGCATCGGTCAGTAAGGCCACGTCCATCAAGAAATCTCCCAATGTGGGAACTTCATCCGGAGTGCTTGCTTTCGATTGATCAGTGAAGGCCTTCATGCCATTGAGCAATTCTTGCAAGTTGTCATATCGAGCAACGCCCTCAGGTGTTTTGTCTTGATACAGCGTATGAACCAGTCCGGTGTGTTTGGCGATGTGCATGCCCAAGTCATGGGCATCTTTGGTGTGCATTTCGGCTGCAAAACCTTGAACCATTGCTGTGAAATCCTGGACCTTGCGCAGCGCCGCTCCCTGAACGCTTTCTGGCGGGTTGAAGGGGTCTGTTACCAACTCCCAAATGGACACGTCACGTGCGGTTGATTCCACAAGTAGCCGATCCATAGTGGTTTTACCTATGCCACGTGCAGGGTAGTTGATGACCCGTTTGAGGGCCTCTTCATCCCGATGATTTGCTGTCAATCTGAAATAGGCGATGAGGTCCTTGATCTCTTTGCGCTGATAAAATGATAGCCCTCCGAATATGCGGTATGGAATATTGAGTTTTCGAAAGCTCTCCTCAAAAGCTCGGGATTGCGCATTGGTGCGATAGAGAATGGCAAAATTCTTCCAATGGACTTGATTCTGGTTGTGTACGTCAAAGACTTGAGACGCGACGAGCTTGCCCTCTTCGTTGTCTGAATAACACCGGTTAATTTGGATGCGTTGACCTGCTTCATTGGAGGTCCAAACAACTTTCTCAATC
Source organism: uncultured Flavobacteriales bacterium (assembly GCA_905478325.1). Classification (GTDB taxonomy): domain Bacteria; phylum Bacteroidota; class Bacteroidia; order Flavobacteriales_D; family Sanyastnellaceae; genus UA16. The sequence goes on along the minus strand of CAJQIB010000010.1, from coordinate 43,467 downwards.
TGCTCTGAATTGTGAGCGATGACACTATTGGCCGCGTTCACGATGAATTGAGTCGAGCGGTAGTTTTGCTCGAGCTTGTACATCGCGAAATCAGGATAGTCCTTTTTGAAATTCAGGATATTCTCAATGTTGGCTCCGCGAAATCCATAGATGGATTGTGCATCATCGCCAACAACGCAAAGATTCTCTCGCAATGCCGCCAGTTGTTTGATGATGACATATTGAGAAAAGTTGGTGTCCTGATACTCATCGACCAAGATGTATTGAAACTTGTGCTGGTACTTCAGAAGCAAGTCCGGAAAGTCCCTCAACAACACATTCATTTTGAATAAGAGGTCATCAAAATCCATCGCTTGTGCGCGAAAACAGCGGCTTTCGTACGCCCGATATACCTCATGAATCCGGGGCCGTCCTGCCTGAGTGTCTTCAGACATGATGTCTGTATTATCGGCATACCCTTTTGCGTCAATCAGGTTGTTTTTGGCGTTGGATATCCGTGATTGGACGCTCGCAGCTTTGTATACTTTGTCGTCCAAGCCGAGCCCTTTGACAATATCCTTGATCAATGCTCGGCTATCTGATGTGTCGTAAATGGTGAAGTTTCGGGGGTAGTTGATCCGCTCACTTTCGATGCGCAAGATGCGAGCGAAGACACTGTGAAAGGTTCCCATCCAAACGTTCCGTGCCTCGCCATCGCCAATTACCTTGGCGATTCGATCTTTCATTTCTCTGGCCGCCTTGTTTGTAAACGTCAAGGCGAGGATGGAAAACGCATCGGTGCCTTTCGAAATCAAATGGGCGATGCGGTAGGTCAGTACGCGCGTTTTACCCGATCCTGCTCCAGCAATGACCATCATGGGGCCCTCAACATGGCTTGCCGCTCCCCTCTGCGCCTCGTTTAAATCGTTCAGAAATTCCACAAGGTGAAGGTATGAAGTGATTCGCTTATCGAAGTAGGGGGAGGTCTCTCTTCGCAACATTGTGAAAAACTATTCATTCGAGGTGCCATATATGAGGTTTTTTGCGCGTCTGTAGCCCCTGTTAAACGGCTCATTTTAAAGAGGCTTGAAGGTGAATGTGGGGTCTGCTTGAAAAAACCCTGCGGTGCCGCTTGTTTTTAACTCATAATCTGCTACTTTTGCACCCCCTTTATTGCGGGGAAAAAGATATTGTTTAAACATAATCTGATAGATCAGGTCGAATGCCTACCATACAGCAGCTCATCCGAAAAGGACGCGTAACGAAGACCCAAGCGAGCAAATCTGCCGCTTTGGATTCGTGCCCACAAAGGCGCGGCGTTTGCGTCCGTGTATATACCACGACTCCAAAGAAGCCGAACTCCGCCATGAGGAAAGTCGCCCGTGTGCGATTGACTAACGGCAACGAAGTCAATGCCTACATTGGTGGTGAAGGGCACAACCTACAAGAGCACAGCATTGTATTGGTTCGTGGCGGTCGTGTAAAAGATTTACCAGGTGTTCGATACCACATTGTGCGTGGCGCATTGGACACCGCAGGTGTAGAGGGACGTTCACAACGTCGTTCTAAATATGGAACTAAGCGGCCTAAAGCCAAGAAGTAAGCGATCATGAGAAGGAGAGTAGCCAAAAAGCATTTGATTCTGCCGGATCCACGATTCGACAGTGTACTCGTTACGAGTTTCGTCAACAATTTAATGTTGGACGGGAAGAAAAGCGTAGCGTTCGATATATTCTACAAAGCCATGGATCGCGTTGCAGAACGCACCGAGGAGGATAGCTTGGAAGTATTCAAGCGGGCTTTGGACAATGTCACTCCTGGAGTGGAAGTACGTAGCCGCCGTGTGGGTGGTGCGACTTTTCAAATCCCACAGCCTATCCGCGATTCACGCAAGGTCAGTTTGGCCATGAAATGGTTGATCGGATATGCGCGCAAGCGAAATGAGAAATCCATGTCGGAGCGTCTGGCATCTGAAGTGGTTGCTGCGGCTAAGGAGGAGGGAGCTACTTTCAAGAAGAAAGAAGACACCCACCGAATGGCAGAGGCAAACAAGGCATTCTCGCATTTCCGTTTCTGATTACGAACTGATTACGTAGATAAGATTATGGCTAAAAGAGACCTCAACTATACGCGGAACATCGGTATCATGGCTCACGTTGATGCGGGTAAAACCACAACAACAGAGCGTGTATTGTATTACACCGGGATTTCTCACAAAATCGGAGAGGTGCACGATGGTGCTGCTACGATGGATTGGATGGAGCAAGAGCAAGAGCGTGGTATCACCATCACGTCTGCTGCAACAACTTGTTTCTGGAAATTCAGAGATGAAGATTACAGAATCAACATCATTGACACACCGGGCCACGTTGACTTTACGGTAGAGGTAGAGCGTTCATTGCGTGTATTGGATGGAGCGGTTGCTCTGTTTTGTGCCGTTTCGGGTGTTGAACCACAATCTGAAACCAACTGGGGTTTAGCTGATAAGTACAAGGTACCGAGGATTGGATTCATCAATAAGATGGACCGATCAGGAGCTGACTTCTTCAACGTAGTCGGAATGATCAAGGACATGCTTGGTGCACGTCCTGTTCCGTTGCAGGTGCCTATTGGAGCTGAGGATGATTTCAAAGGAGTCGTTGACTTGGTGAAGAACAAGGCGTTCATTTGGAACGAAGAGGATATGGGGTCGACGTGGAATGAGATTCCAATTCCAGAGGATCTGGTTGAAGTCGTTGCTGAGTATCGTGGATTGTTGATCGAAGCCGCTGCCGAGCAGAACGATGTTCTGATGGAGAAGTACTTCGAGGATCCAGACAGTTTGACTGAAGAAGAAATTATCGATGCGATTCGCAAGGCCACCATTGGCATGCAGATCACACCGCTATTGTGTGGCTCAGCATTTAAGAACAAGGGAGTGCAGACCATGCTCGATGCGGTCATGCAGTACTTGCCTTCTCCTTATGATGTTGAAGCTATTGTGGGAACGGATGTGGACGATGAGAGCATTCAGATTGAACGCAAGCCGGATCCCGATGAGCCATTTGCTGGCTTAGCATTTAAGATTGCTACGGATCCTTTTGTTGGTCGACTTTGTTTCGTAAGAGCCTATTCGGGTACGCTACCTGCTGGATCGTATGTAGTCAATACGCGATCAGGTAAGAAGGAGCGTATTTCACGAATTTTCCAAATGCACTCCAACAAGCAGAACCCGATCGATGTATTGGAAGCCGGCGACATTGGAGCTGTGGTAGGGTTTAAGGATATCAAGACGGGCGACACACTCTGTGCTGAAGGTTCGTCGATTGTGCTCGAGAGCATGTCTTTCCCAGAGCCAGTAATTGGTATTGCGATTGAACCGAAGTCTCAGGTTGATTTGGATAAGCTGTCCAATGGCTTGTCTAAGCTTTCTGAAGAAGATCCTACATTCCGTGTGAAGACGGATGAAGAGACTGGTCAAACGGTCATCTCAGGAATGGGTGAATTGCACTTGGAAGTATTGGTGGATCGTTTGCGTCGTGAATTCAAGGTTGAGTGCAATCAAGGAGCGCCTCAAGTGAATTACAAGGAAGCGATTTTCGGTGGTACGAAGCACCGTGAGGTTTACAAGAAGCAATCTGGTGGACGCGGAAAGTTCGCGGACATCGTTGTCAACATCGGCCCGTCTCCAACTCCGGAAGAAACTGGATTGGTTTTCAAGAACTCTGTGAAGGGCGGAAACGTTCCGAAGGAATTTGTTCCTTCAGTGCAGAAAGGTTTTGAGGAAGCGATGAAGAACGGTGTATTGGCAGGATATCAAATGGACAGCATGGCTGTAGAATTGCTTGATGGAAGTTTCCACGCAGTTGACTCAGATCAGTTGTCGTTTGAATTGGCCGCCAAAATGGCTTACCGTCATGCGATCAAGCAATGCCAGCCGCGCATTTTGGAACCTATGATGCAGCTGGAGGTCGTGACTCCAGATGAAAACATGGGTGATGTCATTGGTGACCTCAACAAGCGTCGTTCGCTTATCGAAGGAACTGGTGAGCGTTCAGGTAAGACCATTGTCAACGCCAAAGTGCCCTTGTCAGAAATGTTCGGATATGTTACAGACTTGAGGACATTGACCTCAGGCCGTGCAACGTCATCCATGTCGTTTAGTCACTATTCAGGTGCGCCAACCCATGTTCAGGAAAAAGTGATTGCTGAAGCTCAAGGCTAAGCACATTCAAATACTCATGACTCAGAAAATCCGCATAAAACTCAAGTCTTACGATCACAATCTGGTCGATAAGTCCGCTGAGAAAATTGTCAAGACTGTGAAGACCACAGGTGCTGTTATTAGCGGGCCCGTTCCGTTGCCAACTCACCAACGTATTTACACGGTTTTGCGTTCACCGCACGTCAACAAGAAGTCGCGTGAACAGTTTGAATTGAACGCATACAAGCGCCTGATTGATATTTACAGTTCTTCTTCGAAGACCGTAGATGCATTGATGCGATTGGAATTGCCTAGTGGCGTAGAAGTAGAAATTAAAGTCTGACGGACCGCCTGTCAGATCATATAAGTAATAACCAAGATCATGCCCGGACTCATAGGGAAAAAAGTAGGTATGACCAGCATCTACAGTGCCGCTGGGAAGAATATTCCATGCACAATTCTAGAAGTTGGTCCTTGCGTAGTAACGCAAGTACGTACCCTAGAGAAGGATGGCTACAAAGCCATTCAACTCGGATTTGGTGACCGCACTGAAAAGCGGACATCAAAGGCCATGCAAGGCCATTTTAAGCGTGCCGGTGTCGGTATCAAGCGCAAAATCGCAGAATTCAGAGGCTTCTCCAATGAATTGAATGCAGGCGATGAATTGAAAGTAGAAGATATTTTCAATGAAGGTGAATTCGTTTCTGTAAGCGGATTGACAAAAGGAAAAGGTTTCCAAGGTGTTGTTAAGCGTCACGGCTTTGCTGGTGTGGGTCAAGCGACCCACGGTCAGCACAATCGTTTGCGTGCACCGGGATCAATTGGTGCGGCGTCGACGCCAGCTCGTGTATTCAAAGGCATGCGAATGGCAGGTCAAATGGGTAACACGCGAGTGACCATTGAAAACTTAGAAGTGGTAAAAGTATTGGCTGAGGATGGTGTTTTGGTGGTAAAGGGAGCAGTCCCTGGACATCGCGGATCCACTGTTATAGTCCGTAAACCTGAAGCGTAATGAAACTTGACGTATATAACTCCAGCGGCTCCAAGACTGACAAGTCAGTCACGTTGAGCAAAGCAGTATTCGGCATTGAGCCGAATGACCATGCGATTTATTTGGATGTCAAGCGTTACCGTGCTGCTCAGCGTCAGGGAACACATGATACGTTGCACCGTGGGTTGGTTTCTGGTTCTACTCGCAAGATTAAGAAGCAAAAAGGAACCGGTACCGCACGTGCAGGATCGATTAAGAATCCTTTGTTTCGAGGCGGTGGAAATATTTTTGGTCCAGAACCAAGAGATTACACACAAAAGCTAAACCACAAGGTGAAGCAGTTGGCTCGTCGAAGCGCTTTGAGCTACAAGGCCAAGGATAAATCAATAGTAGTGGTGGATGCCATGAAGATTGATGCTCCTAAGACGCAAAGCTTCTTGGGCATGATGCAAGGACTCGAGCTCGTTGATCGAAAGACATTGGTGGTTTTGCCAAGTCCGAATGAAGCGGTTTACTTGAGCAGTCGAAACCTAGCCAAGCACCGTGTTATGGTCGCTTCAGACATCAGCACTTACGATATTTTGAATTGCAACACTCTCATCTTTGTTGACGGCGCTCACAAGGTGATTGAAGGTTTGCTTAAATAATTTCCGTTATGCAGCAAATTTTAATCAAGCCGCTCATCACGGAAAAGATGACCACTGATACCGAAAAGAACAACGCCTACGGGTTTGTTGTCCATGACGGAGCAAACAAAGTGGAGATCAAGAAGGCCGTTGAGAAAGAATACGGTGTAACCGTGACCTCAGTTCGCACATTGCGTGTGGATGGTAAGGCACGTCAACGGTTCACTAAAACCGGTGTGATCAAAGGTCGCACGGTAGGATATAAGAAAGCCATCATCAGCATTGCTGAAGGTGAAATGATTGACTTCTACGAGAACATCTGAAGACATGGCACTGCGTAAATTCAACCCCATTACTCCAGGCACCCGTCACAAAGTGTTGTCGAAATTCGACGACCTGACAGCGGGCAAGCCATACAAGCCGTTGTTACGAGCCATCAAGAAGTCCGGTGGACGGAATGCTGATGGTAAAATGACGATGCGTTACCGCGGAGGCGGACACAAGCGTCGTTACCGATTGATTGATTTCACTCGTGACAAGCACATGGAAGCAACCGTATTAACGGTAGAGTATGATCCCAATCGTACAGCTCGAATTTGCTTGGTAGAATACACCGATGGAGAAAAGCGATACATCGTGGCTCCTGAAGGCCTGAAGCCAGGCATGACGATTCAGAGCGGAAAAGAAGCCATTCCAAACGTAGGTCACGCGATGTACTTGAGTGATATCCCATTGGGAACAGTCATTCATAACATTGAGTTGTACCCAGGAAAAGGCGCTAACATCGCACGTAGTGCAGGCTCTTACGCCCAGCTCAACGCACGTGACGGCAAGTATGCAATCATCAAGTTGCCTAGCGGTGAAACGCGAATGATTTTAGTGACTTGTTTGGCTGTCATTGGTTCTGTAAGCAATTCAGAGCATAGCCTACAAGTTTCCGGAAAGGCTGGTCGTTCCCGTTGGTTGGGACGCCGTCCTCGTGTCCGTGGTGTAGTCATGAACCCTGTCGATCACCCAATGGGTGGTGGTGAAGGAAAGTCGTCTGGTGGACATCCTCGTTCACGAAATGGCATCCCATCCAAAGGGTACAAGACGCGTAACCCGCGCAAGAATAGCTCGAAGTATATCATTGAACGTCGGAAGAAGTAATTGACATGTCTCGTTCACTAAAGAAACCCCCATTTGTTCACTACAAGCTGGTTCAGCGAGTAGACGCGTTGCAAGCTTCAGGTAAGAAGACTGTGATCAAGACGTGGTCTCGCGCAAGCACGATCACGCCAGACTTTGTAGGATTTACGATTGCTGTGCATAACGGCCGTCAGTTTATCCCTGTTTTCATCACGGAGAACATGGTCGGACACAAGCTCGGAGAATTTTCACCCACCCGAACGTTCCGTGGTCACACGGACAAGAAGGATAAGAAGCGCTAATCGTCATGGGAAAACGTAAAAGACTCGCTGCAGAAGCGCGTAAAGAAGAGTTGAAAAACATCGCAATCGCGAAGTTGAACAACTGTCCAACGTCTCCTAGAAAGATGCGTTTGGTTGCCGATACCGTTCGCGGTAAGGATGTGTTCCAGGCTTTGAATATTTTAAAATTCAGCCCACAGGATGCATCTAACCGTTTGGAGAAATTACTTCGATCGGCTATCGCGAATTGGGAAGCGAAGAACTCAGGTTCTCGCCCAGAAGAATCGGATTTGATTGTTCGCGAAATTAAAGTAGACAGTGCGCGGATGCTGAAGCGTTTGCAAACAGCTCCTCAGGGAAGAGCTCACCGAATCCGGAAGCGTAGTAATCACGTGACCATCATTGTAGACTCCGTTAAGAACTAAACCATGGGACAAAAAACGAATCCAATAGGAAACCGTTTGGGCTTCATCCGCGGATGGGACTCCAACTGGTATGGTGGGAATGACTACAAGGATAAATTGGTAGAGGATGAGCGTATCCGTGAATACTTGTTGGCGCGTTTGCGTAAAGCAAGTGTCTCTAATATTATCATTGAGCGTACGCTCAAGTTGGTTACTGTCACAGTAAAATCAGCTCGACCAGGTGTCATCATCGGGAAGGGAGGATCGGAAGTGGACAAATTGCGGGAAGAGTTGAAGAAACTCACAGGCAAGGAAGTTCAGATCAACATTTTTGAAATCAAGCGTCCTGAGTTGGATGCGAAATTGGTTGCTGAGAGTGTTGCTCGTCAGATTGAGGCTCGTATTTCGCACCGACGTGCGATTAAGATGGCCATTGCAGCGACAATGCGTCTTGGAGCTGAGGGGATTAAGATCAACATTGCAGGACGTGTGAATGGTGCGGAAATCGCTCGTTCAGAATCCTACAAAGAAGGTCGAATTCCATTGCACACATTCCGTGCTGACATCGATTATGCATTGATGGAAGCGCACACCACCTACGGTAGAATTGGCATTAAATGCTGGATTTGTCGAGGTGAGATTTATGGAAAGCGCGACTTGTCGCCAATTCCAGCTCAAAAACAGTCGAACGATCGTCGTCCAGCGAATGCCAGCCGCCCAGCGGGTGCTCGTCGCCGGACTCGTAATTGATAGAATAGGTTATGTTACAACCGAAAAGAACCAAATACCGGAAGATGCAGAAGGGCCGTGTGCGCGGATTGGCGCAACGCGGAAGCACCATCGCATACGGATCGTTTGGAATTAAAACCCTAGAAGTGGGTTTTATTACCTCGCGTCAAATTGAAGCTGCTCGTATCGCGATCAATCGCTATATGAAGCGTGAAGGACAAGTATGGATTCGAATTTTTCCAGACAAGCCTATTACCTCGAAGCCTGCAGAGGTACGTATGGGTAAGGGTAAAGGAGCGCCAAGTCACTGGGTTGCCCCAGTACGTCCAGGACGCGTAATGTTTGAAGTAGATGGTGTTCCAATGGAAACTGCTATGGAAGCCTTGCGTCTTGGAGCACAGAAGCTCCCTGTAAAATGCAAGTTTGTTGTACGACCTGATTATGCACACTCATGATTGAGATGACTGAAATTCGGCAACTCTCCGACGCTGATTTGGCGGAACGGATTGAGGTGGAACGAGAATCGTTGGCGAAGCTGCGATTCAACCACACTGTAGCGGGATTAGAATCCACTACGGCTTTGAAATACAAAAAACGTGATGTAGCTCGGCTGCTCACAGAAGTGAATGCACGCAATAAAGCGAACTCATGAGCACTGAAACGACAACATCAATCGATCGCAACCTGCGTAAGGAGCGAACTGGCATTGTGACTTCAAATGCAATGAACAAGAGCATTGTGGTCGCTGTAGAGCGAATGGAGAAGCATGCCAAGTATGGTAAGTTTTTGAAGAAGACGAGCAAGTTCATGGTGCATGACGAAACTGAAACGAGTAACGTCGGTGACACGGTTCGAATCATGGAAACACGACCTTTGAGCAAGCGTAAGAACTGGCGATTAGTGGAGGTGATTGAACGGGCGAAATAATTCGCTGCCGCAATTAAACGAGAAAGGAATCAACGATGATACAGCAAGAATCCCGTATGAAAGTAGCTGACAACAGCGGAGCAAAGGAAGTCCTTTGCATCCGGGTGTTGGGAGGTACTCGTCGGCGTTATGCGAGCATAGGCGACACCGTAGTGGTGACGGTTAAGCACGCTGCACCGAACGGAAACATTAAAAAAGGAGCCGTTTCGAAGGGAGTGGTTGTGCGTACACGCAAAGCTGTACGCCGCGCGGATGGCTCATACATTCGTTTCGATGACAATGCAATTGTATTGCTCAACGCAAACGGTGAGATGCGCGGAACGCGGATATTCGGTCCAGTCGCACGTGAATTGCGTGAGAAGGACTTCATGAAGATTGTTTCACTAGCCCCTGAGGTACTTTAATTCATCAGCTATGTTCAAACGATACAAAGTCAAAAAAGGCGACACCGTGAAGGTCATTGCCGGTGGAAGTAAAGGGAAGGAGGGAAAAGTGATTCTCGTCGACCGTAAAAAGGATCGTGTCCTCGTTGAAGGAGCGAACTTGGTTAAGAAGCACATTAAGCCTGGTCCAGCCAATCCACAAGGAGGTATTGAATCCTCTGAAGCGGGGATTCACATTTCCAATGTGATGGTTATGGATGCCGCAGGCACAGCCGCCCGGCTAGGTCGTCGTCGTGGAGATGATGGCAAGTTGGTTCGTTATTCAAAGAAAACTAAAGAGGAGCTCAAGTGATGACGTACATCCCCCGACTCCAGACTCAGTACGCTGAGGAAATTGTACCGAACATGCTGAAGCAGTTCGAATACAAGTCCGTGATGCAGGTACCTAGCATTACGAAGATTTGCCTAAACCAAGGTTTGGGAAAGGCAATTGCTGATAAGAAAATCGTAGAACAGGCTACGGATGAGATGTCACGAATTGTTGGTCAAAAGGCAGTTCAGACGATTTCAACCAAAGACGTTTCCAACTTTAAGCTGCGTAAAGGCATGCCGATTGGAGCTCGTGTAACGTTGCGTCGTGATAAGATGTATGAATTTCTCGATCGCTTGATTGCAGTATCCCTGCCAAGAACAAGAGATTTCCAAGGCATTCGATCCAAAGGTTTTGATGGTCGCGGAAACTTTACCTTTGGGGTGAAGGAGCAGATTATCTTCCCGGAGATCAGCCTTGATGAAGTGAAGTATTTCAATGGAATGGACATCACCATCGTAACGAACGCGAACACTGACGAAGAAGCACAGGCTTTGTTATCAGGATTCGGATTCCCTTTCAAAAAGAACTAAGATGGCTAAGGAATCAATGAAAGCGCGTGAGCGCAAGCGCGAGCGAATGGTCGCTAAGTATGCGTCAAAGCGAGCAGCTTTAAAAGCTGCTGGTGACTGGGTGGGGTTCCAGAAGCTCCCACCAAACAGTGCGGCAGTGCGAATGCACAACCGTTGTCAGATCACGGGACGTCCACGAGGATATATGCGACAATTCGGTATTTCTCGGGTTTTGTTCCGGAAAATGGCATTGTCGGGTAAGATACCCGGAGTTAAAAAGGCAAGCTGGTAAACCACGATTAGAAGCATCATGTATACTGATCCAATAGCAGATTATTTGACCCGCATCCGTAACGCCCAAATGGCGGGACACAAGGTCGTGGAGATTCCAGCTTCCAACTTGAAGAAGGAAATGACCCGAATTCTTTTTGATAAGGGTTACATCTTGAATTTCAAGTTTGTAGAAGAGGGATACCAAGGTTCCATCAAAATTGCATTGCGTTATGACAGTAAGTCAAAGCGTCCTGCGATAACAGAATTAAAGCGCGTTTCAACACCTGGATTGCGTCGCTACGCAGGTCCATCTGATTTGCCACGTGTATTGAACGGTTTGGGTGTGTGCATCGTTTCGACTTCAAAAGGTCTCATGACTGATAAAGAAGCGCGAAAGATGAACATCGGAGGCGAGTTGATTTGTACAGTTTATTGAAAGAAGAGAAAAACGGAACATCATCATGTCACGTATAGGTAAATCACCCATCACAGTCCCTGACGGCGTTACTCTCAGCATTGAGGGGAGCACGGTTACGGTAAAGGGCCCCAAAGGGGAGCTACAGGAAGTGGTCTCTCCAGAAATCACCATGGACTTACAGGACAATGTCCTCACGTTCTCACGTCCTTCTGACAATAAGGATCACCGAGCGAAGCACGGGTTGTACCGTGCGCTGGTCAACAACATGATCGTTGGCGTAACCGAAGGGTACGCTATCTCTCTAGAGTTGGTGGGTGTCGGTTTCCGAGCTTCATGCTCAGGTCAAGATTTAACGTTGGCTTTGGGGTATAGTCACCCTATTGTCATGCGCTTGCCGAAGGAAATTAAATTGGATGCGGACACGAAGAAAGGTGCAAACCCATATGTCAAGCTCTCGTCTCACGACAAGCAATTGATTGGGACTGTAGCCGCTAAAATCCGTTCACTTCGCAAGCCTGAGCCATACAAAGGCAAAGGGATCCGTTATACGGGTGAGCAAATCCGTCGTAAGGCAGGTAAGACAGCTGCTAAATAATCGAATCACATGGGAACGAAAAAAACATTGGCTCGTAAGCGCGTCAAGCGCCGAGTCCGCGGAAAAATCCAAGGGACGTCTAGCTGTCCTCGATTGTCTGTGTTCCGCAGTAACAAGCAGATTTATGCTCAAATCATTGATGATGCATCAGGCCGCACGTTGGCTGCTGCAGCGTCATTCGGAGATAAGGAAGCGCAATCTGTTCCAAAATTGGAACAGGCGAACACAGTAGGTAAGATGATTGCGGAAAAAGCAAAGGCTGCTGGAATTGAGTCGGTCGTATTCGATCGAAACGGTTACTTGTACCACGGCCGAATCAAGACATTGGCAGAAGCCGCCCGCGCAGGAGGGCTCAAATTCTAAGGAAAGATGGAACAACGTCAACAACGTAAAGGCCGCGATCAGCAACAGCAATCGCGCACGGGGGATCCCGATTTGAAGGAGCGTTTGGTTGGAATCAACCGAGTAGCGAAGACCACTAAAGGTGGACGAACCTTCAGCTTTAGCTCCATCATGGTCGTAGGAGATGAGAAGGGCCGAGTGGGTCACGGACTTGGTAAGAGTCGTGAAGTCGCAACTGCCATTCAAAAAGGCATCGAAGACGCGAAGAAGAACATGGTTGAGGTGCCTTTAGTAAAAGGAACGATTCCTCACGCCCAAGAGATGAAATTCGCTGGAGCACATGTTATGATTCGTCCAGCTTCTCCAGGAACGGGTGTGATCGCCGGAGGTGCGATGCGAGCTGTTTTGGAAAGCGCTGGCATCAAGGATGTACTTGCGAAGTCTTTGGGGTCAAGCAATCCTCACAATGTAGTCAAGGCAACCTTCAATGCGCTTCAGGCGTTGCGAAGTGCTAAGGACATTGCGGATTTGCGTGGCATTTCGGTACACAAAGTATTTAACGGTTAATCGTTTCAGTCATGGGAAAAGTTATCGTCACCCAAGTTCGGAGCGCCATCAATCGTCCGAAGCGTCAAAAGGCTACTATTCAAGCCTTAGGTATTAAAAAATTGCATAATCCTGTCGAGCACGAAGCGACTCCGCAAATCATGGGAATGATTCGCAAAGTTTCGCATCTCGTGAAAATCGAAGAGGTATAATCACATAACCAGCATTAACCATGAATCTCAGCAATCTGCAACACGCAGCTGGATCTAGGAAGCAGCGCAAGCGAGTTGGTCGCGGTGAAGGATCCGGTCACGGAGGAACTTCAACACGTGGACACAAAGGCGCGAAATCCCGCTCTGGCTACAAGAGTAAAATCGGTTTTGAAGGCGGTCAACAACCTCTTCAACGTCGTGTTCCAAAATTTGGTTTTACCAACCCGAACCGGGTGGAGTACAAAGGAATCAACTTGGACACCCTTCAGGAGTTGATCGAGCGAAAGTCTTTGAAAGCGATCAAATTGCAAGATTTGATGGACAACGGCCTCGCTGGAAAGCGTGACTTAATCAAGATTTTGGGTCGAGGTGAACTCGCAACGGGCATTTCTATAGAGGCGCATAAATTCTCTGCTTCTGCACGCGCGGCCATTGAGGCTGCAGGTGGTCAAGTAGCTGAAGTATAATTCACCAGACGAATGAAGAATTTCTTTACCCAAATCCGAAATATTTGGAACCATGAGGAGTTGCGCAAGAAATTGGGCATTACACTCGGGTTGATTTTGGTTTACCGAATTGGATCATTCATTGTGATTCCAGGAGTCAATAGTGACGTCTTGGCGGAACAAATGGCTTCTTCCGGAAGCGGTGGCTTGGGCGACTTGCTTTCCCTGTTTACAGGTGGGGCATTCAGCAGAGCTTCCATTTTTGCGTTGGGCATCATGCCGTATATCTCGGCATCCATCATTGTTCAACTGCTCGGTATCGCTGTTCCTGCTGTTCAAAAGATGCAGGCTGAGGGTGAGAGTGGGCGAAAGAAAATCAATCAGTACACGCGTTTTCTGACCATAGCGATTACGCTGGTTCAGGCTCCGGGCTACTTGGCGACATCAGTCGTAGCAGTTCCTGGTGCGGTTGCGAACCCGTCCACATTCTGGTGGTTCAGCGCTATGGTTATTCTCGTATCGTCGACTCTGGTGATCATGTGGTTAGGTGAGCGTATTACTGATAAGGGGGTAGGGAATGGAATTTCTTTGCTCATCATGATTGGTATTATCGCTACGTTCCCACAAGCGATCATTCAGGAATTTATTCACCCGGATACAGGATTGTTCTTCTTCTTGGTTGAAATGGCATTCTTATTGGTTGTTATTGGTTGCAGTGTTGCGTTGGTTCAGGCCTTGCGAAAGGTTCCTGTTCAAATGGCAAAAATGCAGGCAGGTGGATCACACATGCCACAAGGAGAGGGAGCACGTAGCTTCATCCCCTTGAAAGTCAATTCAGCCGGAGTCATGCCAATCATTTTCGCGCAAGCGATTATGTTCGTTCCATTGTATTTGACTCAAAGTGAAACATTCCAACAGAATGCGGCCATCCAAAGTTTGGCTGACTTCAACGGTTTTTGGTACAACTTAATCTTCTTTGTGGTGATCGTTGTATTTACGTATTTCTATACAGCGATCACAGTCAACCCCAACCAAATGGCGGATGACTTGAAGCGACAGAATAGTTTTGTTCCAGGAATAAAGCCTGGAAAACCAACAGCTGAATTTTTAGAGAGAGTGTTGTCAAACATCACGCTTCCTGGATCACTGTTTTTGGCATTGATTGCAATCCTTCCAGCGATTGTGTTCAGTCTTGGAGTAACGAATGCGCAAGGCTTTTCCATTTTCTTCGGCGGAACGTCGTTGTTGATTATGGTAGGAGTCATTTTGGATACCCTTCAACAAATTGAGAGCTATTTGCTTTCGCGTCATTACGACGGTTTGATGAAGTCTGGAAAATTGCGTGGTCGTCCGCAGTCACCTGTGGGCGGCATAACAGGATAACCTGAAATGAGTTTTGGCCGACGCGTGCTTATAAAAACGGACGAAGAGGTCGAACTCCTTCGGGAGAGTTCTTTGCTTGTAGGGAAAACGTTAGCAGTTGTTGCTGAAAGGATTCGTCCTGGTGTGACAACATTGCAACTAGATGCTGTGGCTGAGGAGTTTATCCGAGACCATGGCGCGGAACCAGGATTCAAGGGATATGGAGGCTTTCCAAATTCCTTGTGTACGTCAGTCAATGAGTCTGTCGTGCACGGTATTCCAAACGACCGTCCTCTTGAGGATGGGGACATTGTGTCCATCGATTGTGGAGTATTGAAGAATGAGTTTTACGGAGACAGTGCGTACACCTTTGCGGTGGGCGACATATCCTCTGAGGTGCAAAAGCTGCTAGACGTCACCAAAGAATGCCTCCTGCTAGCGATTGAGCAAGCGGTGGTTGGAAAGCGAATCGGAGATATCGGATTTGCTTGTCAATCACATGCTGAGCAAAATGGTTACGGAGTTGTTCGGGAATTGGTTGGTCACGGTTTGGGACGGAGTTTGCATGAAGCACCGGAAGTTCCAAATTATGGGAGACGAGGAAATGGTCCTCGCTTGATGGACGGCATGGTGCTGGCCATTGAACCTATGATCAACTTGGGTCGAAAAGAAATCTTCCATGAGGATGATGGATGGACGATCGTGACGGCAGACCGTAAGGTGAGTGCACACTTCGAACACGATGTCGTAGTGCGCAAGAACCAAGCGGACGTTCTCTCGAGTTTTAATGAGATAGAAGAAGTTTTAAAGAAGAATAGAAACGTTTAAGAGTTTAATCTGAATGGCCAAACAAGCGTCCATAACGCAAGATGGAACGATACTCGAAGCTTTGTCAAATGCAATGTTTCGGGTGGAGTTGGAAAACGGGCACATCATCACTGCCCACATATCTGGAAAGATGCGGATGTATTACATCAAAATCTTACCTGGAGATCGAGTTCGCGTGGACATGTCACCCTATGATTTAACAAAAGGACGGATCTCTTTCCGCTACAAGAAATAACCGCACCATGAAAGTTCGTGCTTCCCTAAAAAAACGCACCACCGACTGCAAGATTGTACGTCGTAAGGGTCGTTTGTATGTCATCAACAAGAAGAATCCTAAAATGAAGCAACGTCAGGGTTAACCTTGACGTAGCCTAACCCATCGCCCATGGCACGTATAGCAGGTATCGACATTCCTCGCAATAAGCGCGGAGTCATTTCACTCACGTACATCTACGGAATCGGACGAAGTCGTTCGTCTAAAATTCTCGCGGAATGCGGAGTGTCAGAAGACAAGAAAGTTGAAGAATGGACCGACGAAGAAATCGGAGCAGTTCGTAACAGCATCACCACTGGCTTTAAGGTCGAGGGTGAGCTGCGTTCAGAAGTGCAGTCCCATATCAAGCGATTGATGGACATCGGTTCGAATCGAGGCATTCGTCATCGTAATGGTTTACCATTGCGTGGTCAACGCACGAAGAACAACTCCCGTACGCGGAAAGGCAAGCGGAAGACTGTTGCGAACAAGAAGAAGTAATAGTTACTCAATAACGGATTAACTGGCCCTGTTAAGGGGCTGATCACCTAAATATTCAGACGATGGCGAAGAACGTCAAGAAAAAGAAGAAAGTGGTTGTGGAGGCCTCTGGCCAAGTCCACATCCACTCATCCTTCAACAACATCATCATTTCGTTGACCAATAATACTGGGCAAGTGATTTCTTGGTCTAGTGCCGGAAAGATGGGTTTCCGGGGCTCTAAGAAGAACACGCCTTACGCAGCTCAAGTAGCTGCTGAAGATTGTGGTCGCGAAGCGCACGATCTCGGATTGAGAAAAATCCGGGCATTTGTGAAAGGACCGGGTGCAGGTCGCGAAAGCGCGATGCGGGCCCTCCATAACATGGGAATAGAGATCATCGAGATCATCGATGTTACTCCGTTTCCTCACAACGGTTGCCGCCCTCCAAAGCGTCGCCGCGTATAATTCATCATCGTCGAATCCTAGAACTGAACAACCGATATGGCACGTTATCGCGGACCCAAATCAAAAATCAGCCGCCGTTTTAAGGAGGCAATCTTCGGACCGGACAAAGCGCTCGAGCGCCGTCCTTATGGACCGGGACAACACGGCAACTCACGTCGTCGTAAAAAAGAATCTGAATACTCTGTGCAGCTTGCTGAAAAGCAAAAGGCCAAGTACACGTACGGCATTTTGGAGAAGCAATTCTCCAATATGTTTAAAGCGGCAAACGCTCGCCAGGGCATTACTGGCGAAATTTTGCTCCAATTCTGCGAAAGCCGATTGGACAATGTCGTTTACCGTTTAGGCATCGCCTCGACGCGTCGTGGAGCTCGTCAACTGGTAACTCACCGTCACGTTATGGTGAATGGTCATGTTGTCAACATTCCTTCATACCGTATGCGTCCAGGTGACGTTGTCGCGGTGCGGGAAAAGAGCAAATCCATGTCTGTGATTTCGAGCGCGCTCGGTGCAACAGCTAATCGTTTGGATTGGTTGGATTGGAATGTGCAGACCATGTCTGGGACGTTTATTAACGTACCAACGCGGGATCAAATTCCAGAGAACATCAAGGAGTCTCTCATTGTAGAATTGTATTCGAAGTAATCCAAATCCCTTCATCAAATGGCTATTCTAGATTTTCAGAAACCAGACAAGGTGATCATGTTGGACTCTACAGAGTTCAACGGTCGCTTCGAATTTCGCCCGCTCGAGCCCGGATTTGGGATTACAGTAGGCAATGCATTGCGTCGCATTTTACTTTCTTCTTTGGAAGGGTATGCCATCACCACGATCAAGGTCGATGGAGTTGGACATGAGTACTCTACCATTAAGGGAGTTCGTGAGGACGTGACCGATATGATTTTGAACATGAAGCAAGTCCGCTTCAAGCGTCAAATTGATGGGTCAGAAGGAGAGACTGTAACCGTTAAAGTTGCGGGTCAGAAGTCATTCACTGCAGGAGACATCGGTAAATTTACCAGTGCTTTCCAAGTGATGAATCCAGATCATGTCATCTGTAACATGGACGAGTCTGTAAGCCTCTCTATTGAAATTGTTATTGGTAAAGGACGTGGATACGTCCAAGCTGAAGACAATAAGAAGGAAGAGGTTGCTCTTGGAACGATTGCAATCGATTCCATTTTCACGCCGATCCGGAACGTGCAGTATGAGGTAGAGAACTACCGTGTTGAGCAGCGTACCGATTACGAGAAGTTGATTCTCCAAATCGAATGCGATGGAAGCATCACACCGAAGGATGCTCTGCAGGAGTCAGCGAAGATTTTGATTCAGCACTTTATGTTGTTCAGCGATGAACGCATTTCCTTGGAATTAGAGGAGCGTGTTGAGGTAGAAGAATTCGATGAGTCTAGCTTGCACATGCGCCAATTGCTCAAAACTAAGTTGAGCGATATGGATTTGAGCGTTCGCGCATTGAATTGCCTCAAGGCAGCTGACATAGAGACCCTCGGAGAACTGGTCAGCTACAATAAAAACGACCTATTGAAATTCCGTAACTTCGGTAAGAAGTCATTAACGGAGTTGGAAGATTTGGTTGAGAACAAAAACCTCACATTCGGTATGGATGTGAGCAAGTACAAACTCGACAAAGAGTGAAGCCATGCGTCACAATAAGAACTTTAACCACCTAGGTCGTAAGACCGCTCACCGTCGGGCCATGTTATCCAACATGGCGTGCTCGTTGATTGAGCACAAGCGCATCACAACAACTGTTGCCAAAGCGAAAGCTTTGCGGAGTGTTGTAGAGCCATTGGTCACACGGTCTAAAGCAGACACGACACACAGTCGACGTATTGCGTTTAGTGTACTTGGTAGCAAGTATGCGGTAACCGAGTTGTTTCGTTCTGTAGGACCGAAAGTAGCCACTCGAGAGGGGGGCTATACGCGGATCATCCGAACAGGCAACCGATTGGGAGACAATGCAGAGATGTGTATGATGGAGCTTGTCGATTTCAATGACGTATACGGAACTGAGCCTAAGAAAAAGCGTTCTCGTCGTTCTCGTCGTGGAGCGGGCACAGCCTCAGCTCCTGTCGTAGAAGCAGTGACAGAAGTAGCAGAAGAAGCTCCAGCCGCCGCTGCAGAGGAAGCTCCAGCCGCCGCAGAGGAAACACCTGTAGCAGAAGAAGCTCCAGTAGCCGCAGCAGAGGAAACTCCAGCTGCAGAAGAAGCCCCAGCCGCAGCCGCAGAGGAAACTCCAGCGGATGATGCAACGGAGACTCCTTCAGACGAAGAAAAGAAAGACTGAGTTCTTTTACTAGAATTGAAAACGGACAGCCAAAAGCTGTCCGTTTTTTTTATGTCGACTTTTTTGACATCGCTCCGCTTTTTTTGCGGATAAGTGCTTCCTCAAAGAGGCGATAGAATTCAAACGCACTGTTATCTTTGCGCCATGGGTAAAACGCGTGATTCGAAAGTGCCAGCAGTTCTGTTACTGGCAGATGGTAAGCGATTTGAAGGCCACTCTGCGGGGGCATTGGGCATTACTACAGGTGAGATTGCTTTCAATACAGGAATGTATGGGTACCAAGAGATTTTCACAGATCCGAGCTATCACCGGCAAATTCTTGTTATGGCGACTGCGCACATAGGCAATTATGGGGTGCATGAGGAGGAGGTAGAATCCAAGAAAGTCCAAATAGCCGGTCTTGTTACAAAGAACTACTCATCAATCGCCAGTAGAGCGGGAGCGAGTGGAACGTTGCAGGATTTCTTAGAGCGTGATGCAGTGGTGGGTATCTGTGATTTGGATACACGAGCACTTGTGCGTCACATTCGTCAAAGTGGTGCAATGAACGCCATCATTTGCAGCGATGGAACCGATGAGTCCGAACTCATGAGGAGGCTTGAAGCCGTCCCTTCAATGGAGGGGTTGGAATTGAGCAGTGAGGTAACTACAGCAGCCGAGTATGATGCAGTTCCCGCCGTTGGAACCGTTTCAAACTCACGTGTAGCATTGCTTGACCTTGGTGTCAAACGTAGCATTGTTCAATGTCTGACTGATCGAGGTTGCACTGTACGTGTGTTCCCAATGCATACAAGTGCAGAGGAGATGCTGGCTTGGTCTCCCGATGGGATCATGCTGTCCAATGGCCCAGGAGACCCGGGAGCAATGTTGGAAACAGTCGAAACGGTGAAAGCCTTGGTGGATTCGGACAAACCGATATTTGGAATTTGCTTAGGCCATCAGGTATTAGCGCTGAGCCAAGGGCTCCGAACCGTCAAGATGTTCAACGGTCACCGTGGAGTGAACCATCCCGTAAAGAATTTGCTAACGGGCAAGGCTGAAATTACATCTCAAAATCACGGTTTTGTAGTTGATCGAGATTCGTTGCAGGCCGCTCCAGATGTCGAAGTGACTCACATTCATTTGAATGACGATACCGTTGCTGGCATCGCCTTGAAGGGGCGTCCTGTTTTTTCTGTTCAGTATCACCCTGAAGCATCAGCCGGGCCTCACGATAGCCGCTATCTATTCGATCAGTTCGTCGAGAATATGAAACGGGTTGTGGTGCTCGATTGATGCCTTAACTTCGCACCGCTTTTAAGGCTTCCGCTAGAAAGCGCTGCTTCGGAAATGAGCCGAGGTGCCACAGGGATTTCCCCCGAGGCAACGTCAACTACTTGATCCAAGATCATGAGCTATATTGAAGAAATCCAAGCACGTCAAATTCTCGATTCTCGAGGCAATCCGACCATCGAAGTCGATGTCATCACCGGTGATGGGAATATGGGCCGTGCCGCAGTTCCATCTGGAGCGTCCACCGGAATCCATGAAGCAATTGAATTGCGTGATGGAGGAGATGAGTGGATGGGCAAAGGAGTGAGCAAGGCAGTCGATCACGTCAACAATCTCCTCAATGATGAGTTGAATGGATTTGATGTTTTTGATCAACGTGACATCGATCAGGTCATGATCGACTTGGATGGCACATCCAATAAAGCCAAACTGGGAGCCAATGCCATTTTAGGTGTCAGCCTTGCAGTTGCACATGCCGCGGCAGATTGCTCTGGTCAGTCATTGTACCGGTACATCGGAGGAGTGAATGCTCATACCTTGCCAGTGCCTATGATGAACATCCTCAACGGGGGGTCTCATGCTGACAATAAGATAGATATTCAGGAGTTCATGGTCATGCCCGTGGGAGCGGAAACGTTTTCGGACGGTTTGCGCATGGGCACCGAAGTCTTTCATGCGTTGAAAGACGTGTTGAAGAAAAAAGGTCACTCAACGAATGTGGGTGACGAAGGTGGGTTTGCTCCAAATTTGAAATCAAATGATGAAGCCATCGAGGTCGTCATTGAGGCCATCGAAAAGGCAGGCTATCGCCCAGGAGAGGATTTGCTCATTTCTTTAGATGCTGCAGCATCTGAGTTTTACGATGCAGAGAAGGGCTTGTATTTGTTCGAGTCTACGGGTGATCGTATGGAGGGCAAGGACTTGGTCAATTTCTGGAAGGGATGGTGTGACAAGTATCCTATCATTAGCATTGAAGACGGCTTGGCTGAGGACGATTGGGACGCATGGAAGCTATTGACGCAATCGGTCGGTGACAAGATTCAATTGGTTGGGGATGATTTGTTTGTGACCAACACCCACCGCTTGTCTCGTGGAATCGAGAATGACATTGCCAATTCTATTCTGATCAAGGTCAATCAAATTGGCACGCTGACAGAGACCATTGATGCGGTTAGTTTAGCACATCGCAATGGCTATACCAGCGTTATGAGTCACCGCTCAGGTGAAACAGAGGATACCACCATAGCTGATTTGGCTGTGGCTTTGAATACGGGTCAAATCAAAACGGGTTCGGCCAGTCGTTCAGATCGTGTTGCCAAGTACAACCAGCTTTTGCGTATTGAGCAGGAGCTTGGTCAAGCTGCAGTTTACCGCGGTGCAGCGTTCCGAGACTAATTGAATTGGAGGTATAAAAAAAGCCCGGGCCAATGGCTCGGGCTTTTTTGTTGGATGTTGTTTTATGAAAAGGCAGGAGGTAGCCTCTAATCCAATCGTTGCGCTGGCGTGGTGTTATCCTGAGTTCTGGTGAATGGAATGGGGTCAATTTGGCCTGGCATTCGCTGCAGCAATCCGTAGATTCTAAATTCTGTCCTCCGGTTTTCAGCATGGCAAATGTTCGAACACGGCGTTCCGGGTTCACAGGTGTTCCGCAATTCGTTCGTTCCCTTGCCGATGGCGATAAGTTGTTTCGACGAAACACCCCGCTTGAGCAAATAGGACTCGAGTTCAATGGCCCGTGATTTTGTGACGCGCCCTGTTTTATTGTCCAGATCATCTTGATACGATGCGGCATCTTCGTGCGTTCGAATTTCGAGAAGCATCTGTGGATTCATGCGAAGGAAATCAACCAAAATGAGCAGCTCATCGCGCTCCCGGTTGTTGAGCTTTGTAGCCATCGGTCCATGTTGCAAGGCCAATTCAAAGGGCTGTCCACCTGCCATGGATTCAATAAAATTGTAATCTCTCAAAGCAGTTACCGGTGTCAGTTCCAAGGTGGTTTGACCCTGGAGGTCATCCACAGCAATGTCTCGGTGTTGTACGATGTACCCCGGTATCTTCATCTCCAATCGGTAATTGCGATGAGGCGGGAGCGCTATAGAAGCCAAGCCGTTGAGGTCGCTGGTAAATTGGATGGCCGAAGCATTTTGTTCATCGATGAGCACCATTGGAACACGCGGAACAATGTGATTCGATTTCGAAGAGAGGGTGGTGAATTCATAGGTCTTCCAATTCTCCAGCAATTTGATTTGATAGATTTTGTCAATGCCCGAGCGATCAGAGCTAATGAAACCAGTTTGTCCATCGGGAGCGAGAGCAAATGAATGGTCATCAGATAGCGTGTTCACAGGAAATGGCATGCGCTGCGGGGCAGTCCACTCATCCCCGTCGCGCCAATTTCTTTGCGATTCGGAGTTGGTCGGAATGCGTTCCGTGGAATAGATGTCGAGTCCTCCAAGGCTTGGATGTCCGTTGGACGAAAAGTAGAGTTTCCCCTCTGCGTCAAATGAAGGGAAAACTTCATCTCCCGTCGTGTTGACTGTCGGCCCCAAATTGATCGGTTCTTCCCAAAAGGTGCCGTTTCGATCGGAATACCACAAGTCGATTCCTCCTTGTGACTCTGGAGAGGGGAGGTCTGTGGCGAAATACAAGCGACTCCCGTCTGGAGACCATGTTGGATGAACAAAGGTGTATCCTTTTTCGACAAAAGGAAACGGGGTTGGATTGGTCCAGTCACCTGTAGCCGTTCGCTGCGCAACGAGCAGCTGGTAGCCTCCGGTCATGGGGTCACCGAACCATGCCAAGCCATCTTTTGATTTGCGAGAGAAAGCGATTGCTCTGCCGTCAGGAGAAAGGCTGACAAGACCATCGTGTTTGGGGACATCCCAAGACGAATATTGGGAAGTGCGCATCACGCGACGGTCCCGTGCGGCTAAATCCAATACGTACATCTCCTGCTGATCCATACGTGCCAGTGGTGCGGCTTCACCCCACTGGTAGGGTTCACTTGAGAAATAAACCCGGCCTTCGCTGATTCGAGGCGAAGAAGCGACAGGGATTTCCGGGATGTCAAATGACTGCACCCCCCAGAAACGATG
The DNA here is from genome assembly GCA_905478325.1 of uncultured Flavobacteriales bacterium. Classification (GTDB taxonomy): domain Bacteria; phylum Bacteroidota; class Bacteroidia; order Flavobacteriales_D; family Sanyastnellaceae; genus UA16. Next base: position 20,060 of record CAJQIB010000010.1, on the reverse strand, counting down.
GTCACTTTCGATGAACAGCTGTTCTTCACATTTCTCCCATAAAACCGATGCATAGACATCCGGTTGGGTCGCTACCATCAGGGGTTCAAGGATGGTGGCTGATGCGCCATATTTCCCTTGATTCATCAGAGCTGTTGCCCAATCCAATCGGTCTTGTTTCGAGACCATTGCGCGATGATCTAGCTCCTCAAATGTTTTTTCGGCTCCTTCAAAATCGGCCGTAAAAAGCTGCGTTTGTCCCAGCATTCTCCAAGCCATGGAATCATTGGGCCATTGGATAACGGCTTGTTGCAACGATTTTGTGGCATCTTGATACCGCGCGTCATCGTACGCCTTCATCGCTTTCCAGTAGTGGCGAGAATTGCACGACGGTAGCAAAATGAGAATTCCCATACCAATCAAGGCAAAGGAGAGCAAAGAGCGCGTAGCTGCAGCGGTCGAGGCGCTAGGAGGGGAGATTGGATTTTTCAAAGCCAAATCAACTGTGAATGGGTGAAGACATTTCCACCTCCAACAATATTATGCGCTTTGAAGAGACTAGTTACCGGCCTCTTGACGGAGTTTCCACAAGGCAATATGGGATAAAGCGATGCCTGCGGCAACCGAAACATTCAAGCTTCCAGTCTTTCCTACCATGGGCAATTGGACCTGCATCTCGCACTTGTGGAAGACTTCGGATGAAATCCCCTGCTCCTCATCTCCCAATACCAAACACATTGGAAGGGGCAATTCAGCCTCATGAATCGGCTCTGCAGCCTTCTCCGAGAGAGCGACCAAACGGATGCCATTGGCCATCAGTGTTTGCAATGCGGTTGGGAGGTGAGCCGCCCTCGAAACGGGCAATCGCAGCAATGCTCCTGAAGAGGATTTGATCGCATCTTCTTGAATCGGAGCGACTCCAGCAGCAGGTATGATCAATGCGGTTGCGCCAAAACATTCCGCACTTCGCGCGATTGCTCCTAAATTCCGCACATCCGTTACACCGTCAACTGCAACGAAGAGTGGAGATTCACCGGCTTCATAAGCCCGGGAAATCAGTTCCTCCAATGGCTGAAATACAATGGGTGATAGAAAAGCGACCAATCCTTGGTGGTTCTTTTGGGTAATCCGATCGAGTTTTTCTCGGGGAACCCGCTGTACAGGAATGTCCAAATCCCGCAATTGTTGGAGCAAGGCTCCTGTGCGCTCGCTTTTTTCATCCCTTTGAATCAGGACGCGTTGCAGCTCTTTGCCGGCATCCAAAGCTTCGAGTACAGGGTGCCATCCAATGATCAGTGATGCTGATTCGGGCGCTCGCTTTCGAAACGAGTGGCCGTCATTGCCGCGTGGCTTCGCGGGACTGCGGTATTCTCCATGCCGCTTCTCATGAGGACGTCCGCCATCGGCAGAAGAAAAGGAAGGTCTGTCTCTTGAGTCAGAGGGGCCGGAAGGAAAATCGTTTGACATGGGGCCGTTCTAAGGAATTCACACAATGAAAATCACACAATTGCGAGTCAAAGGTACCCCTTGAATAAGCAACATCAGTCAGGCGAAATGCGCCCGTTGCGCCAATTGGTCACCATTCGGTCCCAAGGCATGCGGTATTGGATGTTTCGGCCAAGTGTATAAAAGTTGTTGTCCCATGGGTGGTCCTTTCTAAGAAATCGAAAAGTCACAGCGTTAATCGATCCCTCTTCACCATAAATCCACCATTCGCTGTCCCTGGATTTTCGGATTTTCTGTGGAATGCCGAAGACAATGTGGACCATTCCTCGGTCCGTTCTCCATCCAGGCAATACTCCGCTAAAAAACCGATTGGCTTCCTCGACACGTCCATAATAGGTGGCAATCAGCTGGGAGCCTAGATCTTTTTCATTGGCACAGTTTAGCCAGAAGGCATCCAGGGCCGCCTTGGGATCGGCACTTCCTTTCATTTGCTCAAATTCAGAGCGTGCCGTGATGTAGCGACTTGATTGGATCATCAAGCGCAGATCCCGGACTTGGTCGTAAGGCAGTTTTGTGCCGTGCGTGCGCTGCACGATGTTTCGGGTGTCAACGGCGTCGAGGATTACATTGATGCCTTCATCCACGACATAGGAAGCCCAACCCTGTTCGTTGGCTAGAACCGATGAACGCAGAATGGGTTGAAGTGTGTCTGAACGGTCCTTGACAAAAGAGAACGGCGGAGCGGGCATCGATTCGGGCACTGGAATACTGGCATGGCGCCACAGGGAACCTGCTGGGGCTTGAAATAACACGGTATCACCAACAACGGCATGCTGACCACTATAAGGCCACCGATCGGTGTTGAATGCAGCACGATTGCTTTGAGGGTCCGACACGGAGACATTCCATGTGGCACTTGTTTTTCTCAGGATATCCTGGAGTACTGTTTTGATTTGGTTCGTCGATTCGTTTTCGAGAAACAGATCGTCCCATGCGAGGCGCACTGACCGGCGGTCCCATTCAGGGGCAAACGAAACCAACGTGTCATTCCACTGGAAGGAGGCGTTTCCGAGCTGCCAAACAAGCGCTGAGACGAATGGTGATTGCGGAGATTCTCGCAAATAAAGACATTCGGATCGTCTGACTTCGAGGTAGACATCGGCAGAATCTTGATCAAACGGTACGATCACCGCTCGCGGATGCAGCAAGCTTGATTCGTAATCGTAAGGACGATTGGTATTGGCTGAAAGTGTCTGCGTGGTGGTTATACAGCCCGATGAAGCCATCAAGATGGAAAAACCAAACGCCATCGGAATCCAATTGTAGGGACTTCTCCGGATCATGCTTTCGCTTCTGCTTCGTCCGAGGGTGAAATCTCCGCTGCAGTTCCCCACGTGTCGGAATGATCAAGTAATTCCTCCGGCATGGTCGTTTTCACGGGGACTCCCAATTCGCGCATCATTTCTGCTTGTCGAATGGCGCTGCCTTTTCCCGTTTTCAATCGTTTCAAGGCTTCGTCATAACTGGCGTTGGCCTGGCCGAGTTTCTTGCCGACATCCAGCAGGGACCCAACGAAACGATTGAGCTGATCGTATAGCTTGCCTCCTCGTTCTGCTATGCGTTGGATATTGGCCTTTTGCTCTTCTTGCTGCCATACATAGCTGATGGTACGGAGCGTTGCAATCAAGGTGCTCGTTGATACCACCAAGACGTTTTTACGGAGGCCTTCTTCTTGAAGTTCAGGAAGGGCTTTACCGAGTGCCATCCATGCGGCTTCGACCGGGACAAACATCAATGCATAATCCGTGCTCTTGCCGTAAAGTTGAGCATAGTTTTTTGCTCCCAATTCTCGGATGTGCTTTTGAATGCTTTGAACGTGTAGTTTGGTTTGAAGCTTCTGTTCTTCATCGCTCTCCGCATGGGTCAAACGCTCGTACGCTGTAAGGCTCACTTTGCTGTCAATCACCAGGACCTTCTCGTCTGGAAGGTGAATTAAGAAGTCAGGTCGGAGCGATCTACCATCTTCGTTCTTGACCGTTGACTGTTTTGAAAAATGCGTTCCTTCATTCAGTCCTACTTGTTCGAGAATTCGTTCCAATTGATATTCTCCCCAGTCTCCCTGCACTTTGCTATCTCCTTTCAGTGCTGACGTTAAATTTTGAGCATCGGTTTGCAAGGATTGGTTCAACTTGAAGAGCTTCTCCAATTCCTTGTCCAATTGTCCGAGTTGCTCGCGCTCACTGCCATAAAATTCCTTCATCTGCTTTTGCAGTTCAGAAAAGCGCTCTTTCATGGGATTGAGAACATCCTCCAATGTTTTTTTACCGTTATTGGCCAATTCTTTTTGATGGCGGTCGGCATTTTCTTCCATGATGTTGCGTGCGAGTAGGTCAAACTCTTTCCGCATGCGGACTTCGCGTTCTGCTTGGCCGGATTCCAAATCGGAGGCCTTTTGTTCAGCTTTCCCCTTCTCTTCAATGGTTTTTTGCAAGGCTGTTCGGGAAGCTTCCAACTCATTGCGCAGTCGTTCACACGTTTCGGTGCGTTCATCGCGTTCAACACGCAGACGTGTAAAAGCTTCTAAATCAATACCCTCTGATTCTCTGTTGGTGGGTTTGTTACGCCGCGCTGAAACCCAGAGTACGACCAGGATCGCGGCGCACATGAAGGTCACTATAAAGAATAGAATGGTGATAAGTTGTGGATTCGCCATGTGAGGAAGGTACATCGAAACGTAACCTTGGGAAAGGATATTTCGTTTGTGAAATACTAATCTTTAAATAACCGCATCATGTCACGGTTTTTACAATGGACTTTGGGACTTTGCTTAGCAGCGGCGTTGTTTGCGTCGTGTGCGACTAGCTATCAGGCTTGTGCTGCTTATTCAGAAGTGGAGGTCTGCGAATAACTCCAATCAAACGATACGTTTTTGGTGACGTCACCGTGCAGTGACCGGGCGACCGGACATGCACGGGTGGTGCGTTCTAAAATTTCTCGCTGCTTCTCTGTGACTCCCGGGATCGATATTTCCAGGGAGATGTCGATGCAATCAATTCTTCTAGGGTTTGACGCCATGGTCTTTGTGACTGCGGCAGTCATGCTCTCAATCTGGTGCCCCATGTCTTTGGCTTTGATGCCCATAATGGTCATGATGCAGCTCGCGAGTGCGGCTGAAACGAGGTCGGTAGGGGAGAATGCTTGTCCGAGACCTTGGTTGTCAATTGGAGCATCCGTGATCACATCTTGACCAGATGCAAGATGCGTCATGTTTGTTCGAAGAGGTTCGTGATAGGTGAGCCGATACTGTGGAGTCGTTTGGTCCATCGCAAAGAGTGATTGAAGTGAAGAGTTGCAAAGGTGCAATGCTTCGAGCTTCTTCCGAACTAACTTTGCACGCGTATGCGCATTTTTATTAACCTAACGCTTTCGATCTGCCTTACCTGGGTGAGTTGTGTTTGGGTTGCTCAAATTTGGTCTCAAGAAGATGTGGCTCCAGTTGCTACAGGAGACGCCGCTGTCTATGGAGCGGACGGAGCAGCGGTCGTTCCACTTACAGATGAGATACAATACGGGCTGATGCTGTTCACTCAAGGTGGAGGGTTGACGCTGCGTCGTGGCTTCTATCAGAATGCATCTAAGATTCGCTGGTGGGGATCAGATTTGTTGCTTTTTAAGCATCCGAAGGAAGAGAAAATAACCAACCCCGTATATGAGGATGGTCGAGCCTATGTGTTTGGAAAGGTGAATTCAATGTACCTCTTTCGTGTTTGGAGAGGGGGGCAGAAATTGCACAGCGAAAAGCTTCGCAAAGATGCTGTTCGAGTGAGCAGTTTGTGGCGTTATGGTATGACTTTGGGTTTGCTGAAGCCTGTTTACATGGAAATCGGTTACCCCGATATCCCCTATGATTATATCGCGACTGAGCGATACGACCCTTCCATTCATTTTTCGAGCAACATATTTGGTCAATCACAGTGGATGTATGGATTGGATGAATTGTCGGTGGTCCCAGGATTTCATGTGAGCTATGCCTTGGATTTTGAGTATGGAACTGAACGCCATGTGCAACGGACTTTGACTGCGGGAGTGGCCGTCGATGCCTTTCTTTTTGATCCCGAAATATTTGCTTCTTCTTTTGAACAGAATAGCCGAACATTTGTCACTTTGTTTGCGACCTTTGAACTGGGAAGCAATTGGACCCGCTGATTATGACTGCTACTTCATCCTCTTCTGAAAACGCTTTGAAAGGCCGTGTTCCTAAGCCCAAGTGGCTGCGGGTAAAGTTGCCTACGGGTGAGCCGTACAAAAAAGTGCGCGAAATTGTGTCAGAGCATAAGTTGCACACCATTTGTGAGAGCGGACATTGTCCCAATATGGGAGAATGTTGGGGTGCAGGGACGGCTACATTTATGATTTTGGGAAATATCTGCACACGGAGCTGCGGATTCTGCAATGTCTCCACAGGCAAGCCTTTGGAAGCAGATACCTTCGAACCGGGTCGAGTGGCACAGTCGGTCAAACTCATGGGCGTCAAACACGCGGTCATCACGTCAGTCGATCGGGATGATATGCCCGATGGTGGTAGTGAAATATGGGCGCAAACAGTGCGGGCAATTCGGCACCAGAGTCCTACAACCACGCTGGAAACACTGATTCCTGATTTTGCAGGGAAATGGGAAAATCTGGAACGTGTCATCGAAGTGGCTCCAGAAATTGTCTCTCACAACCTCGAAACGGTTCGGCGTTTAACGAAGCATGTTCGCATCCAAGCCAAGTATGACCGAAGCCTTGAGGTTTTAAGACGATTGCGTCAAGCGGGCATGAAAACGAAATCGGGTATCATGCTGGGCCTCGGAGAAACAGTAGAGGAGGTGATCGAGGCCATGGATGATCTCCGTAGTGTAGACTGTCAGGTTCTGACGTTGGGGCAATATTTGCAGCCGACTCCGAAACACTTGCCTGTGTCTGAATTTATTCATCCAGATGTGTTTGCACACCTGAAGGAGGTGGGTCTTGAAAAGGGATTTCGTTTTGTCGAAAGTGGCCCTTTGGTTCGGTCCAGCTACCACGCTGAAAAGCATCTATTCTAGTCGGTCATACAGTTGTTGATACTTGAAATTGTGCGGATGGCGTATTGTTTTAGGAATTTTATGCCCTTGCCCCACCATGACAGGCTCAACAAGTCGCTACAGATGCTTTGAGAGCAGTCCCTTTGTTGTATCTTTCGATTCCTGAATGGATAAAACTGTAACCATGCAATTGAACAAGTTTTTTGCCGCCGGAGCGGTAGCGACCTTCGCTTTGTTGGGCTGGACGCTGTGTTTCTCACCAGCAGATTCCGCCACAATTTCTGAATCTGGAACATCCTCATACACACCGCGCACGGTGGATAAACTGGAGACAACACCTGATGGTGCTTGGGAAATCCAGAAGTTGATGCGCGGCGACATCGAGACGGGTGAAATGAATGAATCCGGCATGAACGAATTGCGGGATGAGGTCATTCGCATGGCTGCTCAGCAGGGGTCAAGCGACCGTTCCACAGAGCATCAATGGAATGAAATGGGGCCTGACAACATCGGTGGACGAACACGCGCCATTGTCGCTGTGATTCCAGAAGATGGAAGTGAAGAAACCATTCTTTACGCAGGGTCAGTTTCTGGCGGCCTATGGAAAAGCGATAACGGCGGAAACGACTGGAACCAAATGTTTGGTTTGGACAATACCGTGATTGGCTCATTGGCTATCACTGGAAACGGCGATCTATACGTTGGTTCTGGCTCAATTTATGAAGGCGGATCCGGAGAGGGAGGAAGTGAATTTCGTGGCCGAGGAATTTGGTGGTCCAACGACGGAGAGAATTTCTCCATGGTTGAAGGCACGGATCCAGGCCAGTTCGGATCAGGTGATTTTTCAGCAACGGATGCTTTAGTTGCTGATCCTGGCGACGATGATCGTGTGTGGTTTGGAAGCAATGCAGGGTACGGTTTCATTGAGAACGGTATTTTGACAATGAGCCCGGGCAACATCAGTGGCCCTGTTTCAGATATGGCCATTGCTGCGGATGGATCGTATATGCTTGTGGGGATGACCAACTGTCGAGTCTACCGAAGCACGGATGCGGCTTTCACTGATTTCGTATTGGTTTCCGGCTCAAACAATGACGACACGGTGTTGCCACAAAGTGGAAACGGTCGTTTGCGTGTAGCCATTTCCATTGATGACGCGAATAGTGCCTTTGTTGTCTTCGCGACAAGCGGTGGTTCGTTTGGTGGGCTGTATTACTCAGGTAGCGCAGGACAAGAAGGTACTTGGAGCAATGTGTGGCCGGCTGGTATTGCCGAAGCAACTCCGCTTCCTAGACCACAAGGGATTTATGATTTGGCTTTGGGAGTGCAACAAGGAAATCCTGAAATGGCCTACGTTGGTGGCATCGAATTGTGGCGCTCTGGCCCGAATCAACAAGCTGAATTGGCAGCATACGCGTTTGATTTTGCAGGTACAGATTTTGACGTTCACGCTGACATTCATGACATCATGTTTACGCCAAGTGGTAACATGTACATCGTGGGTGACGGAGGGATTTATAAAAGCACAGATGGTGGCGATAGCTACATCGACATCAACCGAGACTTTTCGGTGACGCAGTTCTATGGTATGGACCACAGTGCGCGCAGTGCAGTGTTGGGTGGCACCCAAGACAACGGTTCACTCTTCATTCCTGCCAGTGGCTATTTCTTGAGTGATCAAGAAGCTGTTGAAGTGAATGGAGGAGACGGATTCGATTGTGCTATTTCTCAGATTACGGAAGTTGAAGGCTACGAATATGCTTTCTATGCAGCGTCTCAGAACGGGGGGCTCGTTCGAGGCACGGTTGGACCAGGAGCCGTCAATAACTACGGAAATTTCTACGATGAGAATATCGCAGAATTGATCAATGAGGAAGGAGAGATTGGACAGTTTTATTCGGTTGTACGTCTTTACGAGAATTCCGATGACCAGGACGCGCAAAGCGCTGTTATCTTGGTCAATCCATACGGCGAGACTGTAACGGATAGCTCGTTTACCCTATCAACGGCAAACCAAAACCTCGATTTCGAGTACACATTGCCAGAAGGGGTGGAGTTGCCATTCTACGATGAGTTGATTCGTCCAGAACGGATTTTGGATTATGCCTTGGAAGCGGATCCTGACTATTTCTGGATGGATCCTCAAGAAGCCATTGCTCAATTGGAATGTGTAACGGATAGCCTGCTGGTTGGTCAAGAAGATGTCATTGTTGATATCACCCCCATTGTAGACTCGGTCTACGTTGAAGCTTGGGAAGAATGGATCTACAACACCGTAGGTTATGACACGACCTATGTGTCTGTCGACGTATATGATGTGAGCACGCTTTGTGATACGCTGTACTTCCACGCAGGTGATACGATGACAAACGTGCCTGGACGTTTGCAAGTCGTTGACCCATACACCGCGATTACAATCGCCGGTTTTAACGGCGGCAACGGAATTTGGATGACCCGCGATGGACTGAACTTCAACACGACGCCATCTTGGATTCGATTGGATGATGCACCAGCAGGAACAGGAACGAAGGCCGTGGAGTTCACAGTGAATGTGGAACCTGAAGCGGGAAATCACATGTTTGTGAGCGGTTGGGACGGTAAGCTGTATCGATTTGATGGCATGGAATCCATCTACAGTCAAGAAGATGTGCCTGCCAATATGGGCAAGCAGATTCGATCTGTAGGAGCTGCCATTACAGGGGTATCGGTTGACCCGAACAACCCAAATCACGTTATTATCTCTGTAGGAGGTTATGGCGCGATCTCTTCTGGCAAAGTGCAAGAAACGTTTAATGCCTTGGATGATTCGCCATCCTGGACCAACATCTGGAATGTTTCGAATTTGGGAAGCATGCCATGTTATGATGTCATCATTGATGCGATGGATCCTTCAGGAGAGACGATTCTTGTGGGTACAGAGTACGGAGTTTTTGCAACAGACAACGGTGGAGATGACTGGGTTATCTCGAATCAAAACATGGCGTCGACATCAAGTCAGATTACAGCGCCCGTGTTCGATTTGAAACAACAGTGGCGTGGAGTGGCTCCTTGGATTAATCCTTCAAATCAAGGAGCGATCTATGCAGCGACGCACGGTCGCGGTATTTTCCGATCTGATTTGTTCCTTGGAACGGGTGATGTTTCGGATGAAGCCGTAGTGGAAGCGCAAGTTCTTCAGGTCTATCCAAATCCGGTTACCGGTTCAACGGTTACCGTACAGTCAGAAGCGATGCGCGGTGACTTCCAGATGCAGGTGTTTGATCTCACTGGACGTTTGGCTGTTGATCAATCCATTCGAGCATACATGGGCAATCCAATCACGTTGGATGTCGCAGGCTTGGGCAACGGAACGTACATCGTGCGCATGGCCAACGGTCAATTCCAACAAACATCGAAGTTGTTGATCCGCCGTTAATTGGATGCTATCTAAATTCAAAAGCCCCCACCAGATATTTCTGGTGGGGGCTTTTTGTTTGAGGAAGGGTTGGACTCACTCGTGGCGATCGAGGAAGGCATTGCCGCCTTCGATCCGCGCTGAGGTAAAGTGATGGATCCAATCACCGATGTTGATGTATCGGGCATCTTTCTTCCCCGGTCGGGGATGGCGAACGGTCAAATCAAGAGGGAGGTGTCGATGTCCAAAAAGAAAACAATCAATGTCTTCTGTCTTCAGAACTTCTTTGCAATAGTGCCAGAGCCATTCGCCTTCTGGACCGGTGTATGTGTCTTCCTGCGGCCCTTGCGAAGCTCTGCTGTTCCTTGAGAAGTAAGAAGCCAAAGGAATGCCCAAATCAGGGTGCACGAGCCGGTAGGCGCCTTGCAGTAGTTTGTTGGTGAAGACTTTCTTGAGTCGCTTGTACGAGGCATCTCCGGGACCGAGGCCATCTCCATGGCCGATCATGCAACGCAATCCATCGTATTCTCGAACAATCGGTTCCCGGTGAACGGAAACGCCCAGCTCATCTTCAAAATATCCAAATGTCCAGAGGTCGTGATTGCCAACATGGAAATGCACGGGGATGCCGCTATCTGCAACACGAGCGATGGCTCCTAGGAGACGAACGGCTCCTTTAGGCACAGCATGACGATAGTCGAACCAAAAATCAAAGAGGTCACCGACCAAATGGATTTCAGTAGCGGCTCCATTTTGGGCATGGCCTGTTCCTTGCGCAGCCTGTTCCAGCCATTGCACGAATTTCCGCTCTCTCACCAGGCTTTCTGCCCGGTTGGGAGCACCCAAATGCAAATCAGAAGCGAGGTAGATGTGTTGCAAACGATGGCGTTATGGAAGCAGTTCTTGCAACTTGGCGACCAATGCCCCGCCGCGCAGGTGCGTGGCGACAATGGTGCCCTCTTGGTCGATTAAGACGGCGTGAGGAATGCTGCTGACGCCATACGCTCTGGCGGCCTCGTTGCTCCATCCCTTGAGGTCGCAGACGTGATTCGGCCATTCCAGTTGGTCTTGAGCGATGGCGCCTTTCCAACGCTCAAGGTCCTTGTCCAATGAGACCGAGAAAATCTCAAATCCTTTCGAATTGTACTGCTGGTAAGCACGGACAACGGAAGGGTTCTCTCTGCGACACGGTCCACACCAAGAAGCCCAAAAATCGACGAGTACCACTTTCCCTCTGAGGTCGCTCAATTTTCGCGGTTTTCCAGTGGGGTCATTCATGACAATGTCCGGAGCTTGATCGCCAACGGTATACCGAGAGTTCTTTTGTGCTCTCGGTTTGTTCGCTCCGTTTCCTTTAGGAATTGTTCGCGCTTTCGTAGCGGCTTGCATCTTCGCTTCTTCGCCTTGAATCACACTGCTCAAAACCTGGTGGTATGCACCACCGCCCAAAGCAGACTTCGTAGACTTCAAGACTTCCTTGAAAACGACCATGTTGGGTCGGATGTCGAGATGCTCGAGAGGCCCTAAACATGCCAGTGATCCTTTGTGGTCGTTCAGGAAGCTCTTCGCCCATGCCGTTACTTCAGCCGCAATTTCGACACTTTGGACAGAAAGTGCTTGTCGTCTTTCTGCGTTTTTAGCCTGTTGCATTCCGACCCGTGTCATGCTCATGCGATCTTGGAGTGGCACGGCTTTGGCGTAATACTCGGTTGCCTCTTGCGCGTCCTCGAACCCCTCAATTTGAGCGTTAAGAATGTACCCTGCATCGGGCACTGTTGCTTCAATTTGCAAGCTTTTTGTGCTGTCCATGATCACAACCAATGCCTTGGTTTTGCTGACCATGATTTGGTAAAAGTCCATAGGCAATGGCCGCTGGGGCTCAAGGTGAAATTGGCCTTCAGCATCAGAATAGGTGGCGTCGATGGCAATGAATTGACCGCTTTTCCCATCCTTTCCAGTCATCCACTTTTTCAATTCCACTTCTACGTTCCGACCATTGGGACCTAGCAACGTTCCATCAATGGTATTGCCGTTCCCCTCCGATTGGCATCCCCCTGTGGTCAGGAGAATAAAGAAGACAGCAACGGTACCCATCCAATGTGCAGTCTGCCGAAATATGACACGTTCCTTCATGGTGTAAATATCTTGAATTTTCCGCTCTCTTCGGAAAATCTCCTCGAGTGCTAATGAGAAGACGTGCTGTCGTGCTTCTTTATTTGACTTTTCAACCAATCTTGAAGCGGAGTCTGGGGAATCAATTGAGCTTGAATTGGCTCGTAACGAATGTCCAAGCCTTCAAGGTCCATTCCCTCGAGTCGGGTGGCATCTTTTTCGGTGGTCACAAGCGCCTGCAGTCGATCGGATTCCATAATCACGCGCCACCGCTTGATGTCCTTGTCTGAAAATGTTCCGTGATCGGCAAAGGCCTCACGTCGGACGACCTGAAATCGCTCGCTTAAGCGATCCATGAAGCGCAGTGGTCTTGCGATACCGGCAACGGCGAGAATGCGCTCTCTCTGTGATGGAGATGCGTCACTTGCACCATTTTTAGCAGGGGTTCCTTGTGGAAAGGAGAGGAGTGGCATGGGGTGCATAAAGGTTCCGAAGTGAACCCGATGTAGCGGCCATCCTGCTTCTTGTAAGGCCGTTTCCAAAGCGCCCTCGGTGTGGTGCTCCAAGCGTGTCACCACAGCCGCATCGAAATGGCCCATCCGAGAGGGCAAATCCCGCAGCCGCCCTAGTGGCAGCAGTCGATCTTTTACCACGGGCTGTGTGGCATCCAGAACTAGCATGGATACCGTGGGAACCAAAGACCGGTGTTGCAACGCATCGTCGCAAATCACCCATTTTAAGTCCGGGTTTTCTTGGTGCATCCGCAGGAGACCTTTCAGCCGGTCTTCGCACACAGCAACAGCGACGTGGGGCATCTTTCGCCGCAACATGAGCGGCTCATCTCCAACATCAATGGCATGGTCTAGCGCATCGACCCAGTGAAACCCTTTGGATTTACGTCCATAGCCGCGGCTCAATATGCCAACTGAGCCTGGGCCAATGAGCTGTTCCATTTCCCGAACGAGCAGTTCTGTCAAGGGTGTTTTACCGGTACCACCTACGGTAAGATTGCCTAGAACTACAGTGGGCAGTGCCCCTGGTGAAGAATGGAGTGCGCCTATGTCGTACAAAAGATGACGCAAGCGCAGCGCAAGCCCATATAGGACACTCCATGGCCAAAGGAGAGCATTGCGAATCATGTGCTGAAATTACGGGTTATTCGTGTGCGCAATTACCTTTGAGACATGCAAGTTGCTCAAACGATACGTGTTCAGGCTGTAATGGATGTGCTCGAACAATGGGCCCCACCGGTGCTTCAGGAGTCCTATGACAATTCCGGTTTGTTGGTGGGAGACCCCACAGCCGCAATCCAGAGTGTCTTGGTTTCATTGGATTGTACAGAAGCCGTGGTTGAGGAGGCCGCTCGCCGCGGTGCGGGCATGATTGTCTCACACCACCCCATCGTATTTCAAGGGTTGAAGCGCTTGACCGGGTCGAATCATGTAGAGCGCACTGTCATGGCGGCGATTCGACACGGAATTGCCCTTTACGCCATTCATACCAATTTGGACAATGTGGCCGATGGTGTGAATCAAAAACTAGCGACTGCCGTCGGTTGCATGCCGGATTCTCTGCGCATTTTAAGGCCGAAGCCAGCGGTATTGAATCAAGTCGTCGTCTACGTGCCTCAAGAGCATGCAGGAAGCGTGCAAGATGCGATGTTCGAGGCAGGTGCCGGTAAAATCGGTCAATACGACGAGTGCGGTTGGGCTGTTCAAGGGCAAGGCACCTTTCGGCCCCTCCCAGGTTCTAAACCATTTAGTGGAGAGGAGGGAGTGCGAAGTGAAGTTGGTGAAGTAAGGGTGGAGGTTGTGGTTGAAACGTGGAAGTTGTCAGGAGTGCTGGTCGCACTGAAAGAGGCCCATCCATATGAGGAGGTTGCGCACAGTATTTGGACTTTGACCAACACAAGTGGACATGTTGGTAGTGGAATGGTCGGAGAGTTGGACGCCCCCATGCCAGAAGATGTTTTCCTAGATCAGCTCAAAAAAAACTTAGGTTGCGGTGCTGTAAGACATACCGATTTGTTAGGGAAAGCTATTCGTAAAGTCGCTGTTTGCGGGGGGGCTGGGAGCTTTTTGCTGTCTGATGCCATTCGTTGTGGAGCCGATGTTTTTGTCACATCAGACTTCAAATACCATGAGTTTTTTGGGGCTGAAAACCGTCTGGTTATTGCAGATGTAGGGCACTACGAAAGTGAATGGCAAACAACGCACTTGATTGTGAGTCGCTTAAACAATAAATTCACTAATTTTGCAGTCCATTTGGCAGAGGCCAATCCGAATCCTATTCACTATCGCTGACCCATACCATGGCTAAGAAGACCACTGTTTCTACCGCTGAAGACAAGCTCCGGGCACTTTATGACTTGCAATTGATTGATTCACGCATCGACCGCATTCGCGTGGTACGTGGTGAATTGCCATTGGAAGTCGAAGACCTAGAAGACGAGATTGCCGGATTGCGCACCCGATTGGAACGCCTCGAAGAGGAAGTTGATTTGGTAAACCAGCGCATCGCTGCATACAAGAATCAGATCGAGGAGAGCAAAGCCTTGATCACCAAATACACGGAGCAACAAAACAATGTCCGTAACAACCGGGAATTTGATTCTTTGAATAAAGAGATCGAATACCAAACGTTGGAGATTGAATTGTGCGAGAAGAAAATCCGTGAGTGCTTGGCACAAGTGGATCAAAAAAGTGAGTTGGTCGTGTCCAGTAAGGAAAAGGTTGAAATGCGTGATGCAGATCTCGTAGGCAAGCGTTCCGAGTTGGCCGAGATCATTTCTGAGACCCAAGCTGAAGAAAGTGTATTGACTGCCTTGAGCGACAAGATGTCTTCGAGCATCGAAGCCCGCTTGTTGGCGAGCTACCAGCGTATTCGCAATTCTGCGAAAAACGGATTGGCCGTGGTTCCAATCGAACGTCAAGCGTCTGCGGGTTCGTATATCAAGATTCCACCACAACGTCAGATTGACATCGCACAGCGCAAGCGCATTATCGTCGATGAGCACAGCGGACGAATCTTGGTTGACAAAGAGCTGGCCGACGAGGAGCAGGTTCGGATCGATACTCAGATTACAAAGGCGATCGCAAAAGCGAAAAAACAATAAGGCCTCGTTCCTTTAAAAGAATTGAAAACCCTGTTTACCTCTGGTAAGCAGGGTTTTTTTATGGCCTGAAGTCACGCGGAATGAGAGGAGTGCAATGAGGATGAACGCCGAGGAGTGTTTACATCCGGAATCCAAGAGCTGCCACCACCATGCCGTGGGTGTTGCCGACTTTGGCGGCGTCGACGAGGACAGGGGAGGACAAGTAAAGGTCTTGTTCGGTCCAGCTGCGACGGTATGTCATTGCACCGTACCATTTCTCCGAGCGAACCCCCCAACCGAAACTGGCTTGGTAACGTTTGGCGTTGGCTTCGACTTGGGCGGCATTGGTGTAGGGCGATGTTTCCATGCCCGCACCAAAGCGCAGTCGAAATGCGTCTTGAATGCGAATTTCGGCTCCAACACGTGCCATCCTCGAAGTACCATAGACTGCTTGTAGAGCTTCATTTTCGTCGCCAAACGCATAGGCACCGTCCGGAGAGAAAGCGCTTTTTCTTAACTCACCCGTGGCATAATTGACGACTTCGTAGTCAGCACTGATGATGCCGCCCTTGCCCAACAGGAAGGCAGCGGAGGCTAAGAAACGCGATGGCGTCACGATGACATATTCGATTTGGTTAAACGGGGACAGCACCTCGTATGGTCCGCCATCGACGAATGTGCTCGTGATGCCCGTGGAATACTTCTCTGTCATGCTCAGTCGGGAACGGCTATGGTAGGCGGTTCCTATGCGAAGCCAAGGCGATGGAACGGCAATCAAGCCCACCTTCACATTGATGCCGCTTCCTTCGATTACTAAGTTTTCACGGAAGGTCCATTCGGTGAGTTCCAACGAGTCCACCATGGGCATTTCTCGGTGTCGGGTTTCTTCACTGAAATCTACATTGACGATACCGAGGGTTATGCCGATATAAACAACTTCGGACAGGCCCGATCCAAAGCCAATGTTCGTTTCTGATAGTTGACCTGTTCTGTCTATGTTTTTGCTTGTTCGCGCGCCCCCTTGAGGGATGGCCGAAATGTAAGAAGTGGGGTTGCCGTTGGGGTGCGGGTCGAGCAAATAAGTGTCCCAAGCAAGGTTTGCTGTAAAGGGAAATGTGTCGTACAGGTCACTAGGGGAATATCCTTGTGCCTGTCCAAGAAAAGTTGAAACCAGACTGTTTTCGAAGGGGATGTCTTCTATTTCAATGCTCTGGTTATAATTGGCGCGACGTGTGTGGGTGACGGCTAGTGTGGATACAGGCCAGTCGGGGTTGACGGATGGATAGCTCAATGCAATCCCTATGTTGGTCGTTGAACCGCTTATTTTACTGGCATTTCCAAATTGACCCGCGATGCTAATTTTGGTCTTTTGTGAGGCAAAACCGGTGGTCATACCGACATCCCCACGGCGGTACATCCCCAATCCTGCGGGGTTACCCGTGAGGCAGGAGAGATCAGCACCGAGCGCTCCAAAGGCTCCTCCCATTCCCATGGTTCTCGCAGAACCCAGTGATTCTTGGTAACTATAACGGAAGACATCGTCTTCATTTTGACCCCACATATAAGATGCGAAAAACACCAAGCCCATGGCCATCAGATAACGTCTTACTTGCTTCATCTGGCTGAATAATCAGTGGCCACCACCTCGTTTAGCACGGCTTGTTCCTGCAGGGCGGCTTGTTCCCGCAGGGCGGCTCGATCCGCTGCTGCTATTGTTGCTTGGGCGAGCAAATGAGTTGGAATTGTTTCTTGGGGCTGGAGTGGTTGTGGGTTCTGTTGAACCCCATGAACTGGTTCGAGTGGCACGCGTTCGATTCCGTGTTCTGCTGTTTTCAAGAGCAGTTTGTCCGCTAGGGGTCACGTCCGATGGGGAATTCAGTGGAGTACTAGGTGATTGCATCCAGCGATTCTCTCCACGTGTATTTTCTGAGCTGGTCGCGGCGGGCGTCTTTTCGGAGGCTGAGGCCGCATTCGAAGGGGACCAGCTGGCATTGCCAGAAACCACCTCGTCTTTGGGACGGTTTAGCAATCCCGCATTGTAATTGCTTCCTCCAGCTGTATTGCTCATAATGGGAGTGCGGGTAAACCCTGTCACCGTACCACCTCCTTGGTCGCTGTTGTTCCCGGTCCAATTGCCGTAGTTATAGGGATTGTATCCACCACCGTACGGGTTAAACCCGTTGTACCCTCCATATGAATTGTATCCTCCGTAGGCGTATGGGTTATACCCCCCGTATCCTCCATACGGGTTGTATCCAAAGCCCGAATTGCCATATCCCATGCCGCCATACGGGTTGTAGCCAAACCCACTGTTCATATAGGGATCGTATCCATTGGACATCCCAAAACCAAAGGGGTTGAATCCCGAAGAAAGCCCCATGCCCCACTGCATGGCATTTTGGTTGTTCATGAAACTCGGTCGATATCCCGGGATCATTCCATTGGCTTGGGTTGAGCGGGTTGGATCATAATAATCACTTCCCGACTCCTCTTCATAACCGGCTGTTTCCAATGCGAATGCGAGGTATTGTGCATCGGTCACAAACTCCTCTCCACGGCTCAGATAAAGCTCATCATTTTCCAAAGCGCCCATATTGGGTATCGAAGCGCATCCCGAAAACAGGAGCGCAAGGCACGCGCTAAAGAGGTAAATAAACCAGGTATTTCGCAGGTCCAAAGTCAAGAGTGAGCGGTTGGCCATGATGAAGAGGGGGTTAATCCGTTGTAAGGTAAGAAAATTCGGTATTTTCGCGGTATGAAAGGTGTCATGTCCCCTTGACATGCACAAACCATACCAAACAACTCGAACAGCTCCATGGCATCCAAATTGACCTCTCGCGAAGCAGACTACAGCCGGTGGTACAACGAACTCGTTGTTCAAGCCGATCTCGCACAACACAGTGATGTGAAAGGGTGCATGGTGATCAAGCCCTATGGTTTTGCCATTTGGGAACGCATGAAGGATGTGTTGGACGGCATGTTCAAAGAGACGGGGCATGTGAATGCCTATTTTCCGCTGTTCATCCCCAAGAGCTATTTTTCCAAGGAGGCGGATCACGTGGAGGGTTTTGCCAAAGAGTGTGCTGTGGTGACCCACTACCGCTTGATGAATGACCCTGATGGAAATGGTGTCGTGGTGGATCCTTCGGCCAAATTGGAAGAAGAGTTGATTGTGCGCCCGACTTCGGAGACCATCATTTGGCACACGTACAAAGGATGGGTGCAGAGCTACCGGGACTTGCCGTTGTTGATCAACCAATGGGCCAATGTGGTGCGCTGGGAGATGCGTACGCGTTTGTTTTTGAGAACAAGTGAATTCCTATGGCAAGAAGGCCATACGGCACATGAGACGTCTTCAGAAGCCGTGGAAGAAGCACGCAGAATGCTCGAGGTCTATGCAGACTTTGCAGAGCAATGGATGGCCATGCCGGTATTGAAAGGATTGAAAAGTGCAAATGAACGGTTTGCAGGTGCGTTGGACACGTATTGTATCGAGGCGATGATGCAAGACGGGAAGGCATTGCAGGCGGGGACGTCGCATTTCTTGGGGCAAAACTTTGCCAAGGCCTTTGATGTGAAGTTTGCCACTCGGGACGGAGGACAGGAGCACGTTTGGGCGACGTCTTGGGGCGTCTCGACCCGATTGATGGGCGCGCTGATCATGACGCACTCGGACGATGCCGGATTGGTGTTGCCTCCAAAGCTGGCTCCGATTGAAGTGGTGTTGGTGCCGATTTATAAAGGCCCAGAGCAGATGGAAGAGATTGTCGCGGCCCTCAAAGCCATTGCAGATCAACTCAAAGTAGCGGGTATCCGGGTGAAATTGGATGACGATGACTCCAAGCGGTCTGGGTGGAAGTTTGCGGAATATGAATTGAAAGGGGTTCCGGTGCGTTTGGCCATGGGGCCGCGCGATTTGACAGGAGGAACGATTGAGGTGGCACGACGGGACACGCAGACGAAGTCATTTGAGCAAGCTGAGGGCATCGTGGGGCACGTCCAGAATCTGTTGGAGGAAATCCAAAAGAACCTCTTTGCCCGTTCAGCTGAACGCACCTCGTCTACGACACGTTCGGTGGATACGTGGGAGGATTTCTTGGAAGCTTTGGATGCGGGTGGTTTTGTGTCGGCCCATTGGGACGGCACCCCGGAAACGGAAGAGTGGATCAAGCAACAAACCAAAGCGACCATCCGATGCATTCCTTTGGATGCTCCAGAGGAGGCGGGTACTTGCATTAAGACCGGTGCTCCATCGAGTCGACGTGTGATTTTCGCTCGGGCGTATTGATGGGAAAAGAACCGCGTACTTCATTGATTTGCTCACAATAAACGCCTTCATATGGACTCTCATTTGCCGATAGGATTGAATCCGCAAGCCGCGCAAGAACTGGCCAAAGGTCTGAATGATCTTTTGGCCGATTTGCAGGTGTGTAGCCAAAACGTCCGGGGGTTTCGTTGGAATCTCCGCGGTCCAGATTTGTTTGCCATGCGCCAGACTTTCGAAGCGATGTACATGGAGTTGCATGCCATGACGGATGAAGTGGCCGAGCGCATTCGAACACTGGACGCGAGACCTTTGCAAGGCTTTGATGAGGTCTTGAAAACGTCTGATGTCCCTGCCGTTAAGGATGTTGCGCAAGGCTCTGAAGCCATGCGTCACTGCGTGGCCGCCTACAGTGTCTTGTTGGTGCGAGAGCGTGCATTGATGCAGCTGGCTCGTCAATCGCATGATGAGGGCTCTGCAGCGATGCTTGGCCGCTTGATTGCCACGCATGAGAAGCAAGTCTGGCTCTGCCGTACTTCCCTTGTATGAGGGCTTTAGAAAAGCTTTTTGGAAAAATTGCTTTGGCGCATTGAGTAAAGCATTCGCTGTATTATATTTGCGCCCCAATTGGCCCGTTCGTCCAGGGGTTAGGACGCCAGGTTTTCATCCTGGAAACAGGGGTTCGATTCCCCTACGGGCTAC
>CAJQIB010000009.1 GCA_905478325.1 uncultured Flavobacteriales bacterium | reverse complement strand
CGGATCACGCGGATCATGCTGACCATGGTGACGCGTCCCACAATGGCTTGAAGGCGTTATTGGAATCGCGTATATCAGAGATTGATCACATGCTCGAATCGGACAAGGTCATTATCTTGACTGAAGCGGCTTATGAAGCGAAGGAAGACAAATTGTACCGATTGAAGCGTCATCGTACGCGGATTATGGAAATTGGCGAGTTCAATTTTGACGGTGAGTTGAGTGCCTGGGATGCGGGTCGAGATGATCGAATCGTCAAAGGGGAATTCCACTTACCGATAGGGCGTGAAGTTGAATTCGTATTCCGTTCGCGGGATGTCATCCACTCAGCATATATGCCGCATTTCAGAACACAAATGAATTCTGTTCCGGGTGTCCCAACTCGGTTTAAGATGACACCGATTATTTCGACTGATTCGATGCGGATGATATTGGACGATCCGGACTTCGATTATGTCTTGCTTTGCAACAAGGTATGCGGAGCGGCGCACTTCAACATGCAAATGAAGATTGTCATTGAGTCCCAAGAGGCGTATGACGCTTGGTTGAATGAACAAGATCCGTTCTTGGTCAAGGAAGGAGAAGAAGAGTCTGAAACAGAGAAAGTAACCGCTGAGGTTGCTAGTGAAAACATAACGGCATCCCTTTAATTATGGGCGATCAAGCACACCACCACGAAGAGAGCTTCGTCTCGAAGTACGTTTTCTCGCAAGATCACAAGATGATCTCCAAACAATTCTTGGTCACAGCTATTGTGATGGGAGTTGTAGCGGTTATGCTATCTGTTTTCTTTCGATTGCAATTGGGTTGGCCAGGTGAGAGCTTTGCCATTTTGGAGACATTTTTAGGTAAGTGGGCTCCTGACGGAGTGTTGGACCGGAATGCTTACCTAGCGCTTGTTACGATTCACGGAACCATTATGGTCTTCTTTGTATTGACTGGCGGTCTGTCGGGAACCTTTTCCAATTTGCTGATTCCATTGCAAATCGGAGCACGCGATATGGCATCGGGTTTCTTGAACATGTTGAGCTATTGGTTCTTTTTATTCTCCAGCGTCATTATGATCTTCTCGCTCTTTGTTGAGGGAGGGGCCGCTTCAGGAGGATGGACTGTGTATCCTCCGTTGAGTGCTTTGCCGCAGGCTATGCCGGGTTCTGGCATGGGCATGACCCTGTGGTTGATTTCCATGGTGCTGTTTGTTGTGAGCTCGCTTTTGGGCGGACTAAACTATGTAGTGACCATTATCAATCTGCGAACGAAGGGCATGTCCATGACACGGCTTCCGTTGACGATCTGGGCCTTCATGGTTACTGCGATTCTCGGTGTTTTGAGTTTCCCGGTTTTGGTTTCAGCGGTTGTGTTACTGTTGATGGACCGGACCATGGGAACGGCGTTCTACTTGTCTGACATTTTTATTGGAGGAGAGGCGTTGGATGTGACAGGCGGAAGCCCAATCTTATACCAGCACCTGTTCTGGTTCTTGGGTCACCCTGAGGTGTACATCGTTTTGTTGCCTGCATTGGGCATTAGCTCAGAAGTCATTGCGACAAATGCGCGCAAACCAATTTTTGGATACAAGGCGATGGTTGGCTCTTTATTAGGCATTGGCTTCCTCAGCTTTATTGTTTGGGGACACCACATGTTCGTGACAGGCATGAATCCATTCATCGGTTCTGTCTTTGTATTCACAACGCTGCTGATTGCCATTCCTTCAGCGGTCAAGGCATTCAACTACATTACCACGTTGTGGAAAGGAAACATCCGTTTCTCCCCAGCGATGCTCTTTAGCATTGGCTTGGTGAGCACGTTTGTTACGGGAGGTTTGACGGGTATCATTTTGGCGGATTCGGCGTTGGACGTGAACGTTCACGACACCTATTTCGTTGTGGCTCACTTCCACATCGTGATGGGCATGTCTGCCATCTTTGGAATGCTTGCGGGCGTTTACCACTGGTTCCCGAAGATGTTTGGACGGATGATGAACAACAAGTTGGGCTTTGTGCACTTCTGGATCACCATCGTTGCCGGTTACGGCGTGTTCTTCCCGATGCACTTTGTGGGCATCGCAGGGGCTCCTCGGAGATACTATGAGTATTCGAATTTTGAATTCTTGAACGGTGTTCAGGATCTTCAACCGATCATCTCAACATTCGCAATCGTAGGAGCCATTGGACAGTTGTTCTTCTTGTTCAACTTCTTCTATAGCATTCGCTATGGTCAAAAGGCGGTACAGAATCCATGGAAATCCAATACATTGGAGTGGACTACACCCGTAAAGCACTTGCACGGAAACTGGGATGGACCACTTCCAATCGTTCACCGTTGGGCATACGATTACTCGAACCCAGTGCACGAGGAAGACTTTGTATTGCAGACGACGCCACCGCTGGATGGTGAAGTGATGCATTGAACACAATCTGAATTGTGAGAAAAGCCCTGATTGGAACATCCGATCAGGGCTTTTTTGTCCTCAGACCGAATTACCTTGCGACCATGACCGAGGATTTTGATTTGCGTGATGAAGCTGAGCAGCCGTCGGATGGTGATTTAGATCGCGTCCTGAGGCCGGCGCGCTTTGATGACTTTACGGGTCAGAAGGCGGCAATGGAAAATTTGGAGGTGTTTGTTCAAGCGGCCGTGAAGAGAGGAGAGGCTTTGGACCACATGCTGTTGCATGGACCTCCGGGATTGGGAAAGACGACCTTAGCCAACATCGTCGCCAATGAATTGAACGTGGCAATTCGAACGACCTCTGGACCCGTGCTGGATAAGCCGGGTGACTTGGCCGGATTGCTGACCAACTTGGAGCCCAACGATGTCCTGTTCATTGATGAGATTCATCGTTTATCGCCTGTCGTTGAGGAGTACCTCTACAGCGCCATGGAGGATTATCGAATCGATTTGGTCATCGATTCAGGGCCCAATGCACGTACTGTACAAATCGAACTGCACCCTTTCACCTTGATAGGCGCGACGACGCGTTCAGGGTTGTTAACGGCGCCATTGCGGGCCCGTTTCGGTATCAATCTGCGGCTGCAGTACTATGATTCCAAAACGTTGACTGATATCGTGCAGCGGAGCTCGGGCATTCTGAACATCCCCATTGAACATTCGGCGGCCTATGAGATTGCATCGCGAAGCCGGGGCACGCCTCGAATTGCGAATGCCCTTCTGCGCCGAGTGCGTGACTTTGCCGAAATCAAAGGAGATGGCGTCATCGACCAGAAAATTACGGAGTACGCGCTCGATGCCTTGCACGTGGATCGCAAGGGCTTGGACGAAATGGACAACCGCATATTGTTGGCCATCATCGACAAGTTCAAGGGAGGTCCTGTGGGAGCGACTACGATTGCGACGGCCATTGGTGAAAACCCGGGTACGTTGGAGGAAGTGTACGAGCCGTTTTTAATCCAAGAAGGACTTTTGGTACGCACTCCCCGAGGCCGGCAGGCCACGGCTGCGGCCTATGAACATTTGGGCCGACGAGCGCAATCCGGATCGGGTTCGTTGTTTGTTGATTAGCCATGAGCAGAGCCGATCATGTTGCATCGACTAGGAAACAGTGGTTGGTCCAAGAAGCCCAGTCTCTGGGATTTGCACAAGTCGGTGTTTCGCGCGCAGCATTCTTGGATGAAGAAGCTGACCGGCTTGAAACATGGCTGAAACGCGGCTATGCGGGAGAAATGGCCTATTTGGAGCGCAATATGGATTTGCGGTTGGATCCGCGAAAGCTGGTTCCTGGCGCGAAAACTGTGGTGAGTTTGCTTTTTAACTACCACAATCCAGATCGATCAGAAACATCAGATGTCCCTCGAATCGCTAGCTACGCGCTCGGGGAGGATTACCATTTTGTGTTGAAACGGAAGTTGAAGGATTTGATGAAGGCGATGCAGGAGGAGTGGGGGGCTGTGGAAGGCCGCGTGTTTGTTGATTCCGCTCCCGTTCATGAGCGGGCTTGGGCGGCCAAAAGCGGATTGGGTTGGGTGGGTAAGAACAGTTTGTTGCTCAACCAGTCCATGGGGAGTTATTTCTTCATTGCCGAATTGATCATCGACGTGGAGTTGGAGCCGGACGCGCCGACCACGGATCACTGCGGCACCTGCACGCGCTGCTTGGATGCTTGCCCAACGGGGGCCATCATCCAGCCGGAAGTCGTGGACGGATCGAAGTGCATTAGCTACTACACCATTGAATTGCGCGGCGCCATTCCGGAGCCTGCCGCGAAACAGCTGGGAGATTGGATGTTTGGCTGTGATATCTGCCAGGAAGTCTGTCCTTGGAATCGGCATGCCACCAAGCACAACGAACCCGCTTTTGAGCCCCATGACGCGTTGCTGGACATGAAGCGCTCGGATTGGCTCGATCTCACCGAAGAGGTTTTTAAAGAGGTCTTTAAGAAGAGCCCAGTCAAACGGACCGGTTATGAAGGCTTGCTACGTAACATCCAAGCTTGGAAAGCAGGCAGTGCATGAGGACTCCAGGTCAGGCTACCCCGACTTGAAGAAAGGTCCTGTCGATCAATTCGCGGTAACGACGACTGAATTGTTTGAGGCACCAATCGTGCAGTTGTTTGAGTTCATCGCCTTTTAAATAGCGGACACTTTTCGCCAATTCTCGTGCAAACAATTTGCGGTCAAAACAGACGCGGGACAACACATTTTTGCAGAGTTCTAGCATGGTGATCGATGGGCGATTGAGACGTCCAATTCAAAACGGAAGATGGAGCTTTTTGGTATGCCACAAGCCACTTCTTTTGTCTGCGTTATCTTTGTCTTTCTAATCGAGAGACCCTCCGCGCTGGAGAGGCCCCTGTGACTTGTAATCGCATGAAGCAAGAACTGCGCAATTTGGTCGATCGGAAAGTGCTGCTTGAACGCATGCAATCGGGCGAAGAGGAACGGACGACCGTTTCTTTTTACTGCTATGCGCGCATTCTGAATCCCGCATTTTTCCGCGACTACCTTTTTATCCATTGGGAAGCCACGGGCGTCCTAGGCCGAACCTATCTCGCCCAAGAAGGTATCAACGCGCAGATCTCAGTGCCGACTGCGCAATTCGAAGCGTTTAAAGCGCACCTCTACAGCATTTCTTTCTTGGAGGGCATTCGCCTGAATGAAGCCGTCGATGACGGCC
This sequence comes from uncultured Flavobacteriales bacterium, assembly GCA_905478325.1. Classification (GTDB taxonomy): domain Bacteria; phylum Bacteroidota; class Bacteroidia; order Flavobacteriales_D; family Sanyastnellaceae; genus UA16. The sequence continues at coordinate 64,729 of CAJQIB010000009.1, read as the reverse complement.
ACTCTTTTTTTCGATTGACTATCAAAGTGCGGGAAAAAATCGTAGCTGACGGTTTGGAAGACGAGTCGTTCGACGTGCGGAATACAGGCGTGCACTTGGACGCCAAAGGCTTCAACGAATTGACGTCCAAAGAGGATACCATTCTCATTGACATGCGCAATCATTATGAAAGCGAAGTGGGTAAGTTCAAGGGGGCGATCACGCCAGACTCAGACACCTTCCGTGATGAGATTTCCATGGTCGAGGAAATGCTAGAAGGCAAGCAGGAGGAGAATATTGTGATGTATTGCACGGGAGGAATTCGTTGTGAAAAGGCGTCTGCTTGGCTGAAGCACAAAGGCTTCCCGAACGTGCATCAACTCGAGGGGGGCATCATTGAATACACTCGTCAAGCGCGCCAACAAGGACTGGAAAATCGCTTCATCGGAAAAAACTTCGTGTTCGATGAACGACGAGCAGAACGGATCTCCTCTGATGTCATTGCGCAATGCCACCAATGCGGGGAACCTTCTGATGACCACACGAATTGCCTCAATGTCGGTTGCAACCTGCTGTTCATTCAATGTGAAACCTGCGCGAAGATGTATAAGGGCACCTGCGGAACCGCTTGCTGCGACATCATCCAATTGCCCGAAGAACAACAAAAGGAGTTGCGACGCGGACAGAAAGAGGTCAATCGCATTTTCAACAAGGCCCGTTTGCGGGATTGGCTGCACGAGGACAACGACCAGTCAGGCCGCGCGCGGGTCATCGGTGTTCAGGGACGGACTGTGCCGAAAGCGTAGCTTGCTCTACACCCTGACGTTGACCTAAACGACGGAATGGTAGAAAATGAAGAGGTTGACCACCACGTAAAGCATTGCTGGCAGCATTTTGATGACGTTCTCCTTGAGTTTAATTCTGACAAAAACGGCTGTCAGCATCATGCACATCAGCAAAAAAGAGGCGACTGAAAGCATCAAGGGAACAACCAGTCCAACAAGTAAGCCGAGACCACCTAACAATTGACAACAGGCGAGTAGAATGCGTTGGTTTTTAAAACCCCACTTCTCGTATTCCGAAATCATTCGCTTAGAAAAGAAGGAGTTGACTCCATAAACAATAAAAGAAACTGCCGAAAAAAGAAGCGTAATCAGGTGAATATCCATTGCTTAGATCAAGCCGTAGTTGAAGGCTGCCACAAACAAGCACAACAACAAAAGCAAAGCGGACGGCACGTATTTCTTCAAAGGATTTTTCACTTTGACGTGACATGCTTGAGCGCAGATCATCAAAAAGGCCATGCATAAAGAAGCAGCTACTACAGGTACGTCGTAAGCAACGCCAAGAGCCAAAGTGGTTGCGAGGGCTATTTTGGAAGCGCCGACACCATTTCTGACGAGATCCGAAATGCCATATTGCTTAAACTCCAAAACAATGTTGTCGTATCGAAATACCCAGACAATAATGATGGATGCTGCAATGATGAGCTGTGCTAAGATGGATATGTTTTCCATTGTGATTTGAATTTCAGGATTGTTGATGCCAAGCAATTAAACAAGGCCGATTGACCGTGGTGAGGACGAAGCTACGATTCACCGCGGGATAAACTTCATTTACTTTTTACTCTTTCGTTCAAGAGGGATTCCAAGTTGAACATAAAGATGAACTTGTACTTCAAGTATGTTTGTTCATTGAATGTCGCGTGAATAGCGATGACTGCTTGATGGAAAAACCAACCTCATATTGCCAGTTTGTTGATTCCTTGGAGGAGGACAATGCGCACCGCATTTACCATGATCAGCACTATGGTTTTCCGATTGACTCGGATGATGAGCTGTTCTGCCGCTTGGTTTTGGAGATCAACCAAGCGGGCTTGTCTTGGACAACCATTTTGAACAAGCAAGACAACTTCCGAATGGCCTATTCCAATTTTAGTATTCAAGAAGTTGCCCAATACGGCGACGCGGATGTGGAACGTCTATTGCAAGACGCGGGCATCATTCGCAACAAGCTCAAGGTCCACGCCGCCATATACAATGCCAATCAAATTTGCGCGCTGCAGGAATCGTTTGGATCGTTTCAGCACTGGTTGGCACACCACCATCCCTTGCCATTGCAGGACTGGGTGAAGCTGTTCAAGAAGACCTTCAAGTTTACAGGAGGAGAAATCACCAACGAGTTTTTGATGAGCACCGGCTACCTGCCTGGCGCGCACATGGCCACGTGTTCAATCTATCCGAAAGTGCTCAAAGCATGTCCGAAGTGGAATGAGGTGTGAGGTGATGAATCAATGGAAAATCAATTGGACGGATTCGATGGGTTTTCCTTGTTGCGATATGTTCAGTACATAAAGCCCGGGTTTCAATTTCAACGCATGTGAATCGCTCGCTCCATCAAGAGCCCACGTTTGGTGAACCCGCCCCAACAAATCAACGACCTGTGCCTCCGCTTTTTGGCCAGATCCCACCCAGCGCAAGGTCATGGAGTTGGAGGTGGGGTTGGGATAGACCTGAAGGTTCAAGGGTGTTTGCGGACGGATGCTCAGTGCGCAATCCAATTCCAAAATCACGTCGTCTGAAGCTGCGGCATAGGCTTCGAATTCTCCCCAAGCCAGTGGGTCATCCCGTAAGAACGCATCCAGCCAGGGCACCATCAATCCCAAGCTGAGTTGCAATTGTTCCGCGTGCGTGAGTCCCGAAAATCCAAGTTCACCGATATCGCAGATGGTGCCTTGGTCTGCGAAACCGCAATGACCGCCATCGAGAAGGGAAGCGAAAGCCCGGCAAGGAGCTCCGGTTGTGGAATTGTAGAGCGGGAAGTGCTGGGTGTCCGGAGGTGTAACGCCATCGGCTGATCCCGACACGACCAACACGGGAACTTGGATGTTCTCGCCCACGGCGACTGCGGATGGATTGGTTTCAGCGGGCGCAAAGACAACAACCGCATCGATCATGGGGTTGGTTGCGGCGGCCAACCAGGTGGCTCCACCGCCCATGCTGTGGCCTGCAATGGCTGCATGCGGTTGCAGCCATCCTTCAAGAATTCCGGAAGCACCATTTTGCACCATTTCATTGGCCACAAAAGCCAGGTCCAATCCGAAATTTTGATGAGATGGCGCAAAGGTTTGTTCTGTGGCCACCAAAGCGACGACATACCCCGCATGGACCAGTCCCGCCGCTAGATCATCATAATCTTGAGGTCCCATCAAAAACCCATGACCAAAAACAACCAAGGGAAAGGGCCCGTTATCGGGAGTGGCTTCAGAAGTGGCAGAAACCCCAGGATACCTCACGTCGCACGCGATTTCTCGTCCTCCTCGTGTGTCATCAATGAGCAACCAATTGGTCGTGCCAACCGGTTGTTGCGCCTGCAGAACAGTCCAACAACACATCGCGATCAGACCGAAAAATACGTGGCTTCTTTTCATGGCGAAAAGATAAGAAGTATCAAAGTGCATTGCACTTTGATAGGATGATTCACGCCTTAAGGCGTGTACTCAACGGCGCCGTCCAGAATGTAATTCATCTGATAGACGTCATCTGAGTTGAGTCGGAATTTGCCAGCAAACGTGAGGCGTTCATCCGTTTGGTACACCCGGGGAGATTTGCCCGTGAAGCGCAAATCCACAACGGATTCCGGCCCCGCGCCACCGCAGAAAAAGCAATTCGCAAACGGATAGCGACTCAACACATAAAAGTCTTCATCGAGGTCAACCGGAATCATGTAGCCCGTGATATACACGTCTTGACCTTCGAGGTCTTCGATGCTCTGGCCAAAGGTGGGTTTCCAGTAATAGGCATCGAGTTCTTCGACATAAACGTCTTTGAATTCAACATCCTCCAAACTGCGCCACGTCAATTCTTCCCAGCCCGTCGCAGGGACTGTTGCAGCCATGGGGACAGCTTCACGATCCTGACTGGCGTTGCGCAGGGTGGTGGTCAGCTGCACAGTTTCATCGCTCGGATGACAGAAGGAACTGAAATCGACAACACACAAGGCGGATAAGGCGATGAGTCCCGCCATCCAAGACGAGCGGAGTATAGAATTCGGTTTAGAGTGCATCATGGAGAATCAGAAAGAGTGCGGGAGATGTCCATCCTGAGGGCCGAAATACCCGGAATTGCGGCAGCAACCAGCCCGACAAAGATAGCCAAGCCGACGAGAGCACCTTCAGCGGTGAGCAAGCCCAGCGACTCCCAGTCGTACCGGAACTTATCGGCCACCAATTGGGCCAAGAGCACCATGCCTCCACGACTCAATAATAGGCCCAAGATGGCGCCTCCCAAACTGAGTAGCCCGCCTTCCAAAAGCAAGGAAACGTACAATCCACGTGGCGAAGCGCCCATGGTGCGCATCAGTGCCAATTCGTAACGACGCGCCAGTAAGCTGTCGTAAACTGAAATGAAAATACTGGCAAAACTCAAGAGCATGATCAGCCCAGCAATCATGCGCAAAGTGTTCATGCCGATGCCGAAATTTTGGGTGAGGCGATTGATTTCGATGGAGGGCAAGGCCACTTGCATGTTCGTTTCTCGGATGACATTGGGGATGGTCAGCACGGCCAAAGGATTGCGCTTTTTGAGCAATACAGCGGTGATTTCACGGTCGGCATCGAGGACATCACCGTCGTCACCATGGACCTGCCAGATGGTTTCAATGTTGCACAAAATCAACTGGTCCATGACGGAACGACTTTCCTCCATGATTCCGACCACCACAAACGTTTTGTCCATGTGCACGTCTGTTTCGTCTTGCAATCCGTGCGCGCTGAAGAAGGTGTCTCCGACTTGGAGACCGTCCGTGGCAGCGACCTTGGATCCCACAACGACCTCAAAGGGGTTTTTCCACCACTCGCCGGATTGCAATGTGGCGTCATAATGCTGGGGGTAGGCCAGGGTACTTCCAACAATTCGGAATCCGCGGTAATTGTCACCGTATGCGAGCGGAATGCCCTCAGCGATGTAAGGATGGCGGATCACTTTTTCCGCGTCCGCTAGACGGATATTACCGGTGGGGGCATCGACGTGGTAGACGTTGGCCAAGATCAATTGCAGCGGACTGCCTTTGGCACCAAGCACCAGGTCAATGTCTTGAATGTTGCGCTCGAACGTGTCACGCAATTGCTTTTCGGACAGCATCAAAAGGCTCACCATGCCCACTCCGAAAGCCAGAAGAATCAAACTCAAAGCGGTTTGGAGCTTCTTCGCTCCCAAATTCTTCCAGGCGATGTAGAGCCAATTCATGATGCAAGAATGGCTAAAGATTTCAACTCAACCTTGCGGTCATAGCGGTCTTTGAGCCGCTGGTCGTGGGTGACGATGATCAGGGTCGCTCCCGCTTGAGCAGCTTGTTCTTCCAATAAATTCAACACGGCTTGCGTAGACCGATCGTCCAGCGCGCTCGTGGGTTCATCCGCCAAGAGCACTGCGGGGCGATGCACCAATGCCCGCGCGATACTGGCTCGTTGTTGCTCACCTACGCTCAAATCTTGAGGTCGGCTTTTGGCTTTGTGTCCGACACCGAGGGTGTCGAGCAGTGATTTCGCGTGATCGAGATCAGCCGTTTGGCCGGTCAGGAAATACGGTAGCGTCACGTTTTCCAAAACGGAAAGGCTTTGAACGAAATGCGAACGCTGAAAGACGAGGCCTATGTGGTTTCCTCGAAACCGATCCAAGCTTTTTCCTGTCAGCAATCCCAAGTCTTGGCCATTGATGAGCACCTTTCCTTGATTTGGCCGCAAAATGCCACACAAAAGATGCAGAAGGGTTGTCTTGCCGCAGCCAGAATCACCCAGTAAAAGCATTTGCTCGCCATTGGGACAGGACAAATCCGGGAATGTCAATTCCGGCGAATCAGCACTGTAGCGAAAGGACAAGTGGGAAGTCTCAATCATGAAACCCGAATTTACAACGTCGGACGGGACGATGGCATACCCGATTAACTTTGAAGCGTGAATTTTAAACAACGTTTGCTTCGATACGGCTCAGGAGTCATCATCGGGGTGCTTTTAAGTTTAGCCATTTTTAGTGGCAGAGGATGCAGCGAATGGATGCCTGAAAAACGGATAAAATCCCGCATTCAACTGAACAGTATCGAATTGGATGCTGTTGTTTCCTGTGCAATCGAGTGTTGGAAAACTCAACAGGGCAAGCCCTCTCCATTGGAAGCATGGCTGATGGATGCCGAGATCGACTGGTCGATGAGTGGACCGAGGGAGACGCCTCAACGGTATGTGTTCAACCTGCCGAATGAAGCACCATTGCAATCAGTTGAATGCCAATTTTCAGAGACATTTGGCATGATTACGACTGCTGTTTTCCGGAGTAATTCTGATCGGTGTCAGTGCGCTAGTAAAGTGGTCGCGGGAGAGCAGCAAAGCGATTGATGCATGATGGCCAATCGACCGCGCAAGGGAGTGGATGCTCCGACCGTCCAAGCGTCGAGAATGTATTTGCCCTGATTCATGCCAGTCGTAAACCACGAATAGGGTATTGAGCCGAAACGAAGCGTGGCATCATGCACGAATCGTCCGCCCTGTCGCGCCAGATAAGCGCTTCAGGCGTTTGACGTGTCCGACGTGGCAAGCGGCGCCTTCTTTGTTCGGGTGCGCACAGAAAGCGGTTGGAGGGTGTTGAAAGGGATGAAGTTGAACAGCCAGTAAAATGCGTTCGAAGCACGAATTTCTTTTTTAGAATGATTCTAAATTACCCTATTTAAGGGATTGGATAGGGGCATGTCTTTGCGTCAAATTTGCCCTGTCTTTCGAAGCTATACTCCTGCTGTTTTTTGATTCATTCGCATGCTACGTTTTTCTTCTATTCTGGTCTCTACTGTTTTTTTGTTTGTTGCAGTTTTTGGACAAAATCAACATGTCCTGAGTCAGATGATGCAGGAAGAGGAATTGTTGCCTGATAGCTTGCGCAGCATCATCCAAGATTGGCATCATCTGCCTGAAGCGACGATTTCAGCAGTCGGATTGGCAGCCGGAGCCGAAGGGGTGGATGAGGTTCCAGGAGCCTTGCACATCATTCGGCCAGAAGCCCTTCAGCGCTTCTCGTACAGCGATCCTTTGCGGGCTTTACAATCCGTCAGTGGAGTGAATATCCAAGAGGAAGATGGATACGGCTTGCGCCCAAACATTGGGCTCCGTGGATCAGGTTCTGAACGCTCTGCTCGAATCACATTGATGGAAGACGGGGTGTTGATTGCGCCTGCTCCCTACACCGCTCCTGCGGCGTACTATTTTCCTTCGATAGCGCGTATGGAATCGATTGAAATATTGAAAGGGAGCAGTCAAATTGCCTTTGGTCCTCAAACTTCAGGAGGAGCCATCAACTTGGTAACGCCGAGCATTCCAGATTCAAGTTTAGCCGGATTTTTTCGAACGGAGATGAGTTCTTTTGGGGGACGGGTGGACCATGGTCGCGTGGGCACTTCTTGGAAGCACCGTCTGGGAACCTTTGGTGTTATGGTTGAATACTTGGCATTGGGCAGCGACGGGTTTAAAACACTCCCGTCGGGTAACCCAACCGGTTTTTCCAAATCAGATCGCCTGATGAAGTTGAGTTGGAAAGCTCCTCTTGAGGCGAAAATTCAGCAATCCATAGAATGGAAGGGAGGTCAGGTGACTGAGAATTCATTTGAAACCTATGTGGGTCTTAGCGATGCAGATTACGCCATGAGCCCCTTGCAACGGTATGCAGCAAGTGCTCAAGATCAAATGCTTGCAACGCAACAACAAAATGTACTGAAACACCGGGTGCAACTGGGAGTAAATTGGTCTGTAGAAACCGACGTTTACGCTACACAGTTTCAACGCAATTGGTACAAGCTGGATCGGGTGATTGATTCCACGGGTGTGACCCATGGTTTGGCCGGTTTGTTCGAACATGGAGCAGATTTGGATGCTTTTAATTTGTTGAAGAATCCAGATACTCCGAATGGAGCAGGCTTGGATTTGAAAGCCAATAACCGCGCGTATTATTCCGAAGGGATTCAACATCGTGGGGTATTCAAGTTTGGAAGTAAAAGCGGGGCTTCACACCAGGTGGTGTATGGAACGCGATGGCACCGGGATGGTGTGGAACGTTTGCAATGGCGGGATCGCTACATCCTTCAATCGGGAACGATGACCATGACAAACCCAGGCTCGCTGGGTTCTGCTGGCAACCGGGAAGAAATGGCTACGGCTTGGGCATCGTTTGTGCGAGGTACGATTCGCACGGGGATTTTCACATGGACGCCAGGTGTGCGAATGGAACGCATGGAGTTTGAACGCTGGGATTACAGCGGCTCTGATCCAGACCGGATTGGGGAGTCGGATTATCGGCGCAATAAATTGTCAGTGTGGTTGCCAGGACTGGGGCTGCATGCCAATCTTTCGCCCGTATGGACAGCATTCACGGGACTTCACAGAGGATTTATTCCTCCCGGGTCTTCCCCCGAAACAAAAGAGGAAACAAGCGCCAATTGGGAATTGGGATTGCGTTGGAATAGCAATGGATTCAGCGGCCAACTTGTGGCATTCAGAAATGCGTATGAGGATCTACTGGGAGCAGATTTGGCGGCCAGTGGTGGAACGGGATCAGGCGATTTGTTCAATGGTGGAAGTGCCTTGACCAAAGGACTGGAAGTGGAAGCGGCTTTCAACGCCATGCACTACCGGTGGGAGAAGTGGTCCTTGCCAATTCAAGCGTCGTACACGTGGACGGATGCCCGTTTTTCTGCTGGTTTTGAAAGTGATTTTGATGCGTGGGGGTCTGTTGTTCGGGGTGATGCGTTGCCCTATCTAGCGCCACATCAAGGAAGCATCATTGCCTCCTTGGTCGGTCCTAAAATCGCACTGAATACGTCCTTTCGTTACGTAGGCGCTATGCGGACGATTGCGGGACAAGGAGATCTTATTTCATCGCAAAGCACTGACATCGCGAAGGTCTTGGACGTTGCGTTTAGTTGGTCGGTTAAGCCGGGCATTCAATTCGATCTCGGAATGAATAACGTGCTGGATGCCACCTACATTGTAGCACGTCGTCCCGCTGGAATTCGACCGGGCATGCCCCGATTCATGAGGACGGGATTGCGTCTGATGTTCTAAGTCAGCGCGCGCGATTGACTTGGGAACGCCGCTTAAATTCACTGCGGATCAACTCCAATTCTCTTGAGGATTGACCGGCAACGGAGGTGTTCTCTTCCGCGCGGCGGATGAGGTACGGGATCGTTTCTCGAATCGGGCCGTATGGAACGTATTTCGCAACGTTATATCCTGCAGCGGCGAGATTGAAACTAATGGGGTCACTCATTCCGAGCAATTGAGCGAACCAAATGCGGTCATCTCCAACGGCCAATCCCGCTTCTTTCATTTTGGAACACAAGAGCAAACTGCTCGCCTCGTTGTGACTTCCGGCGCACAGGGAGACGGTATCTGTATGCTCAACGCACCAATCAAGCGCAGCGTCGTAATCCCGATCGGTAGCTTGTTTGTCGGGCTGAATCGGCGATGGGGCTCCGATTTTGGTGGCACGGAAACGCTCTTTTTCCATGTAGGCACCGCGCACGAGTTTCACCCCTAAACGGAAACCGGAGGATTGTGCCTTATCGGTCAACGCTTTCAAATAGGCCAGCCGATCGTGACGGTACAATTGAACAGTCGTGAAGATCACTGCCTGGATGCGATTGTGCAACAGCATCTGTTCTTCTGCCAAGAGATCAATCGCTGGTTGAAGCCAGCTTTCTTCCGCGTCGATGAATACGGGAGTTTTGATGCGCGCAGCTTCAGTACACAAAGCAGCCACACGGGTTCGTACACGCTGCCAAGCCTCACGTTGAGCGCTCGTCAACGTCTTTCCTTCAGACACCAACTCTAAAATCAGGGTGGGTGCGATGCCGCTCACTTTAAAAACGCCGAAAGCGTGATGAGGGTCTTGGTCAGTGGCTTTGATGGCTTCGAGAATGGAGTCAAATGTGGATTCCAGTTCATCTTCGGTTTCTTTGCCTTCTGCGCTATAATCCAAAATGGTCCGAACGCCTGATGCGTACAATTTATTGACTTGTGTTTCGCACCCTTCAATCGTTTCCCCGCCGCAGAAATGACTGTATATGGTGGGTCGAATGGCCCAACCGATGGGGATTCGAAGTGCCAAAGCCCACTGAATAAGGATTTTTCCGACACCGACTAGCTTGGCGTTTCCGACCGTTTGAAACAAAACGAGTGCACGGCGCAATTCCCCAGAACTGAGGTGAGCGTATGCTGTCTCCGTGTTGTTGAAGTCGGGTAACCCAGAGGGGTTGTCTTTTGAGTATGTCGCTGGCATGGCTCAGTTCCAGATCATTTCGTGGATTGCAAAGATACGGCGGTGGACCGCTTCGTGCGAACTGTTTCAATTCAGTTTCGGAGCGGTCACGGAGGGTGTATATTCGTGCTTCAATCTAGAGAAAAATGAGTGACTGCAACGCCTATATCGACGCCAACCGAGATCGATTCCTTGAAGAACTATTGGCCTTACTTCGAATCCCATCGGTGTCCGCGGATCCGGCATTTGCTCCGGATGTTTTGCGTTGTGCTGAGAATGTAGCCGCAAATTTGAAAGCGGCAGGGGCGGAAAATGTAGAGATTATTGAAACGGAAGGGTACCCGGTCGTTTATGGGGATCGACATGTGTCTGCTGATTTGCCAACCGTTTTGGTTTACGGTCACTATGATGTTCAGCCGGCCGATCCATTGGAATTATGGGACAGTCCCGCATTCGAACCGATCATCAAGAAAACAGAGCTGCACCCTGAAGGCGCTATTTTCGCAAGAGGAGCATGCGACGACAAGGGACAGTTCTTCATGCATGTCAAGGCCTTTGAAGCGATGGTGCAATCGGACGCCCTAGCGTGCAACATCAAGTTCATGATCGAGGGCGAAGAGGAAGTAGGGTCTGCTCACCTCGAACCATTTTTGGAGAAACACAAAGAAAAACTAGCCGCTGACATCGTGTTGGTGAGCGATACGGGGATCATCGCCAAGGACATTCCATCCATCACCGTAGGGTTGCGTGGATTGAGTTATGTTGAAGTCGAAATCACCGGCCCCAATCGCGACTTGCACAGTGGTTTGTATGGAGGTGCGGCACCCAACCCCATCAATATCTTGTGTGAAATGATTGCCTCACTCAAGGACGAAGACCAGCGCATTACAGTGGATGGTTTTTACAATGATGTCGTTGAGTTATCGGATGCCGAGCGTGCTGCGATGGCGAAGGCCCCATTCAGTGAGGAGGAGTATAAGAAGAGCATTGACATCGGTGCCATCGAAGGGGAAGCGGGCTATTCGGCCCCTGAGCGCATGAGCATTCGACCCACGTTGGATGTGAACGGAATGTGGGGAGGGTATACGGGTGATGGAGCCAAAACGGTGATTGCGAGCAAGGCAATGGCCAAAATCTCGATGCGCCTTGTACCCAATCAAGACCCAGACCAGATCACGGAATTGTTTACCCGACACTTTGAAGCCATCGCGCCTCCATCTGTCAAAGTAAAGGTGACACCGCATCACGGTGGACAACCCGCCGTTACACCAACTGACTCAATCGCCTACAAGGCCGCCTCCATGGCAATGGAAGCATCATTTGGTCGGACACCGGTTCCCTTTCGCGGAGGGGGATCCATTCCAATTGTAGCCAGTTTTGAAAATATTCTGGGATTGAAAACTGTTTTGATGGGCTTCGGCTTAGACAGCGATGCCATCCACTCACCGAATGAGCATTACGGCGTCTTCAATTACTTTAAAGGCATCGAGACCATTCCGCTTTTTTACAAGCATTACGCTAATTTGAGCCGCTCGTGAGCCGCTTATTGACGATATCCCTCCTTGTCTTGCTTAGTGGATGCCAGTGGTGGCAGGACGTTGAAGTGGTGCGGATCGAGGGACTCTCTGATATCGCCATGTCGTTGAATGGCATGCAAGGGGAAGTGCAGGTATTGGTCAAGAACCCCAATGGATTTGACATCAGAGCACAAGAGGTGGATGTCAATATGTATGTCGGTGAAGACCGAATCGCCACGGTCACCTTACCGGGGGTCCAAGTGCTTGAGGCGCGCTCTGAATCCATACTGGTCATGAATGTCCAATCGGATCCAGGAGCATTGAAAAAACTACTCCAAAACCAGCTGCTCCAGCTGATTGGAGGAAATGCTGTCGAATTCCGAACTGTTGGTACTGTGCGCGGAAAGGCCTTTGGCTTGAACATCGCCATTCCCATTGAATCAATTGAAGAAATCAACCTGTAACGCGTAACACTGATGCATTATATTAAACGCCTTTCCTTTCTCTGTTCATTGCTCCTGCTTTCGGGCCAATGGGGCGCAGTACAGGCCCAAGATGTGGATGCTTTTATCGAAGGAATGAACATTCGGCACATCGGTCCAGGTGCCATGAGTGGTCGGGTTACGACCATTGATGTTGAGCGCAACCGTCCAGAAGTGATGTATGTGGGAACGGCTAGTGGAGGCTTGTGGCGCAGCGAGACAGCAGGTGTAGAATGGGAGCCGTTGTTCGATGACCAGCCAACTCAGAGCATAGGAGCGGTCGCTTTGGCACCCTCCAATCCCGATGTCATTTGGGTGGGAACGGGAGAAGGCAATCCGCGCAACTCGCATTCGAGCGGGCGCGGTGTATTCCGAAGCATAGACGGAGGCTATTCATGGGAAATGATGGGCCTTGAAAACACCCACAATATTCACCGGATCATCATCCATCCGACAGACCATCATACCGTTTGGGTCGGAGTCACAGGAACGGCTTGGGGGGACAGTCCGAATCGTGGAGTGTACAAAACAACAGACGGAGGCAAGAGCTGGGAGCACGTGTTGTATACGGATGAAAGTACCGGTGTGGCGGACATGATCATCGACCCTTCCAATCCGGATAAGTTGCTGGTGGCCATGTGGTCTCACAGGCGTCAACCGTGGTTCTTTACCAGCGGAGGCGAAGGCAGTGCATTGCACATCACGCATGACGGCGGTTCGACTTGGAAAAAATTGACGGACGAAGCGGGATTGCCAGGAGGTGAACTTGGTCGGATCGGCTTGGCTGTGAGTGCGGCCAATCCGGATGTGATCTATGCCTTGGTAGAATCCACGAATACAGGGTTGTATCATTCCAAAGACGGGGGTGTTTCATGGAGCTTGATCCAAAGGGACAACATTGGAAATCGGCCGTTTTATTATGCGGACATCTATGCAGATCCGTCGGACGAGCGTCGGTTGTTCAATTTGTACAGCATGGTCGACTTGAGTGAGGATGGAGGACGGACCTTTCGCACCATCCTGCCATACAGTGGAGTGCACCCGGACCATCATGCCTTTTACATCCATCCAGACAATCCAAATTTCCTCATTGACGGCAATGATGGAGGTTTGAATATTAGCCGGGATGGCGGCAAGTCGTGGACGTTCGTCAACAATTTACCCCTAGGCCAGTTTTATCACATCGCCGTGGACATGGCGGTTCCGTACAGAATTTATGGGGGAATGCAGGACAATGGGTCTTGGGTCGGACCCAGCGAAGTGTGGCACTCAGGAGGGATTCGCAATGAAGATTGGCAGGAAGTGATGTTCGGAGATGGCTTCGATGTATTGCCTGCTCCCGGGGATTTGAACACAGCTTACGCCATGTACCAGGGCGGCTCATTGGCGCGCATTGATTTGCGCAACGGCAATCAAAGTTCGATCCAACCGGTACAGCCGGATACGGTGCCTTTGCGATTTGCTTGGAATGCGGCGATTGCGGCCGACCCAAAAGATCCGAATGGTGTGTACTTCGGTTCTCAAATGGTGCATCACAGCGCAAATCGAGGCGGGACGTGGACGACTTTGAGCGGAGACCTGACGACCAACGACCCTGAAAAATTGAAGCAGGCGGAATCGGGGGGCTTGACCATCGATGCCACCCAGGCTGAGAACCATTGTACCATTTTATGCATTGCACCGAACCCATTGCGCCCAGAGGAGTTGTGGGTGGGAACCGATGATGGACGGATTCAGCATTCTCGAGATGGAGGGGCAACATGGGTCGATCATGCGCCCGATATCAGGCGATTTCCTGTGGGGGCTTGGATTCCTCAAATCCATGTGAGTTCGCATGATGCCGATGAGGTGTATGTGGTGGTGAACGACTACCGGCGGAACAATTGGAATCCATACCTCTACCGCACCACGGATTCAGGTAAAACGTGGGTCCGATTGGTGATGAGAGGTGAGGTCACAGGCCATGCTCTTTCTGTTGTGCAAGATCCTGAGGAGGCGTCCTTGTTGTTTTTAGGAACAGAAGAGGGGCTCTTTGTTAGTTTCGATCGAGGAGCGAATTGGAAGCGTTGGACGCACGATGTACCATCGGTTCCAGTCAGGGACATGGTCATTCATCCACGTGATGGAGATTTAATCTTGGGCACTTTTGGTCGTGCAGCCTATGTCATGGACGATATCGCTCCCTTGAGGGCACTCGCCGCTGAAGGAAACGGAGTGATGGAAGATCTACTTCGGGTATTCCCAGTAGCGGATGCGCACTTGGTGAATTACCGCCGTCCGTTAGGAGCGCGCTTTGGAGCCGATCACCAATGGGTCGGAGAGAACCATGAGAGCGGCGCGTTGATTCAATTGTACATCCAACCGGATTCGGCGGAAGTAGCTGATGAAGACGCGGTGAAATGGGCCATTGTAAATGCACAAGGCGATACGTTGCGCGAAGGCGAGCGGGATGCTGAAGCAGGACTTCATTCATTCACGTGGCGGCTAGATACACATGGTGTGGATTGGCCACGACGCGGATTGCCTGAAGCGTCTGAGGTGACTTCAGGTGGCGGTCCTCGTGTTTTACCCGGAACGTATCAGGTCGTGGTCTCGTTTGGTGACCAACGCGATTCTGCTTCGATTGAAGTGCATGCAGACCCCCGCGTTCCTTACGACCGAGAAGCACAAGAAGCGCGCATTGCATTCCAGCGGGTGGTGATGTCAGAGGTGGATCAAATTGCTGTCGCCATGGCTTCCATTCAGCGGGGATTGGCCACGATGAAAGTGGTCGAAAAGGAGTTGCAACATCTTCCGGACTCGTTGACGGAGGATCTAACACAGTTGTCGGATTCACTCAAAACGGCCTTTTTGGATGCTGAAGCCTTGTATACGGAACCTGAAGACTTCGAAGGAATTGAAAGTGTAACGGAGCGGTTGAGTTCTGTGATGTGGAATGCCTTTTCGATCAACGGAGGTGACACCGCTCCGGCTGGGAATGCCCAACGTGCATTGGAGCGTTTGCGTGAGGAAGGAACTGAATTTGCAGTTGCGGTTCAAGAAATCATGGACGGCCTTTGGATGAGTTGGTTGGACGCCGTGGATGCTGTGGACCGATCGCCTCGGCGCATTTTCGACGCCACAGATCAATAGCGAGTCGATCACGTTGAATACGCGCTTTTTAGATCCTCCACGCGACCATCCACTGGATGGCCATGTTCATCATGTAGTTATTCCAACCTGAAACAGGCTGTTCTGGACGAGGGCTGATCGGCAAAATACTCTGTGTCAATCGCACTTCAACATCCCAATGTTCGGAGGCATGAAACCCAACGACCCCTATGGCCCCGAGGTCGATTGGATTCAATTCAAACGAGGTAATGTCACTGAGTCCGTTGCCGAAAAAATCATCCTGGCCTTTCCCCAATAAAATACTGGGTTGAATGCCCAATCCGAACCACCATGCATCACTGTCGGGTTGCCACAGACGAACGAGAGGGACATCGATGTATGTAAAGCGATATTGCCATGTTGTGTAGTCGTCATTTTTAGGGTCTGGCGGCCGACGGCTACCTTTCTGAGTCCAGAGAATTCCCAATTCAGTGCTACGTGAGGACGTTCGTTGCATTGCCAACGTCGCTCCACATGTGGCACCAAACTGATTGAATCCGGAAACTTGATCTCCATGGACTTGAGTGGTTGAAAAGCCAATGGCGACCTTCGCACTGAAATCCACAAGCTGCTTTTCGGATTGACCTGTTACAGTCGAATGCAAAGTAAACAGCCCTAGAATGACAAGACCAAAAGCACGTATCATGGTCCTTATTCGGTAGGGTGGAATTCGAACGAATTCAATACGATGCCACCGGCATCTGAAACCACAACGAGGACCGTAGCATTCTCTACAACCCATGAGTCATCCCACGTATATGTCACAGAATGAGTCGCGACATCACCTTCTGAAGCCCCCATGGCAGCATCGCCAAAGCCTAGGCCAAATGCGCCATGCACCGAGCCTCGAAGAACGTGATTGAACGCATAGTCAGGTACCAGCTCAGGGTCACTGGCGAAATCCAATTGGTAATCGTAGATATTCGATTCTAAAATGAGCAGTGCTACTTGGATGGGGCCGGAGGTTTCTTCGTAAAATGTCCCGTGCACATGCACATTGAGGTGGTTGCTCTCGGGAACCCAATCATGAACAACTTGAAGCCCCACCTGCGGCGTATTTGCAAGTTGTTCTGAGGTTTCGTCAGACCATTGCGCAGGCGCCCAGAAATTACCAGCACCTCCAATTCGGTTGATCCGTCCTAAGGGATTCGCTTGAAAATCCAGTTGGTCCCAAAACAAATCGCCTTCTACTGTCGTCCAATCTGTATCGAAGTGATCATCATCTGTGTTCGCTAAGGCCCCGGCATGAATGGCCATGACCGAGACAGCGTCACCTTGATTTTCAGCAATTTGCGACGCAATGATGGCGGCGTCGGGACAGTTGCCGCATTGATGCGCTGTAAAGTCTTCAATCAGCACATGCTGCGCAGCCTCTCCAACAGGTAGCGCCGCAAAAACGGGCACAGGACCATAGGCACTCTCTTGGTACGATGTCGTGATTTCGACGACCGGATTTTCGAGTTCATCGCATCCTAGTAAAACCAGAACGAAGACCATCGGAAAGATGGACAATGCTGCGTGATGTCGCATGAGTTCAAAAAGAAATTTAGCGGACGATTAATCGAGCGCTTTGCTTGTTTGCCGCTGAATGTCCTGACACGATGTAAATGCCAGAAGCCAAATCGCTGATATCGAGGTTTACGCTACCAGAAGTAGGAACCGAGAGACCATTCCATTCTTTTGCCAATGCTCCACTCACATGGTGAATTTGAATCATGTGGCAAGAAGCGTCCACAGCATTGAGCACAATGCTGTTGTTTGCTGGATTGGGATGGAGCAACATCGGTTCTGATGAACCATTGAACTCGGCGACGTCGGTGTTGATTGCATTCACTAAAAACCCCTTGTTCAAGTTGGACCATGCACCGCTGTTGGATGCGGTGAAGATCGTGTTGATGTTTTGTAAATCATCATTGAATGTACTGAGGTCACATGCGATGTCTCCACCATTTCCGGTGAGGTCGTACAGGTCGAATGCATGGCAGCCAGTGGAAGGCAAAGACACCCACCACGTGTATTCTGTATTCGGTTCTGTCATCGATCCAAAGGGAGCGCCTTCTACTTCCGCTCCTGCAGCGTCGGAGATAGACCAGCTATTGTCTCCTGGAGTGTCATCTGTCGTCAAGCGCACACGAACCAAACTGGTACTCGTCTGTGAGCTGAGGTTCATCGTCGAAGAGATGCTGTTATTTGAATCATTGTCGTCTTCAGAAACGATGTCAACGAAGAAAATGGAAGTCGTTGGAAAAATGGCGTCACCAAGTTGAACGTCCTCGATTTCATACGTATCCAAGTTGCCCGACCATTCGTATGACAACAATTCGGTGCCGAAAAGTGTGGTCGCTTCGAAGGTGCACGATGTCATCGGTTCCGTTCCATTGTTCATAAGGCGAACGCTCAAAGGAGCAGGCTCTCCAGGACAACTGCGAATGGCACCGGTATAACTGAGAATACGGGCGTCCGATGGAAAACTAGCAGCGGCACAATCTGTGGATTCTATGTAGTTTACATGAATGTTGTAACTCGCCTGACCGATTTGATTCAGCAATCCATTGGGACATACGGTATACAAAGTGGGATAGTAGGTGTTTTGATAACTACTAAAAATGTTGCCTCCATTGTCGATGATCGGATAGTTAACCCCTTCCGTCCAGTCACCCCACGTGTTTTGTCCCGTGCCATGCAAGTCCTCGTCAGTGGTGCTGTCATCAGACTCAATGAAGAAAACACGGACTTCATTGGTTCCGTTGGGACCATGACTTTCATAAAGCTCTTCCAAAACGCCACTGGTGTGGTATGTCCAACACGGGCCGCACCAAGTCGCTGAAAAATCTAAAATGACAGCATAGCCCGAGTCGAGGTAACTGTAAAGATTGTGTTCGATTCCATCAATATCAGTTGCTGTCCAATCTGGAGCCACTGCACCATCAGGCAGTTGTGCTTGCGATTCGGTTGATAGCATGAAAGCAAAGACAATGGGAAGGATGAATTTGAGACGATTCATTGAAGATGTTTATTGGTGGCACCCTAATTTATGCTATATGAGATACATAACAATGAAAAAGTCCGCACCATCGTGAGTGATGATGCGGACTTTAACAAAAAGTCGGGGCTGTTTGGAATTACTTCAACGTTACTCGCATTGTTGTTGTTTCTTCACCTGCATTGAGGGAGATCAAGTAAACACCAGCCGTGATGCCAGAGAAGTCCAATACGCGATTGTGCTCACCAGCCTGCAATGTACCGAAGTCGAGGTTCATGATCTGCTGACCAATGAGGTTGCGAACAGTCATGCTGGAATTCGATGCTTGGTTCAAAGAGAACTGCAAAGTAGTCTGGTCAGAGAATGGGTTAGGGAACACCTTGGTCACCTCATTCAAAGACAATTCTTGTATTCCGGTGTTGACTGAAGTGACGGCCATACCGGCTGCTTCAGATTCAAACTGGTACGATCCGTCATAGTCGTAAATGCTCGATACGAAGGTCAAGTTGTCGTCATACGACTTTACCGTGCAGTAGCCATCGTTCACTCCCCAAGCCGAGCCATTGATACCGTCACCATATGAATCTTCGATCATAAAGGTGTAACATCCTTCAGAAGGTGCATTCACCCACCATTCAATAACATCCTCAGCTTCTCCAGCGATTTCGCCGATGTTAACTTGTTGAACAACCGCACCTGACGCATCGGTAATCGACCAGCCAATTTCTTGTGGCCATGAATCGATCATGATTTCAATGTGAATCAAGGACGTTCCTGAAGTAGCAAGCGCTACAGATCCCGAAGAGTTGTTGTTGGCTGTGTTGTCGTCCCCTGAAGTGATTTCGATGGTGAAGTTGGTGTCGCTGTCGAATGTTGCGGTACCCAAATCAACGTTGGCAACACCATACGTGTCCAAATCACCGGACCAGTCGTAGCTCAACAACTCTGTAGCGCCATCCATAACGGCGATGGTGCAGTATTGCAAGTTCGTGACTCCCAAGTTCATCATATCCACGCTCATGTTCACGGGCTCACCTGGGCAAGCAGTCGTTCCTCCAGTGTATCCCAACAAAGCCGGATCGTTGATTAAAGATGCAGCAGCGCAATCGTTCGCTTGGAAGATTTGTGCGTGAGCATCAGCTGAACCCTGACCTGATTCCGTTAAAATACGGTTCGGGCAAATGGTGTAGATTGTAGGGTAGTACGTGCAACCATACGCATCGAAAATGCTAGCGGCATCGTCAATAATTGGGAAGTTGATGACTGAAGTCCAGTCTCCCTGTGTCGCTGTACCTGTTCCGAGCAGATCATCCATTGTTGTGGAATCGTCAGACTCAATGTGAAAAACGCGAACCTCATCGGTTCCGTCAGGACCATACATTTCATACACTTCTTCTAAGGCGCCTCCGACCGCGTAGCTCCAGCAAGGGCCACACCACGTCGCAGAAAAGTCTACGATGACCTTCTTGCCCTCATCGAGGAGTTCATACAAGTTGTGTTCTACACCGTCAATGTCGGTCGCAGTAAAATCAGGTGCAATGCTGCCGTCTGGCAACTGAGCGAAAGAAGCAACGCCTAAAAGGAGTGCTGCAATCAGAGAGTAAATGTGCTTCATCTAAAACAGTTTAATTAGGTTTCAATTTCTCAAAAGCACACAACAACTTTTTGCTGTGTGCTAATGCAAGAGTCTCAAATGTAATGATTGTCACCTACTCATTGTAACATTTGGTACATAAAAAAAACGTTTAGAACGGATTTTTAACAAGGTCAGGACAATAAAAATGAATCCGAGTATTTTAAAAACTCGATGAAAAATTCACTTCAAAACCATTGGAAGCGGGGACTGCTCGGCAGACTCCACCGATGCAGAAGATTCCCTCTCTTCGCTTTCCGTAGCCAATGGACAAGCGATGAGGCCCCTCGATGCGTCCCACGGCAGCGTAGATATAATGCACGCGATCCGCTTCATTCGGGTTGCTAAAGTTGTATTGGTCGAGAACGCTGGCAAACCAATGGGGACTCCACGTGTATTCTGCTAGGATGGTGCCCCAATCCCTTTTGTCTTGATCCGTCAGTAACAATTGAAATTCCGTCCGGAGGCTTTCGCGTTTGGCTGTTTTCCATTGTGTTTCCAAGACGTGGATATCGGCATAAACCATGCCCTTGAAAGTGGTCGTAACCGGCGTAGTCAGCGTGTTAAATTCCAGATTGTAGAAAGTGTATTTCCACTTGAACGTTTTGGAAACTTTGCGGCTAATCTGCACGTTGAAATCCCGAACAAACTTCTCAGGGCCAAAGCCCCAAGATTGCCTTTCGTATCCATCTATCACCCCCTGTACCCCACTTAAGTTGGTGGTGTCTAAACCATTGGCTGCAGCAAAATTGACACTGACATTCGTGCCGTATTTACCACCCAAAAGGGTGCCTTTCTTGATGTTGTAAAAGACTTCGGCACTCAGGCTAGACTCACCGGAAATGACGGTCGCGTAAGGATAGAGCGTCGCAGCCAAATTGTAGGTGTGTTGCTGTGTGATGGCGGGGATGTAATTGATCGGGGAATCAAAAAGGAGCAAATCCCGGTCCGACCGAAAGCTCATGTTATCAACCGTTTTCGCGTGGACACTGATCCCCAAGCCACGTTTGGTGTAGCCGAGATGCGCCATGAGCGCTTCGCCTCTTCGATACGTGTATCCATTGTCTGCACTCGGGTCGTTGATTTTGGCGGCGTATTCGGCACCCGCAGACCAACCGTTGCGCATGAGGTCCAACCTGTAAGACCATGCCCCCACATTTTCAGGAAGCGTCAAGATGAGTGTGTCGCTTGCAATGGTTCCTCCCGCTTGGAATTTGCTAACGAAGTTGGCCCCGAGATTCACCTTGGTCTTCCAGTCTTGCCCGCCCTTTTTCGAGAAAAGCGCATTGAGATCCAAGTCGCCATCAATGCCACGTACAATGCCGTCTCCATTGATCAAGCCATCGTCAAAGTCAAAACGCTGTTTACCATAAATGGTTTTGATTTGGATTCCTTCGATGGGCCTCAAGATGATGCGAACGCCGTCCATGGCATTGTCAATTCCAAGGGCTCTTTCTTCATATGACCGCAACACGATGCCACTTCCGAATTGCTCGTAAAAATTACCGATGGTCACGTCAACATTTTGGGAAGGCGAGGCATACCGAGCAAAACGATATCCAATTCCACTTCCTTTGAATCGTCCGGGAAAACCCAAGACGGCATTGAGATACGATTCATACCGAAAGCCAGCACTGAACCCTCCTTGATTGTAGCGCAAGTTTCCATAGGCATTGTATCCCGTTTTTTCAGGGGGAACAATGGCGCCGATGCGTTCGTCTTCGCTGTAGGATTGCCACAGCACTTGAAAATTCCCTGAAACAGGTCCGGTGCCTTGCGTGGTGTTCTCGGGGCCATCGCCTTGCGCGATCAGTTTGTTCAGGCCAAGGCCAAATAATAAGAGCAGAAAAAGAGGGGTTCTCATTCGACCAGATTCATGAGTTGTTCGTACACTTCTTCCTCGTCACCATCGGAATAATTATTGTGCTGCCACACAATTTGACCTTCTCCGTTCACAAGAAACGTGTGCGGAACATTGACCACCTGCATGGCTCGAGCAAAATCTTTGTTGGGATCGAGGAGAACGGTATAATCCCACATAACGCTATTGACATAAGGTGCTACACGGCGAACACTTCGAGAGTCATCGATGCTGACGGCTACAATTTGAACGCCAGTCTCGTCTTGCCAATCTTCATAAAGTTCGGCGTAGTTATTGAGTTCCCGCTTGCAAGGGCTGCACCAGGTGGCCCAAAAACAAATCAATGTAGGAGTTCCTTCGGCATAGAGGCTGGAGATGGCAACCATTTGGCCTTCCATGTCTTTCAATTCCATCTCGGGCAAACGATTTGCAGATTGTGACGCCGTCTGCGCAAAAGCAAAGTTCGAAGCAACGCACCAGAGTGCTGTTAACGCGATCCATCTTGCCAGCTTTGTGATTTTGTTCATTCTGTAAAGTCTTTGATGCCAATCAGGGTTCGGCAAGGTAAGGGATTCAATTTCAAACCTGACTTCAACGGTATGCAAAATCCGCGCCATGATAGGTATCTTCGCCCAATGAAATGCTTTAATATTCTATCGATTTTCTGTGTTGTAGGGGCTTTTATGGTCAATCAAACAGCATGGTGTCAAGTCACTTTGATTGATGCAGTTGAAGTTTTTGAAGGTTCCTTATCAGATCCTGAAAACGATGAAATTGCCGTGCACTGGGATGTCGCTAATTTGACGACGGACACGTTGAAGTTGATTGTGTCGAGACAGGTTGTGCAAGGAGTAGAACCCTTTAACCTGCCCTACGTGGAGGACGAAGATGGCAATCCAGCTCCCGGCGCTTACGAGCGCTTCTGCTGGGGGCCGTTATGTTACCCCTATGGCACAGCGATGTCCAATACGTCGCCCAACCTTGTAGTGACCATTCTTCCTGGTGAAACGGACTCTTCGTTTTTCGCTGATTATTATCCAGCAGGAATCGCCGGAGTTACCGCTTTGGAATACTGCTTCGCTCCGATCACAGATATCAATGGAGGTGTTTGCCATACCGTGTTGTTTTGCCTCGATGCTGAAAATTGCGCGCTTGGAACAGCGGACGACGAAGTTGCACTCGAATGGGGTTTGATTCAGCCCATGCCCGTTCGTGGATTGTCAACGTTGTCGTATCAATTGAAAGCCGGACAAAGCGGTCAGGTTCATATTTATAACGCTGCCGGACAGGCGGTCTGGTCGCGTACCGTTAACCAATCCCAAGGCTTGATCTACATCGATGGGAATGACATGGCTGAAGGACTCTATTTCCTCTCATTGGAAATCAATGGCGCTCGTCCTCAGACCCAGCGATTCGTTGTTCAACATTGAGTCAAAAGTGATCAGGGAATTGGAATTAGAGTTGACTCGAGACACGAATACTTAGGATACGAACCATGAGTTCATCTACGAAGCAAGAGGCGTTGGATTACCATAGTCGGGCGAGGAAAGGGAAAATAGAGGTCATTCCTACAAAGCCGCATAGTTCGCAAAAGGATCTGTCGCTGGCCTACAGCCCTGGAGTAGCAGAGCCGTGCATGGAGATTGCGGCGAATCCCGAAGATGTATACAAGTACACAGCCAAGGGCAATCTTGTTGCGGTCATTTCCAATGGAACTGCGGTGCTTGGTTTGGGCAACATTGGCCCGGAAGCAAGCAAGCCGGTCATGGAGGGTAAAGCCGTTCTTTTCAAGATTTTCGCAGACATCGATGTGTTTGACATTGAGGTAGACGCATCCGATGTGGATCAGTTTGTAGCGACCGTTAAGGCCATTGCTCCGACGTTTGGAGGAATCAATCTTGAAGACATTAAAGCCCCAGAGGCTTTTGAAATTGAACGTCGCCTGAAGGCTGAATTGGACATTCCAATCATGCATGATGACCAGCATGGAACAGCGATTATTTCTGCCGCGGCATTGTTGAATGCATTGGAATTAGCGGATAAATCAATACACGATATTCGGTTGGTTGTCAGTGGTGCTGGAGCTGCAGCGATGAGCTGTATTGATCTGTATGAGCAATTGGGATTGACGCTCAATCAAGTTGATGTCTTTGATAGCAAAGGCCACATCCACGCGGGAAGAGAAGGGTTGGACCCATCGAAGCAGCGGTTTGCGGGTAAACGACATTTTGAAAGTCTCGAGGCTGCGATGAAAGGAGCCGATGTGTTTTTGGGGTTGAGTAAGGGGGGTGTTGTGCAGGGGTCGATGATCCAGGGCATGGCAGCAAACCCCATCGTTTTTGCGTTGGCCAATCCCGACCCAGAAATCCCGTACGATGAGGCGTTGGCTGTTCGCAGTGACATCATCATGGCAACCGGTCGGTCGGATCATCCCAACCAGGTCAACAATGTTTTGGGATTCCCGTTCATTTTTCGAGGCGCCTTGGATGTGCGTGCGACGGGAATCAATGATGCCATGAAATTAGCGGCTGTGCATGCCATCGCTGAATTGGCCAAAGAAAACGTGCCGGACGAGGTAGCGGAAGCATATGGTCACCAATCGTTTGTGTTTGGCCGTGACCTGATCATTCCCAAACCGCTGGACCCTCGCTTGATCTCTCACATTGCACCTGCTGTCGCCAAGGCCGCCATGGAATCGGGCATTGCGAAGGCCCCTATACACGATTGGGAAGCATACAAAGTTGAACTTCTTGACCGTTTGGGTCACGATAACGGCTTCTCACGGACCCTTTCCGAAAGGGCCAAGAAGTCTCCAAAACGTGTGGTTTTTGCGGAAGCGGACCACTATCGTGTCCTCAAAGCAGCGGAACAAACGGCTGAAGAAGGAATTGCTCAACCTATTTTGTTGGGACGACGGTCTGTCATCGAACGCTTGATTGAAGAGCATTCACTCGAATTGCCCAACGTTGAAATTATCAATCCCCGATCGGACGATGAACTCGAGCGGCGGGAGGAATTTGGGGCAGCGTTCTTCCAACGAAGAATGCGGCATGGATTGACATCGCGAGAAGGGGAACGCTTGATGCGTCAGCGCAATTATTTTGGAGCCATGTTGGTTCAAACGGGATATGCTGATGCCCTTATTTCAGGATTGACACGGACCTATCCCAGTGTAATTCGACCGGCCTTACAAGTCATTGGTAAAGCCGACGGCGTGGACAAGGTGGCGGGCATGTACATTTTGGAAACCAAGCGGGGCCCTATGTTTTTTGCGGATACCACGGTCAATGTGAATCCTACAGCAGAGGAAATCGCGTCGATCGCAGCCTTGACTGCAGATGCCGTTCGTAAACTGAGAATTGTTCCGCGCATTGCATTGTTGAGCTACTCCAACTTTGGTTCAGCAGGAGGAGCCGATGCGGAAAAGATGGCAAAAGCTACAGTATTGCTGAAGGAAAGACACCCTGACTTGATTGTTGACGGTGAGATTCAAGCCAACTTTGCTTTGAATGATGAGTTGCTTTCGGAATCCTTTCCCTTCTCAACCTTGCACAACAAGCGTGTCAATACCTTGATATTTCCGAATTTGTCTGCAGGAAACATTGCCTACAAGCTCTTGCAAGAAATGGCAGGGATTGAAGTCCAGGGTCCCGTACTTTTGGGCATGCGGAAATCGTTTCATGTTCTGCAAATGGGCTCTTCAGTTCGTGAAATTCACGACATGGTGCGCCTTGCCGTTGTTGATGCTCAAATTAAAAACCCAGCATGATTCACCACTTGAATGGGCGTCTGGTCGAAAAAACGCCAACATATGCTGTCATTGAATGTGGTGGTGTAGGCTATCAGGTTCACATCAGTTTGACCACGTTTGAGCGCATAGGATCGAATGAAAACATCGTGTTGCACACGCACATGGTGGTTCGAGAAGATGCGCAACTTCTCTATGGATTTTCGCATCCGGAAGAGCGTGAATTGTTCTTATTGCTAATCGGAGTTAGCGGTGTAGGAGCCAATACAGCACGAATGGTTCTGAGCGCGATGGACCCAGAAACTGCGAGGCAATCGATTCAAATGGGAGATGTGGATGCCATGAAAAGTGTCAAAGGCATCGGGGCGAAAACAGCACAACGAATCATCATTGATTTACAGGATAAAGTCGGTGCAGTGTCTGCCTCGGATGGTGCAGCGATGTCGTCTTCAAAAAAGGTCCACAATAATGTCCGGCAGGATGCGTTAATTGCGCTCACCACATTGGGCTTCGATCGGGCACGATGTGATAAAGCGATGGACCAAATTATAGGAGACTCCACTGAGCCTATGGCCGTGGAGGCATTAATTAAACATGCCTTGAAGCGGTTGTGATATGCGGAAGATGCTGACCATAAGAAGAAGGTGTTTAGAGTTCACAATGGTGTGGGCTGTTCTTTTGGTGGGCAATTCGCTCGTGTGGTCCCAAGAGGATGCGTCAGGAGGAGACTCCATCGTGATTGACCTGCCTTTCCCATTTGGAGGCGAGGACCCCTTTAACCCAACAGAGAATCCTTCTGGATTCGATTTTGCGTGGCCGAGCAACGTTCAATATGAAATGGTGTACGATGAGGAAACGGGTCTGTATAGTATCCGGCAGTTGATTGGAGACACCTTGGAGTTTCGACCGACGACCTTCCTTACGTTGGATGAATTTCTAGAATACGATATGGAGGGAAACCTCACAGAATATTGGACGGATCTGCAAGCAGAGGATGATGAGGCAGATCGGGCTTTTGCGCCGAAACTGACGATTGACAGTAAACTTTTTGAATCCATTTTTGGAAGCAATGAGATTGAAATAAAACCTCAAGGGTCAGCGGAGTTGACTTTTGGTCTGAATAGATCCAGTACCGAAAACCCGAGAATCCCTGAAGGTCAGCGGAGTATCACCACCTTCGATTTCGACCAACGGATCCAATTGAATATTGGAGGAAAGATTGGAGATAAAATAGAACTGGGAACGAATTACAATACAGAGGCGCTGTTTGATTTCGAGAATCAAATGAACATTGGTTTTCAAGGGGATGAAGACGACATCCTCAAGAACTTTGAAGCGGGTCACATTTCCATGCCATTGCCGGGGACTTTGATTACCGGGAGCCAAAGTTTGTTTGGTGTCAAACTAGAAACGCAATGGGGAAGGCTGTACAACACCACTGTGCTCTCCCAGCAAAAAGGGGAACGCAAGGAAATTGAAGTAGAGGGGGGAGCGCAAACACAGGAGTTTGATATCCGTGCAGATGATTACGAGGCCAATCGGCACTACTTCCTGTCTCAGTTTTTCTTGAATCAATACGATGAGGCCATGCGGAGCCTTCCGGTTCCAAATTCTGGAGTGAATATCACACGGATTGAGGTTTGGGTCGTCAATACACAGGCCAACACACAGGATGTGCGGAATGTGATTGGATTCACAGATTTGGGCGAACACCCCAATTATGTCTCGTCCAACTTGCCCGTGGCTGAACTGACTGACGATCCCGATCTTGTCATCACCGACAATTTGAACCCGAGCAATCAAAACAATGAGCTGTTCGAGCTCATGGTGAACAACCCGAATGTTCTGGGGTTTACAGGAGCGAATGCAGCGATTTCAGCGTTGAATGTTAGGATGACCCAAGGCGTGCACTACGAGCGCGTTGGGAATGCGCGAAAACTGGCTCCAACGGAATATTCTTTCAACTCGCGTTTGGGTTTCATTTCATTGCGTCAGGCCCTCAACAATGCTGAAGTTCTTGGGGTTTCGTACGAGTATACGTTGAACGGAGAGACGTATCAGGTAGGTACGTTGTCTCAAGATGGCTTTAGCGCTCCTGATGCCCTCATGCTGAAAATGCTGAAATCAAGCATCACCCAATTGCGTCTGAGCGACGGAGCACCCGCCCCGCTTTGGAAGATCATGATGAAGAACGTTTACTCGATGCAAGCGTTCGGCCTGAGTCAGGAGAATTTTAGACTCAACATCTGGTACAACGACCCTGCCACCGGAGTTGACTTGAATTACATTCCAAGAAATCCGTTGGACGGGACCTTGCTTCTCCAGTTATTGGGAATGGACCGATTGGATATCAACGGAATGAGCCAGCCTGATGGGGTATTTGATTTTGTGGACAACGCAGCGACTTCAGGAGGAACCATTCACAGTCAGAATGGCCGGATTTTCTTCCCTTCAGTGGAGCCGTTTGGTTCCAATTTGAAGAAGGAAATTGAAGCACGTGTCGACGACCCGGCTTTGGCACAGAACCTGATTTCGACCATCGTATTTCAACCGCTGTATGACTCGACAAAAACCGCAGCGCAGCAAATCCCAGCGCTCAACCGATTCCGGATTAAAGGCGAATTTCAAAGTCAAACAAGCAGTGAAATCAGCTTGAACTCGATGAATGTTCCTGAAGGATCTGTAACGGTCACAGCAGGCGGTGTTCGTTTGATCGAGAACCAAGACTATACCGTTGATTACAATCTAGGAAGGGTCCGAATCATCAACGATGGACTCCTCGAGTCTGGACGAAACATCAAAGTTTCGTTGGAGAGTAACTCACTCTTTAGCATACAGACGAAGACGATGATGGGAACGCGATTTGACTATGTCGCGAGCGACAAATTCAACATCGGAGCGACGTTTTTGAATCTCCGGGAGCGGCCACTCACCCAAAAGGTGAACATCGGCAATGAGCCGGTCAATAACTCGATGGTGGGAGCGGATTTTGCTTGGCGAACAGAAAGTCAGCTGCTAACGGATATTGTCGACAAGCTTCCCTTTTATGAGACATCGGCAAAGTCGAGCATTGACATCAGTGCAGAGGCTGCGTATATGATTCCTGGTCACAGTCGAGCCATTGGTTCCGATGGCAACGCTTACGTCGACGATTTTGAAGGCAGCCAATCTGCGATTGACATTCGCTCGGTGAATCGTTGGTTCCTCGCATCGACTCCGAAGCTTCAACCCACGCTTTTTCCTGAAGGAAACATTGAGGATAGCTTGGTGTACAATTACAACCGTGCTGCACTCAGCTGGTATACCGTAGATCCTCAATTCTTCCGTGGATCGGGTCTTGAAGATGGCCAGGTAACCGCAGAGATTAAAAGCGATCACAGGACACGTGAGGTCTTGGAAGGTGAGGTGTTTCCAAACCGAGAATTGCCGACGGGAACGCCTCCGAACATCCCCACGTTGGACTTGACCTTTCGACCTGAGCAACGGGGACAGTACAATTATGATTTGCCCGATGGAGCGGGTGGAATTTCGGCCGGTTTGACCCCAGAGGGAAGTTTGGCTGATCCTGCGTCGAGATGGGGTGGCATTCAACGTGCACTGACAACAACGGACTTCGAAGCCGCCAACATTGAATACCTCCAGTTCTGGTTGATGGATCCATTCAACGAGGATTCTGAAAACCTCACGGGTGGCGAGCTGTATTTCAATTTAGGCAACGTGTCTGAGGACGTGCTGAATGACAGCCAACTCGGATATGAGAATGGTTTGCCATCTGCAAACAATCCGGATTTACCCACGTTGGATGGCGTGTGGGGTACCTACCCAGATCCGGCCACGTTCAATGTGGTCAATGCGTTCGATAATACCTCAGGTGATTATCTTCTTCAAGACGTTGGTTTGGATGGATTGCCGGATAGTGAGGAACAGAGTTTTTTCGGTGAATGGTTGAATGAGGTGTCGAGTTGGTTGAATCCGGATGCGTACCAAACGTATTTAGCGGACCCTTCAGCAGACAACTTTCGCTATTTCCGAACCCCTCAAGCACAATCGGCAGACGAGACCATTCTGGAACGGTATGCTCGATTCAATGGATACGAAGGCAACAGCAACACGGACTCTCCCGATGGCTACCCTGTGACCTCGACGACCATTCCGAATACGGAGGACATCAACCAGGACATTACGCTGTCAACGATTGAAAGCTATTTCCAATACCGTGTGTCCATGCGGCCTCAAGACTTGGGCGAAGTGAATATTGGGAACAACTACATCACGGACACCTTTGAAGAGGTCAAAGAGACTGCGGATGGACGCGAGCGCACAATTCGTTGGTACCAATTCAAAATTCCTGTGAGGGAATTTGAGTCGCGTGTAGGAGGCATCACGGATTTCCGATCCATTCGGTTTATTCGGATGTTCATGAAAGGGTGGTCCGAGCCCGTAACCCTCCGGTTTGCTCGATTGGAGCTTATTCGCGGAGAGTGGCGTCGGTATCTCAATACCTTGGCGGGTCCGCAGGAAGTGGAACCAGACGATCCCTCTTCGACGTCATTCAACATCAGCGCGGTCAACATCGAAGAAAACGGCAACCGGGAGCCAGTGCCTTACGTTACCCCACCAGGGATCATCCGAGAAATTGACGTGGGTACGGCAAACCAGCGACGACTCAATGAGCAGTCGCTCGAATTGGCAATCTGTGGGTTGAGAGATGGGGACGCGCGCGGCGCATACCGGAACATCAACTACGACATGCGGATGTACAAGCGACTGCGGATGTACGTACACGCCGAAGCGGGTCCAGACGGCACCTCATTGGAAGACAACGAAATGACGTGTTTTGTGCGCTTAGGAAATGATTTCGAGTCAAATTACTACGAGTACGAAATCCCCATGACGGTGACGCCGTGGAATACAGGTGACGAGGATTTGATTTGGCCTCTTGAGAACAACATTGACATCGAATTCCGAAAGTTGCAGAACCTCAAGGTGGAGCGACCCGCTGGATATCCGCTGTTCGAAGAGTTTGAGACGATTGATCCTGATTTCAATGCGCGAATCGCAGTCAAAGGCAATCCCAATTTGGCCAATGTGGTGATGGTGATGGTAGGTGTTCGAAATCCTGATAAGGATGACAATGTCTTCGATCCAGAAGACGATGGTTTGGACAAATGTGGCGTGGTGTGGGTCAATGAAATGCGTTTGGCTGATTTCAATGAGCGAGGTGGATGGGCTGCTATTGCTCAGATGAATGCAAAGTTGGCTGACTTGGGCAACATTTCCGTTGCTGCGAACATGTCTGTTCCTGGTTTTGGAGGATTGGAGCAGCGACTTCAAGACCGCCAGCGTGAAACCATTCAAGGAATCGATGCCTCGGGAACAATTCAACTCGGAAAACTGATGCCGAAGGCACTGGGGATCACATTGCCGATGTACTTGGGTTGGAGTGAGCAAGTGAGCACCCCGCAATACGACCCGCTTTCGCCAGACATTGAATTGGCGTCACAAGAAGGTTTGTCAACCGAAAGGCAAAACAACGCGAAGAGCGTTAGTCGATTGCGTTCCATTAACTTTTCCAACATCAAGATTGATCCAAAATTTGGTGAAGGGACGAGTCGTGATCGCAATCGCGGAGGAGGGGATGCAGCAGCAGGCGGCATTGGAAAACCAGGAGATGACGCGAAGGGAGGCAAGTCAGGGGGGAAAGAAGGTCCCGGTGCAGGAGGTGGATCAGCTCGTGGTGGTGGCTCTGCGAAAGGTGGAGGTGGCTCCAATCTCGGATTGATTAAGATGCTCCGGCCTGGAAATTTCACAGGAAACTTTAGCTACAATGAAGCGTTTGAGCGGGATGTCAACACGGAGTTCCAACTCAATAGAGAATATCGTGGGGGCCTGACTTATAATTTCTCGCACGCTCCAAAGCAATTCAAACCGTTCAGTAAGGTTGGGTTTTTGAGGAAACACGATTTCATGAAATGGTTGACTGAATTCAACTTTTATCTAGGGATCAAACAGCTCACGGTGGGCTCACAAATGAACAGGATCTATGAAACAAGTCGTGTGCGGAACAATACCGCCGCACTTCTTGGCGTCGAAACGAACTTGCTGATCAATACGCAAGTGATGAAAACGTGGCAGTGGAATCGGAACTATGCGCTGAAATATGACTTGACGAAGGCGCTGAAGTTTGATTACAATGGAACCGCTCAAGCGCTTGTTGGTGAGCCGGCTGGTGTCATTGATCGCAGCGAAGCGGACCAGTACCAGGTGTATCGTGACTCGGTCATTTCCAACCTGCTCAATGCGGGTGAGATCACCAATTACAATCACAACATTACCGGGACGTACAAATTGCCATTTGATAAGTTGCCGTTGGTTAATTTCATTACGAGTGATGTCCGGTACCAAGGGACATTCCGCTGGGACCGCTCACCTTTCTCACAAGATTCCATTGGCAACACCATTCAGAATTCGAGAAACCTCAGTTTGAATGCACAGGCCAACTTCACAACGCTTTACAACAAAATACCGGGTGTAAAGGACCTGTTGAGTCCGCCTAGGAAAGCGCCTCGTCGTCAGACGAACAATGAAAACCGAGATGGCTTTGGAAATGCAGAAGAGGAGGAGAAGGAAAAGCTGGAACTGAATCCATTGGCGGCGATTGTCCGGCTTTTGGCGAGTATCCAAAATGTATCAGGAACCTTCTCTCGCAACGAAGGGATGTTGCTACCGGGGTATGCAAAAAAGGCACGTTATGCCGGTTTTGAAGATGAATTCTCTACAGATTTGGGCTTGTTCCTTTTGGGGCATCAAAACACCAACCTCGTGGGGGACCAAGTCCCTGGTGTTGACTTTGCTGAAACTGCGGCGTCCAATGGATGGTTAGTGCCACAGCCGTATCAGAACCAGCAGTACACAGAAACATTCCAAGAAACGTTCAATGTGCGGGCCAACTTGGAACCGATTAAGTACTTTAAAATAGAATTGACAGCCAACCGAAGCGAGACGAGAAACCACACCAGTTTCTTCCGATTTGATGAAGACATCGATATTGATGAAAACATCAATAGGTTTGTCTACGAATCGCCCAATGAGACGGGCCAGTTCTCAGCGACGGTATTGAGTTGGAGAACAGCATTTGTAGAAGATGATCTTGAGGACCAATTCAATTCTGATCTTTGGGATAATTTCCTTTTGGGACGATTGGAGATTTCGCAACGACTCAATGCGGAAAGTCACAATGACGAGACGCCTGCGGAGACGGGGTATTATAACGGTTGGGGTGCAACGAGTCAGGATGTGACCATACCGGCATTCATCGCGGCTTATTTGGGGGTTGACACCAAAGACGTTCCATTGGATGTGTTTGACACGCCGGTCGCTCCCAATTGGCGTGTGACCTACGACGGTTTGACGAAGTCCGATTTCTTCAAACAGTATTTCAAGCGATTCAGTTTGAGTCACAGCTACCGATCGACCTTGACGACCAATTACGTGTCGAATTTGAACTACGAAGAAGATGGTTTAGGAAACCCAACGGCCATTGACCAGAGTGAATTTGGGAATTATGTGTCCGGTCGCCAATTCAACGTGGTGAGCATGAGCGAGCAGCTTTCTCCACTTCTTGGAGTGGACATGACGTTCAATACGGCTTCTGAAAATGAGCCTCAATTGAAAGTTGAAATGAAACGGGATCGCAACATCGCTTTCGGCTTGACCAACTATCAAATCACCGAAACGAAGAGCAACGCTCTGGTGGTTGGAGTTGGTTATAAATTCAAGGACATTCCCAATCCATTTATGAAGACCTATGGGAAGCTCCCTGTAAAAATGTTGAAAGAGACCGATTTGGTTTTACGTGCCGATTTGAATATTCGGGACAATCGAACGATTATCCGTAAGATGGAAGAGCTCCAAAACCAGGTAACGGCGGGACAGAACTTGATTTCAATCAAAGTGTCAGCAGATTTGGAGGTGTCGGATAAAATCACAATGCGTGCATTTTACGATCATCAGATAACAGATCCATATATATCTACCTCATTTGCTACATCGAACATCCGTTCAGGTGTAGCTTTGCGTTTCAATTTGAATCAATAATTCGGTTTTGAAATGAAGATTCCTGAAGACTTGCGCTACAGCAAAGAACATGAGTGGGTGAGCCTAGAAGGCGATGTGGCTACCGTAGGTATCACGGATTACGCTCAAGGGGAGTTGGGAGATATTGTGTTTGTAGAAGTTGATACGATTGGTGATACCGTCGCTACGGAAGAGGTGTTTGGAACCATTGAAGCGGTCAAAACGGTGAGCGATATGTTCTCTCCTTTGGCGGGAGAGGTCCTTGAATTCAATGAGCGATTGGAGGATGACCCCGAACTGGTCAACACCGACCCGTACAATGAAGGCTGGATTGTGAAATTTAAAGTTTCGGACGCGTCAGAAGTTGAAGGTCTTCTCTCGGCTGCTGAATATGCTGCTTTGATTGGCTGATTGAACGCCGAAGGCATGCCGAGAGATCTTAACGCTTCGGGTCTTGAACGCGCCTTTCCTTGGAGGCATGCGTTGATTCCATTGATTTGGGCGCTTCTCATTTTGGGATTGCACGCCATTCCGGGATCGGACCTTCACCTGCGCGATTGGACGGTCGTTTTTCATGTTGACAAGCTCATTCATGCCTGTATGTTTGGTGTTCTGTCGCTCTCTGTGTTTGTTGCTCTTGGCAAGGCGGGGAGCATTCGGAAATACAAGGCATTCGCGATTCTGGGGTTGGCCCTCTACGGTGTTTTGTTGGAGTTGGCTCAGGGGCTCTGGTTCATTCAACGTGATGCCAGTGTCTTGGATATGGTAGCGGATTTTGCAGGTGTTTTATTGGGTCGAGTTGCTTTTCGACTTGTCTATCGCTGCTGGAATTAAAAACTTGAAATCGTTAAGTTTGAGAATGGCTATCATCAATAAAGGATCTTGGCGTATTTTCGAACTCCAATTGTGAACCATATGCTCAGTCGGAAAACACCAGAAGCCAACCTTGAAAATAAGCGTACCGCGTGGCGGGCGCTTGGATTTGTGGCGTCCTTATCCTTGTTGTTGAGTGCCTTGGCTTGGACATCTTACGATGTTGCCATTTCAAGGTCCTTGGATTTTGAAGCCGATTTATTGGAAGACGAGGAGATTCCTGTCAACATTGTGCAGCCGCCTCCCCCTCCCCCGCCCCCTCAGCAGACGACGGTAATCGAAATTGTCGACGACGAAGAAGAGATTGAAGAGGAGCTTGAGATTGAGGACATCGAGTTGGACGAGGACACGGAAATCGAAATCATCGATGATTACGAGGAAGAGGAAGAGGATGTTCCTTTTATGATTGTTGAGAACATGCCTGCGATGGGGGATTGCAAGAAAATGCGGGGAGACGAACGTCACCAGTGCACTCAGATGGAAATCATTCGGTATGTGTCGAAAAACACGAAATATCCACCGATCGCCAAGGATGCGGGGATTCAAGGGACCGTGTTTGTTTATTTCGTCGTTGGAAAGGACGGAAAAGTGCGAGATGTACGGGTGCTGCGGGATGTAGACACGCGACTGGATAAAGAAGCGACTCGTGTCGTGGAGAGCTTGCCTGACTTTGAGCCAGGGGAACAACGTGGCAAATCCGTGAGTGTTCAGTACACTATACCGGTGAAGTTCATCATTCGTTGATGTGACGTTTCATGGCCATTTCGATGGCTTGAACAATGGAAAGGAAGCGCTCTTTAGGGGCGCTTCCTTGCGTTTCAACATAATGGTAAGCCCCTGCGTCAAGTCGTTGTATATATGCTTGGTGCAAGGCCATCCGATCCTCAAGATGTGGCAGAGATCGAAGCGGATCGGGTTCCCAGGGGATGTCTGGCGTGCAGAGGATGTAGAAGTCAAACCAACGTTGCAAGTTTCGTGATCCTTTCGGAACAGTCGAAAAAGCAGTGGTTCCCCAAATCTCCAGGACAAGCCCACCGGTATCCGAAATCAATCCTCCTGCACGGCTTTTCAAAGCGCGTTGTTCAGCTTCGAGAGCAGCATTAAACTGCAATTCTGCCAACCGGTCGAGATCATGGGCCTCGAGGTTGCCATGGTGAACGGCCTGGTCAAACCGTGCGACTTCAAGCGCCAGAGGAAACCCAAAATACTGAGCGATTGCTCTCGCGAGTGTCGTCTTCCCCGTGGATTCCACACCGGTCACCACCAATCGAAGAGGCCGTGCTTTTAGCGCCATGGTCCAGGTGGGATCAGGTCAAACCAGCCTTCTATCGCAAGCAACGTATACAAGCAAAAGAGTGCAGCACCCCAATAGAGCCCTCGTTTCCAATACAAGGCAATGGCTACGATGTCGATAACGATCCAATACAGCCAGTTTGCCTGCACGAATTGAAGCATCCAATAACTTGCAATGAGGCTTCCAACCGTGGTGAAGGCGTCGAGTCCTGGGAGCGCTGATCTGTCTGTCTTTTTGAGCAGATGAGCGACAACAATCCAGATGGCCAGCCCGAACGCGATGGAGATGGCGTGCGCTTTCAGACTGGCGACAGGAAGCGGATCGGGCCAGGTTTCTTGCACACTCCAGTAGCCATAGACCGCGAGACCAATGTAAAACAGCCACAAGGCTGATTCAGCTCTCAAATGGCGTTGCCAACAAATCCGAGCGAACAGGATGGACCCGATGCCTGCGCATAGGAAGGAAGTTGCATGGCCTTGTAAATAGCCAATGGTGTACAACAAATTGAGGCCTGCAGCGATGGGTTCACCCCATCGATGCCATGATTTGGATGCGCCATGAGCGGAGTTCATCAATCGTCGAATTCACAGCGACAAGGTGCCGATAGTAGCAAGTCAATGGATGATTTCATCCAGGTCTTGAGCTGGTATTGCTCTTCTGCAGTCATGTCGTTGTTGGTCAAGTCAATAGAGGAGAGGGCCCGTAAATCACCTAATGATGCCGGAAAGAATGCAATCAAATTGGACCATAAATTCAATGTTTGCATCCGATCCAGGACGTCGATATTCAAGGGGATGGAATCGATGAGATTGTCTCCTAGGCTGAGATAACGCAACTGTTTCCATTCCAAGATGACTTCGGGAAAGGCGGTCATCTGATTCCTGTCGGCTGAGAAATACTCCAAGTCTTTGAGAGCGGACAAAGCAGAAGGCAAAGCGTCAATTTTCGTTCGGTCTAAGATCAATTGTTTCAATTCTGATAGCTGTGCCAATTCCGATGGAACCACTCGAATTTTCTGCCGACTGAGGTCGAGACGTAAAACAGGAACTCCAGCAGAATTTGCTGTCAAGGCTTCATCCAAGCTGGAAAATACAGGGGCGTTTTCCCAAAGGGAGTCTGCGATACAAGCGGATGAGGTCGGAGCATGGAATGCCTGCATTGTGCTCATCTGCACAGCCGAAAGCACGAACAGGCAAGGAACAAACCATCGACACCATAGGAGGCGGTTGTATGCGTTTAAATGCTTCATCGAGCAACGAGGTGGGTGGCTTCGTTTAAGCAACGTATGGCGGCGTCAGAATCGATTTGCAGTTGGGATTTCAACCCATCGAGGTTGTCGAACACCTGTTCATTGCGCAATCGTTTGATGAAGCGCACGTGAAGGGTTTCGTCATAACAACTTCGTCCTCCCTCCAGAAGGTGCACTTCCACTAGATTTTCTGTAGTGGGCGGGTCAACAGTCGGTCGGGTTCCTACATTGACCATTGCGGGTTGCCATTCGTGTCCTCCGTGGTACTGAGCGAACGCTGCATACACGCCTTTACCAGGGATTAACTTGAGCGGATCAGCAATCTTTAAGTTCGCGGTTGGAAACCCGATGGTGCGCCCCACCTGACGTCCTTTGACGACAATTCCAGACAAAGGGTAGGGCTCTAAGAGCCACTGCCGGGCTTGTTGGACTTTGCCAGATTCAATGGCCTCGCGGACTTTCGTTGAGCTGACTCGTGTGTTTTCCACCGTTTGAGCAGGCAGGGACTCTACACTGAATCCAAACACATCACCCAAGTTTTTTAAGCTGTCAAAGGTCCCTTCACGATTTCTTCCGAAGCGATGATCGTAACCGATGATGACCGCTTTCGGACGAATTCCCTTTCCAAAGAGTTCACGGACATACTCAATGGGCGTCATCCGAGAGAGGTCTTCGGTAAATGGATGGATCACAAGATGATCCAATCCCGTACTCGCGAGCAA
Source organism: uncultured Flavobacteriales bacterium (assembly GCA_905478325.1). Lineage (GTDB taxonomy): Bacteria > Bacteroidota > Bacteroidia > Flavobacteriales_D > Sanyastnellaceae > UA16. The sequence goes on along the minus strand of CAJQIB010000009.1, from coordinate 26,870 downwards.
CTGTTTTCGCTCTTCCAAAGAATTCAGTAAACGCAATCGATGGTGCTCTGGATGCAGCACCAGACGCGGGTGTGGGTCGAATGTGAGCAGGACAGAGGTGCCGTTTAATTCGGCTGCACGCTGCTTCAAAAGGGCAATCACAGCCCGGTGACCATGGTGCACACCGTCGAATGTTCCGATGGTCAAAACGACTGGAACATCCGCTGAGAATTCGAGGGCATTGTAGTGCACAATCACTTTTGCAAAGATAGGATGGGAACAAAGCAGAATTGCTTGTACTTTTGCGCGGAAATTTATTCGGTCAAACCGCAATTTATCGCATGTCTCAATACGGAACCATTTCGCAAGTCATCGGCCCAGTAGTCGACGTAAGCTTCCCCGCTGGAGTTGCTCTCCCAAAGATTTTAGATGCCTTGAGCATTGAAAGAGAAGGAGGGAACTTGATTCTTGAAACCCAAAAACACATTGGTGAGGACACCGTTCGTGCCATTTCGATGGACGCGACCGAGGGACTCGCTCGTGGCATGAAAGTCTTTGCTATGGGCAAGGGCATTCAAATGCCAGTAGGGGAACAAATCAAAGGCCGACTCTTTAATGTCGTTGGCGAAGCCATCGACGGTATTGGCCCAATGGATGGCTCTCCAGGACGAGAGATTCACCAAGACGCGCCTCGATTTGAGGATCTTTCTACGGCGACTGAGGTGCTCTACACAGGCATCAAGGTCATCGATTTGATTGAGCCGTATGCCAAGGGTGGTAAAATTGGATTGTTCGGTGGAGCCGGAGTCGGCAAGACCGTTTTGATCATGGAGTTGATCAACAACATCGCAAAAGGCTACGAAGGCATTTCCGTTTTCGCAGGCGTTGGTGAGCGTACCCGTGAAGGGAACGACTTGTTGCGTGAGATGATCGAGTCCGGCGTAATCAAATACGGAAAGGCTTTCGAAGAGAGCATGGAAGCAGGAGGATGGGATTTGTCCAAGGTGGACACCAAGGAATTGGCTGATTCTCAGGCGACATTGGTATTTGGTCAGATGAATGAGCCTCCTGGAGCACGTGCTCGGGTAGCCTTGTCTGGTTTGACTGTAGCAGAGTATTTCCGTGACGGAGATGAAGAGTCAGGAGGACGGGACATCCTGTTCTTCATTGACAACATTTTCCGTTTCACACAAGCAGGATCAGAAGTTTCGGCTTTGTTGGGACGGATGCCTTCAGCGGTAGGTTACCAGCCAACCCTGGCCTCAGAGATGGGTGCCATGCAAGAGCGGATTACATCAACCAAGCGCGGTTCGATTACGTCTGTTCAGGCGGTTTACGTTCCTGCGGATGATTTGACAGATCCGGCACCAGCGACCACGTTCGCTCACTTGGATGCCACTACGGTATTGTCTCGTAAGATTGCGTCTTTGGGTATTTATCCAGCAGTGGATCCTTTGGATTCGACGTCTCGGATTCTGACTCCAGATGTAGTCGGTGAAGAACACTACAAGTGCGCTCAGGATGTGAAAGAAACACTTCAGCGTTACAAGGAGTTGCAAGACATCATTGCGATTTTGGGCATGGATGAATTGTCTGAAGAGGACAAGCAAACGGTTTACCGTGCGCGTCGAATCAGCCGTTTCCTATCACAGCCTTTCCACGTAGCTGAGCAGTTTACTGGGATTCAAGGCGTGTTGGTTTCGATTGAAGACACCATCAAGGGCTTCCAACGCATTTTGAGTGGCGATTTGGATCACTTGCCAGAGGCAGCCTTCAACTTGAAGGGAACCATTGAGGAAGTGATTGAAGCGGGAGAAAAAATGATGGCTGAAGCCTAATTTTAGTATCATGACGGTTTACATCCTTACACCAGACGCGACCTTGTTTTCAGGCGAAGCGACCTATGTCGGTTTACCTGGATCGGATGGGAGCATGGGCATTATGGATCGTCACGCGGCATTGATTACAACGCTTAAAGCGGGCGAAGTTTTGGTGCGCGGAGCACAAGGCGAAGAAACGTTTGCTGTGAAAGGAGGAACGGTTGAGGTGCTCAATAACGTTGTGACGATTTTAGCTGCCTAACGTCCTGTTTAGAGTCTTAAAAAAAGCGTGGCTTCGGTCAGGCTTTTTTTATGTCTGACTTTGTGCTTATTGGTGGTGGTATGGCTCCCCTTTGAGGATGGTGTGTGCTCGATACAGTTGTTCCAAGGCAAAAGGCCGGATCATCTGGTGAGAAAATGTCATAGGTCCCAAGCTCCATTGTTCGTTGGCGAGGTTGCGAATGCGGGGGTCAAATCCATATGGTCCCCCGATGACCCAAGCGATGTGTTTCAAGCCGCGAACTTGAAGCTTTTCAATGTGCTTAGAAAAAGCGATGGAGCTGTAAGACTTTCCGTTTTCGTCCAAAAGCACAAGGTGATCAACACCCTTGAGGTGCTTGTCCAAAATTTTGGCCTCTTGCTGCATAACCCACTGCGGGTCCGGCTTCCCAGAGCGGGGCTTGATATCGACCGTTTCGATGAATTGAAAACGCCCGTAATGATTGAGTCGTTTTGCATATTCGACATTTCCGGCTTGTATCCAGGACGATTGCGTTTTTCCAATGGCGATGAGCGTCATCTGCATGCGACAAAGTTAGGGGCATGAATCTTCTTTGGCCGAACTATCTTCGTGGCATGTTGACGACGGAAATGGAACGGCTCATCGTTTTTGCTTTGGAAGAAGATTTGGGCGGAGGTGATCATACTTCGGCGTCCTCCATTCCAGTGGAATTGCAACGAGAGGGCTTTATCCTGGCGAAAGAATCAGGAGTTGTTGCTGGATTGGAGGTGGCGCTGGAAGTCTTTCGAAGGGTAGATGCCACGTTGCAATGCGTGTTGCTTGCACAGGACGGTGATGCTGTTGATTTTGGAACGCAGGTGATGCGCATATCGGGCTCTGCAAGATCCATCCTTGAAGCTGAACGATTGGCATTGAACTTCATCCAACGCATGAGTGGCATAGCCACGCGAACTGCTGCTGTTGTGACCTCGTTAGAAGGGACCGTTTGCCGTGTTTTAGACACCCGAAAAACGACCCCAGGAATTCGCGCTTTTGAAAAATGGGCCGTGCGCATTGGCGGAGGGGTAAACCACCGCATGGGACTGCATGACATGATCTTGATCAAAGACAACCATGTGGATTATGCCGGTTCTATGATGAAGGCTATGGAAGGAGTGGCGCTGTATTTAAACGAACGCCAATTGGAATTGCCCGTTGTAGTCGAGGTACGCAATGCCAAAGAGGCTGCTGAAGCTATGGAAGCACGTTCGCGTTGGACAAAACCATCGGGCTTGCCTTTAATTGATCGGTTGTTATTGGACAACCACACCCCGGACCAAGCGGCAGAGGCCGTCACTGAATGGGGGGCTGACATTCCATTGGAAGCGTCGGGAGGAATCACTCCTTCGAATGCTCGTGCCTATGGAGATGCCGGAGTGAATTTCATTTCCATGGGCTGGTTAACACACAGTGTTTCAGTGTTGGATTTTAGTCTGAAGAGCACGGATCGAATTCACGTGGCGCATGGGTGAGTTGCAGCCACCTCCAGTGCCCGATGGACCCCTATTCAAGTGGATTCAAAAGAACCGGACATTTGATCGGACCCGCGCCGCGTTGCGTCGCTTCCATCCTTGGAAGAAACAGGAAGTCAATGTGTACGATGTACTTCGATTTTTTGTTCTAGGTTTAATCAATGGGTCAGTGGCGATGCGTTCTGCAGCGATTAGCTTCCGGCTGTTCCTTGCGTTCTTCCCGGCGATGATTTTGCTTCTGAGCATCATTCCATTTACGCCATTGGAGACGGGAGAAGTCCTGAAGAGTTTGGAAATGCTCTTTCCTGTGCAGGCCGTCGAGTTATTCGAACAAACGGTTGCGGATTTGATCAACCAACGGCAAGGCACGTTGATTTCAGTGGGTGTCATCTTGCTCCTGTTCTACGCATCGAGTTCTGTCAATAGCATCCTACTGAGTTTTGGGGAAAGCCCGCATGTGCCGGGCCGACCACATTGGTTGTTGTACCGTTTGTTGTCGGTGCTACTCCTGTTTGTCTTATCGATTCTACTAGGCTTGGCTGTCTTTCTCATTGGTTTTTCAGGTGATGTAATCAATTGGATGGATGCACACGAATGGATCAATGCAGAAGCGATTCCATGGTTAACCTTGGCGAGATGGACGCTTTCATTTGGCTTGGTTTATGCAACCGTGAACATCCTGTTTCATGCAGGTTCAGGAGCCATGAAGCGATGGGGTGTTGTCAATGTTGGGGCCACCGTTGCAACACTGTTGCTTGTGCTCACGACCTGGACCTTTTCGTGGATCATCGGTCAATTTTCTTCGTACAATTCCTTGTATGGTTCATTGGGTACCTTGATGTTGACATTGGTTTGGTTGAATTCTAGCAGTTCCATTTTATTATTGGGCTTTGAATTGAACGCAGCCGTGAGTCGCGCCCAACTGGATGCAACGAAAGGCCAAAATCTGAATACAAAACAATAAATAGACGCGTGCAATCGCACCCGAAAACCACTCATTCAATAACGAAATCTCATGAAAAATTTCACCCTCCTTTTCGCCCTCTTGTTGTTTGTTGGATCAGCGTATAGCCAATCATCAAGCCCTTTGTTGGGTCAATGGAAGACCATTGATGATGAGACGGGACGCATTAAAAGCGTTGTCGAAATCACGGAGCGTGACGGCAGTTTTTACGGACAAGTGATCGAGCTGTTTCGATTGCCTGAAGAAGATCAAAACCCGATGTGCACGGGGTGCGAGGATGACCGGAAGGATAAGCCCTCTTTGGGAATGGAGATCGTTCGAGACATGAAGGTAGCGGACAAGATGGAATGGGAAGAGGGGACGATTTGCGATCCGAAGACAGGTAAAATTTATGAATGTGAGATGTTTTTAGAATCAGATAATCTCGATGAGCTCAAGGTTCGAGGATACATCTACTTCTTGTACCGCACGCAAACGTGGTTGCGCGTGAAGGGCGAGTAAAGGCGCTGTTTGAGACGCGGAAATCGAGCGTTCAAAGGTTCAAGGCCACCAGGAGATGCGCGCTTTGATTCCGTCGCGTAATTCGGGGAAGCAACCCAATGCATAGCAGACCGAAAACGTCGTGCCTGAGGCCAAAGCCCCTTGGATGATCGCGCCAACGATCGGATACGTGAAGGCGTCTGCCTGCCAATGGAAGCTCCATGCACTGGCGATGGCGATGATGGAAATGACCAACAATTTCCAGGAGAAAGGATGGATTTTATATTTCCTCCAGACGATGAGCAGCCTCCACACGTTGTTCCACAACGCTGTACCAAGAGTGGCTACTGCGGCCCCTTGTAAGCCCCAGCCCAAGGTGACAATGAACACGTAGTTTGTGGCAACAGTCACGACGACGAGCCCGAGATTCAAGGGCAAGACGATCCGGTACCACTGGCTAAACGCTAAAACCTTATTGTTGACGATATTGAAGCTGACAATTAAACGCTGAAGTCCGATACAGAGAAAGACAAACTCCAGACCCCGATAGCCTGGTGGGAGAAGGAGTTGGAACGGTGCGATGCCCGCCCAGATTCCGGACATGATCACGGCGGCCAAAAGAAAATTGACCCGTGCACTGCGTCGATTCATTTCATTGATTTCGGCCGTTTTTCGTTGAGCGACGAGTGTGGCGGAGAGTCCTCCTAAGATTCCCTGCGTAGCCCGCGCTGGCATTCCCACGACGCTTCCAAGAAAGAATCCGATGGTGTAAATCGGCACTTGAGCCAGTCCGATGTACATGCCAATCATTACATAGTCTAGGTGGGTCGCAATGATGGCCGCTCCACCAGCGAACAAACTGAACAGGCTGAAATCGAAGATATTTTTAAATTCATCCCATCTCCACTTATTTCCGATGCGTTGAGGGAGTTGGAATGCCTGGATGGTAAGCAGAATAACACTCACAGCCCATGATCCGACATAGCAACGCAGGAACGCGTCAAATTCGATTTGTTCGAAGTACAAGAGGAGCCCTAGAACCAGGTAGCTCCCTTTTTGCCACACCTCGTCAACCCAAGAAATGATCGCTGTTTTGAGTTGTTGATTGACCAATGCTCGAACCAAATGGAGCAGCACCATGAAGCTCGTAATCAAAAGGAACCCGGCGATGTGATCGGTGAGCGCGGAGCCCTTTTCGGCATCGAATAAAGGCAGGATGTCGCGTCCATTGAATGCGAACAGCAGGAGGACCAAAAGAAGTCCTGCTGCGGGCAGAATCAATAACGTACGGAGGATGTCGGGCCGCTCTTTTTCATCGTATCGGGCCAAAAACCGCATAATGCCTCCCGGTGCACCAACGACAGCAAGTGAACTCAAGATGATTCCCCACGATGTAATAATGCGGACCAATCCCCATTCGGCCTCGGCTCCTTCAAAAGCCCTTGGCAAGACGATCATGGTATTCACCGCGCCAAGAACAAGCCCTGTGCCAATGGCAAGGGAGGCCCAACCTGACTGTTTAGCGACTATTCCCATAGCTTGGATTGCGTTTTGATGTCTACTTGACGCATCAGAAGCTGAATTGTGGCAATGGGTCGAGTACCGTGCAGTAAGAGCAATAAGCGGCTTCGGCCTTGTGTTCTACGCTTGGCGTGTCGTCATGCAGGGTATCCAAGGATTGGCTGATCCAGCGGAGCAATTCTTTTGCCTGACGCGTGTCCACACCGCTTTGCTTATCGATCTTCAATTCGAGCAACCCGGCACGTGCATTTTTGCCAGATCGGACACCGGCCCGCACGTACAAAAGAGGCTGTCCGTCGGGTTCTTTTTTGTTTCCATTCACGTCCAAGGTCTCCAAAGCCATGGCGGCATAGACCAACAATTGCAATGCTTTAGAGGCTTTTCCAGATGTGACCTTCTCATCCCAATCGGCAGGCAAGGACAATTCAGAGGACGTCACATTCCCTGTTTTGTAATCGGTGATGATGACCTCGTCACCATCGCGTTCGATCCGGTCCGCCATGCCGTTCAATCGGATGGGGTCGATGCGGCCTCCCGTTGTGAAGGTGTGAGATAAATTCAGTTCGAGATGACGAATCACCCGCTGGCTATCCGGATGCAGCTCTGTCATTTCTGAAGTCAGAATTTTTTTGAGCGTTGCTTCCGCCATGGTGACCTGCAAATAATTTTCTCCTTGGCGCACCATGTCAGAATTGAAATGTTTCTTGATTGCAATTGGGAGCAAGCGTTGGACATCCTTTTTCAAGGAGCTCAGGTGTTCTTGTTGAAGGGGCTTGTCCAGGAATGATTTCAATCCATCTTCTAGGACTTGGTGCACAACAGAACCGAAGGTGCTCGATGCCATTTCCTCTTGAACTTCTGAAGGTTCGCTTAGGCGGAGGAGGTACTGGTAGAAAAAATTGCGCTTGCAATTGATCAAGGTGTTCAACGCAGATGGACTGATTCCTTTTTGCGCCCATGCGGCCAGCCGTGTGCTTGCTTGTGGGGTCCATTGCAACGCTGGAATGGCAGGCCGCGGACCGGGCAATGGAGCTTGCAGTGTTGAGACGTCAACGGGAAGAAGGTCTTCTCCATTGGGACGAAAAGCCTGCTCCAATTGCAAGAGATATCGGCTTTTTTCTGAGGCCTCATCTTGCGCCCGGTAAAGGAAGAACACCTCACGGGCTTGGTTGAGTAAGCGGTAGGTGTAGTAAGCGAAAATGGCTTCCCGTTCGTGCCGCCCGGGCAATCCCCAAATGCCCCGCAGGTCAAATGGGAGAAAGCTATCTGAAATGGCTGATTTTGGCAATACGCCTTCATTGCAATCAAGAACAATGACGCGATCAAAATCCAACGCTCGGGTTTCGATCAGCCCCATGATTTGCAATCCGTCTTCAGGTTCGCCAAGGAGGTCAATGCGCTCAGCCGCCAAGCTTTGGAGGGCCATGCTCCACACTTCTTCACAGGTGGAAAGAAGACCGTGCTGTTCTTGAAATCGCCTGACAACGGAAAAGGCTTGCATCACCCGTTCCCAACTCGCCATGATCCATGGATCCAGTTCGGACTTGGCGTCATTGAGCGTCAACATGTTTCCAATGCTCCCTGCCCAACGTTCCAACCCAATGGAAGCTTCTAAGGGGTCAGCAGCTTTGTTGGTGAGCAACTCATTGACAAAATCAACGAGAATCCCATTTGAATGTTCTCCCAGTTGACTGGCACTGAGCCAGGCCAAGTGTTTTTTGGCGAGCTGGTTCATGACCCGGGAACCGTCTTGGATGAGCTTGGTTCTGCCGCATGCTGCGAGCGCTACCGGGTCGCTGATGATTGAACGTAAATCCCCATGATTCAATTGCTGACCACTGCGCAAAACCAGGGGTTTCACAGCTTCTAAAAACCCGCTTGCAGGGGTTTCTCCCCAACTCAAGCCCATGGTGACATTGTATCCCTTGTTGTTCAATTCGGGAAGACTCTGAAGCACCAGTGGGAGTGAAGCACCATCCGGAAGAACAACAGCGGTGCGACCATCCCGTTGATCTACCGGGATGTTGGAAACAATTTCTCGGACGGCTTGAGCTTGATATACAGAGCTGCTACAACCGATGATATGGATGGATGGAGGATTCGTTTCTAGGCGCCGAGGCAAAGCGTTAATGGCTTGGGGCAATGCCTGATTTCGGATAAACAAACCGGCTTCCATCATGGGCTGGGTCACATAGCTTGCGTCACCATCCCAAAGCCATGTCAGGCTGTTTTTTTGTTCATAGCGATGAAGAAAAGCCCGTTCGGCAGGCGTGAGAACACTCAATCCTGCAACGAAAACATGGCTGTAGGCCTCCAGACTCTTGGACTCCGACGCAACGCGAGCGATGCGTCCACCATACCCCCATTGCTTATCAGCAAGCTTCATTTGAAAGGCCTCATACAGCGGTCCGAGTTGCATGAAGCGCCGGAGAAACTGGCGTTGTCCAGATTTTAAATCAGCCTCAGATTGAAAGCTCCATTCTTCGATGCCCTCGATGTCACAGAGGTTCTTGAACACAGCTTTCGGATCGAGTAAATACTGATCAATTTCATTGAAATCACGCAACGCAATGCGTCCCCATTGGCCGAAGGCCGTGAATCCAATCGATTCTGTATCGCTTGATTGATCGAGCGCTTTGAGCTCAGTCCACGTGAGATACAACTCGGCCAATCCTTCCAACGGGTCCATTGGAGTCAATCCTGCATGCTCTTGCAAAACGGTTCCCAAAGTGCATGCTTTGGGCAACCACCCAGCACTAGGCATTTTGGCGGCAAGGCGACGATGAAATTTTCCCGTAGCTCTTTGACTGGGTAAAATAACCAAGCACGATGCCGGGTCGGGTTGTTTCATAACAGAATCAACCACCTGGTCTAAAAAAGAAAGATGCGTTTTTTCGGAATCCAATAGAGCGGTGTTCGTGCTACAATTTAAATCCGTTGCGGAGGAAAGCAATAAATTCTTTGCGTCCATCCGGGTGTCGCAACGCACGTTTAATTTCAGACACGAGATTGGGAGCACTGGACTTTACTTCGGGCTTTGCTTTGGGCAACGGAAGATCGTCTTGTGGCTTCAATTCTGCCGTGGAGATGGATTCGTTTTTCAGGATGCCGGCGAGTTCATCGGCAGCGGAAAAACGCTCTTTTGCTTCTTGATGGTATCCCTGTTGTTCTTCGAGCAAGCCAAGGTTGTTGAGGCTGATCGCGTCTTCGGGGTCCAATGCAATCGCTTGGGTGTAATCGGCGATGGCTCCGGGGACATCTTTTAACGCTTGCCTCATCCAACCTCTCGCGGCAAACCTATAACCGTAATCCGGTTGCAAGTTGACGGCTTCGTTTAGTTCGAGGAGCGCCTCATCTTTTTGCCCCATGTGGAACAGGGCTATAGCGCGATCGTGTTTGAAGTCGGGATTGCGATTCCATTCTACGTTCACTTCGAGGGCCTTGTTGAAATCCAACAGGGCACGACCCCATTGCCCTTGTGCGGCTGCTTCTCTGGCCGATAGAACGAGGGGGTGTCCTTTTTCAGGAACGGGTTGGATTGTATGGGGCATGGGATAGAAAAACAGTTGTTCAAAAATACAACCTCGTTTGTAAGCGTTTGTTTCTGCAGTACGTCCGAAATTGCTCCCTGAAAGCATGTTTCTAGAATTCCCCGTTTACCGCGCTTTGAATGGATTGGATACCTTGTATCGAATCGATGGGCCACGGCATTTTGTCGAGTGGCAGCCTTTAGGTAGCAGCCGTTGGTTGGTTCATGAGCACGTAGCTGAGATTTATCCCTCTCAGGTATTGATTCAGTCTTTGATTCATGCTGATGATGCCCAAGTGAAGCTATCTCGCGAAGAATGGAATGCTCGCCGATTGAAACGGGAAGAACCTGAGCAAGAACACGCTGTTGGAACGATTGCGAAGACAACTGAAGACCCTGAAGTCCTGGAAGGAATGGACCTGGCATCGTGGACGACGTTTGGCATTTCAGCACATGCGGCTCATTGGATTACAGCGCATTCAGACGATGATGTTCGCTTTGCGTTGTCCTGGAGACAAGAGCGAGATGCTGCCCTGCTCGTTATGGGGGGAGGCTCCAATATGCTCATGCACGCGGACTGGGAAGGATTGGCATTGCACATTGGTATTCGTGGAGTGCGTGTTCTCAAGGAGGAAGATGGCCGCATTGAAGTGGTGGTCGGTGCCGGAGAAAACTGGCATGAGTGGGTGATGCTAGCGCTCAAGAACGGGTGGCATGGGTTGGAAAATCTGGCGCTCATTCCCGGACAAGTGGGGGCATCTCCGATGCAAAACATAGGGGCTTATGGCGTTGAATTGAAAGATCGTTTTCTTTGGTTGGAGGCCATCCATGTGCAAACAGGATCCTTGAAACGGTTCGATGCAGCGTCGTGCGAATTTGGCTACCGAGAGAGCATCTTCAAATCATCTGAAAAAGGACAATGGATCATTGTTCGGGTAGCCTTTATCTTGGAAGAAAACGCTCCATTGCAAACGGCCTATGGGGCCATTCAACAGGAGCTCAAGGCCTTGCCTGAGGAATCATGGACGCACGCGGATGTAGCGAAAGCCGTGATGCAGATTCGTTCAACCAAGCTGCCTGACCCCAAAAAACTGGGCAATGCGGGAAGTTTCTTCAAGAACCCTGTGCTCGGTCCGGATGAATTTAAGCGGTTGCAAACGGCCCATCCAGAAGTGGCCCATTATCCGCAGTCGGATGGAACCATTAAAGTCGCTGCCGGGTGGCTCATTGAGCAAGCGGGTTGGAAGGGAAAACACAGAGGAACCCACGGGGTACACGTCAATCAATCGCTGGTATTGGTGCATTATGGAGGGGCGACGGGGGCCGAAATTTGGCAGCTTGCGCAGGACATCATGAACGATGTGCGCTCCCAATACGGCGTTCAATTGGAGCCAGAGGTCAACCAGATCGGGCGAAACCTTTCGAAATGAATGCGGGCCCTGCCACCCACCTTTCCATTCTGGGGAATGAAATGGAGGCAACAGAGCCCACACTGATTTTCCTGATCCGCTGAACTATCAGAAAATGGGGCAAGGCATGTAACGAGGCAATTGCGGCTTGTTGCGCCGGATCGTTTGCCACGTGGCACTGAGTACGATTTCGTGACTTCCTCCTGTTGTTGCCAATCCGAGGCTACTGAGGGTCATGTCATAGCTGTAACCAATCTTCCAATTGTCTGTGCCATACCCAAGGATGATGCTGACAGCGTCAACATCCGTACCCCCTTCAATGGTGTGTCCGAATGGAAGCCCTTGGTACCAAAGTCCGATACTCAATGGCTGAGTGTCATAGTAGATTCCGAGATCCATTTGATTGAATTGATCTTGGGCCATGTAGTTGAATGCAACGACCATGTCTCCAAAGTTCTTATTGTGAACAGGGTCAACAAGTGCCATGCGGAACCCTCCGTGTACAGAAACACGGACATCCATCGGGTCGATATAGGTGGGGTTCAAACTTTCATTGGGTGTGTTCAAGTGATCAAACGAGCATCCCAACCACGTCTTCTTTCCGAGAAGGAGCACGCCAGTGCCGAAATCAAAGTAATTCTGAGCAACGCTTGGTCGGTCTTCGATGGAAGAAACCTGGGGGCCTCGAATCAGCTGATCACCGAAAGTCAATTGGTGCATATTGATGGAGCGGTTACCAATTCCTGCTTGCAAAGCAGGACGCAAACGCCATCCATTTCCAAGAGGAACTTCGTAGGCATACTGCATGGCAAAACGCGTGGTATTCAACCCGCCAGCTCCAGCTTCCTCTTGTGAGAAGAGGATGCCGAATCCGCTATTCAACTCACGATTGAACCAATCGTGAGCGACATGCCAACCCACATAAGAGCCGGGCATGCTTGCCCATTGATTGCGGTATACGCTCACCAAACGAGCGCGGTCCAATGAACCCGCGAAGGCTGGATTGACTGATGTAGGAATCGCATTGTATTGGGTAAAGCGCAAGTCTTGAGCTTGGCTTTCAACTGCGAATAATCCGCCCAGAAGGGCCCCGATGATGAGAATGCGTTTCATAGCAATGGTTTTCAAAGTATAGGTCATAGGAAATGGGTTCATTGGATGATGAGTGTCACGTCACCGGCTTTTGTAACGCGGTGACCGTTGCTAAACTGGGCTGTTGCCCTCCATGCATACACGTCTTGACGTGCGATGCGGCCTTGGAAATATCCATCCCACCCGATGTATGGATCGGTTGAGCGGAAGATGAGCTCTCCCCACTTGTTGAATACGACCATTTCGTATTGGACGATTCCCAAGTGATGAGGGTGAAAAACATCGTTGTCTAGACTTGCTGGATCGTATCCACCACCGTTGGATCCTCCGTTGTTCGGGGTAAATCCAGTAGGGAATTCCATAAAGCCGCCACTTGTCGCTTCAATGGCCTGTTCCATAATGAACGTGCTAGGGCAATTGAAGACATTGTTTGCAGTCAATGAAACATCGTACTGTCCAGGTTCGGTGTACGTGTAGATTGGATTCGCCTCCGTACTGACCATTCCGTCGCCGAAAGTCCACAGAAACTCAGTGGCATCCTCATCAGAGAGATTGATGAATTCAACCGGCTGATCTGGAGCGACCACCTGAGAAGGACTGAATACAAAGGCTGCAGTAGCCGTTGGGAAAACCTCGACAGTCGCATAATGAATGGCCTCATGTTCCTGTCCTTCAAAGCCGATAGCGGTCAATGAAACATTGTAAACTCCAGGACGTGTGTACACGTGAACAGGAGATTCTTCAGAGGTCATGTAGTCATCACCAAAGTCCCAAACATACCCTGCTCCGTGGTTGGAAAGGTTGTCAAATGCGACCAATAGAGGAGCGCATCCAGCACCGCTTCCTGTGAAGTCAGCAACTGGGTTGGGAGACAGGATTTGAACCTGCTCTGTTTGCGCATCTGCGCAAAACCCGTTGTCAACAAGCAAGGTGATGTTGTAGGTCCCCCAGGTGTTGTAGGTATGGAAAATCGGTTGCTCTCCTGCTAATTCAGCACCATCACCGAAGCTCCAGTATTGAACAGCAGCATCAGAGGATAGGCTCATATTGTTGATCCCAACGGTAGCATTCGGGTACGTCTGTGTAACCGGTGTCACAGAAAATTCTGCTTGGGGCATGGGATAAACATGCACGCCGACGGAAACCGTGTCGATACAACCGTATGCAGACTGGGCAATCAACTGAACCTCGAACGTCATGTCCGCATTCGTGGTGTTCACGAAGGAGTGATTCGGCTGAAATTCGTTCGAAGGCATGGAACCATCATCGAAGTTCCAGCTGTACGATGCGGCTCCTTCAGATTGATTGATCAACTGTGCGTTTACAGGAGAACATCCCGCGTTTACAGCGTCGAATGCGGCATTCAAATGCGGTGCAACATCAAAGCTAACCATTGCGTCCGTTGCACATCCATGTGCATTGGTCGCCGTCAGGACGGTTTCGTATGCGATGAGTTCCTGCGTTGGATTGAAGAACACCTTGCTATGCAGGCTATCATTGGTTGCGGAAGTTTCTCCGTTGCCATAGGCCCAGGTGTTCATGGTTTGTCCTTCGCTGGTGTTTTCAAACGTGACTTCTACAGGGTAGCAACCCTCCAAATTGTTCAAAGTCAATTGTGCTGTTGGGGTTCCCCAGACAACAACATCAACGCTAGCGGTATCCGAACATCCGGCTGCGCTTTGAGCAACCAAGGTGACGACGTACGTCGAATCCGTGTTGCTTTGGCTATCGAAGAGGTGCTCGGGAGCATTTGCGTTGGACGTGTTTCCATCTCCGAACATCCACAGCTGATTGCCGTTGGCGTTGATGGAGGTGTTGCCCAATTGAACAAGCGCTGGCGTGCACGCTGCTTCCGGCGTTTCAATCGCAGCAGTGACCTTCGGGTGAACCGTATGGGCCAGTGTTGCCATTGCAGAACAACCGAAATCAGTGAAAATGTCTTGTGTCAATAGAACGGTCACATCGGTATCGCTATCATTCGAATACACGACGGGTACGCTCGTCAAATCAGAATTGATCAATGTTGTGCCATTGCCAAGGTTCAGTACCACGCTGTCTGCGAAAGCAGAGGTGTTGGACACCACAACTTCCGTTTCTGCACAGGAGGCATCCAGATCAATGGACAAGCCAGTCAACGGAGCCGGGTGAACAGTGATGTCAAAGCTTGACTGATCAGAACAACCGTTTTCACTCATGATGGCCAGTGAAACCGTGTAATTGGCATCGGTTCCCATCTCACCTTCATATGTCGCAGCAGCCAAGGCTCCTGTCGCTTGAGTATCATTGCCCAAATCCCACTGGATTGTTTCCTGTTCGCCCCCGATGTACTCGAGATTGGTTTCAAAGGGAGCACATCCTTCAACGGATCCTACCCACGCTGCGAAAACGCTAGGGAATACGGTCACAGAGTCGAGTTTCAGATCGCTGCAACCCAACGCATGCGTTGCTGTCAATGCGACGGTGTAGGTCATTAGGGTGGCTTCAGTCAGGTACGTGTAATCGTGATCTGATGTATTGCCAAAGGAGTTTTCGTGGCCATCACCGTAGTCCCAACCAAAGAAGTCGGCACGAATACTTTCATTCGAGAAGATGACGTCAAAAGGAGCACACCCTTCATCCAAATTCTTGGAAAAGGCAGCAATAGGCTGGGGCTTGACCGCAATGGCCGTGCTCGCTTGGTTTACACATCCATATGCGTTCGCTCCCTGAAATTGAATCGTGTGGTTTGCAAGTACATCAGAATTGTTGAACCAACTGTGCGAAGGTGTCGCTTCGTTGGACATGGTGCCATCACCGAAAGACCAAAAAGTCGTCTCGGCATTTTCCATTGCTGGCATGGTCGCTTCAAATGGCGAACAGGCTTCAGCGAATTCCAAGTCCAAAGCATAGACTGGTGTTGGAAGAACAGTGATCTCCGCTGTGCGCTCATCTGTGCAACCCAGCGCATCAATGGCGATCAAAGTAACCGTGAATGTGGTCGGTTCACCGCTGGTTTCGTAGGTCCACTCAACATCAGAAGCACTGACCATGCTCTCAGGAGCTTGTCCGTTTCCAAGGCTCCAAACGTAGCTATCGGCACCTTCACTGGCATTGCTGAAGATGGTGTTGAGAGGCTCACATCCGCTGTCGGTATTCATGTCAAAAGCAGCAACCGGTTGTGGCTTCACGTGCACCATAGCAGAAGCTGTTCCGAAGCATCCATCTGCCGTTTGTCCCTCGAAAGAAACCAAAGCAGAAAGCAATTCGTCGGAGTTGTTGGCCCAGGTGTGGGTTGGGTTGATCTCGTTAGAAGATGTTCCGTCCCCGAAGTTCCACGTGATGTCTTGCGCGCCTTCAATGGTTGGCATGGTGATCACGAGTGGTGAACACACAGAATCCACAGCGAGCTGCAAGTTGAAGTCAGCTGCAGGGAATACGGTTACCGTTTCTGTCGTGGTATCCGCACAACCCAATGCGTCCGTCGCAGTCAAGGTCACGGTGTAGTTGGCTGTTTCGCTTCCAGTTTGGTATGCGTGATTCACATCGCCGTTGGCTTGCGCTTCTTCCGATCCATCACCGAAGTTCCAGGTGTAGACATCCCCGTTGGTGCTGTTGTTGTTGAATAGGGCATCAAAAGGAGCACATCCACCGTTGGCAGAAGCCAATGTGATCTCAGCAACCGGTTGTGGCTTCACGTGCACCATAGCAGAAGCTGTTCCGAAGCATCCATCTGCCGTTTGTCCCTCGAAAGAAACCAAAGCAGAAAGCAATTCGTCGGAGTTGTTGGCCCAGGTGTGGGTTGGGTTGATCTCGTTAGAAGATGTTCCGTCCCCGAAGTTCCACGTGATGTCTTGCGCGCCTTCAATGGTTGGCATGGTGATCACGAGTGGTGAACACACAGAATCCACAGCGAGCTGCAAGTTGAAGTCAGCTGCAGGGAATACGGTTACCGTTTCTGTCGTGGTATCCGCACAACCCAATGCGTCCGTCGCAGTCAAGGTCACGGTGTAGTTGGCTGTTTCGCTTCCAGTTTGGTATGCGTGATTCACATCGCCGTTGGCTTGCGCTTCTTCCGATCCATCACCGAAGTTCCAGGTGTAGACATCCCCGTTGGTGCTGTTGTTGTTGAATAGGGCATCAAAAGGAGCACATCCACCGTTGGCAGAAGCCAATGTGATTTCAGCAACCGGTTGCGGCTTCACGTGCACGGTTTGTTCATGTGTATCGCTACAACCGAAAGCAGAAGTTCCAGAGAACACGACCGTAGAAGCAAGCAATTCGCCTGTTTCATTCGCGATAAGCATGTGAGGTTGTGCTTCATTCGATGTTTCTCCGTTTCCGAAGTCCCAGTTGAATGTAGAAGCACTAAAGATCGCAGGCATGATCAGCTCGAGCGGGCTGCACACAGAGTCCGTTGATAGACTAAAGGAAAAGTCGGCTTCCGGAAAAATCTCCATTATAACCGATGTGGTATCATGACACCCATTGCTTGCGTTGGCAATCAAATCCAAAGCACTGGATTGCAAAAAAGCAGAGGTGTTCTCAAACGTATGATTGAGATTGGTTGCATTGCCTGCGGCCGCACCATCAATGAACCACTCATAAGAGGAGGCCCCTGCAGATTGGTTGTTGATCAAAGGCATGAAGGGTGCACAAGCCGATTCATCACTAATCGAGAATGCGGCAACGGCTGGGGCGTGGGCGATAACGCTCAAGCTCTCGGTAGCGGAGCATCCATGCTCAGAAGTAGCTGTTACGGAAAGGGCATGCGCGGGGTCGTTTCCAATGGCTGTGATGAAATCGTGAGTTACTTGCTCGCCTGTGGCCGTGTTGCCATTGCCAAAGTTCCATGAATACGTTGCGTTCAATGTTCCAGAGGCCTCTAGGTTGACCGATAAAGGCGAACATCCCTCCATCAAGTCAGCGGTTGCCGCGACTGTTGGAATGGCGTGAGCAGACAAGGTGTCGATGAAAGTCGAAGTGCATTCAGGTGTGTTGACGGTCAATGAAACCTGGTAGTCACCTGCAAAAGCATAGTCGATGCTCGGGTTGGAGACATAGCTCGTTTGGCCATCACCAAATTGCCAGTACCATCCAATGATATCCGTTCCCCATTCAATGGTAGACGTGTCGAAAAAGTTGGAAGGCTCTCCAATGCATACAGCTTCAACATCAAACCCAGCAACGGGCTCCGGGTGAATGGTTACCGTTTCTTGAAGGGATGTACGACATCCGTTGTTGCCCGTGACTTCCAATGAAATGGGGTAAGTTCCAGGACCATTCAAATCGATGGCATCCAATGTGCTTCCCGCTTGAAAATAAGGGGACACACCAAAAGACCAGACGTATTGAAATGCATTTGCTGATATTGCTTCGGCGGTAATTTGAGCTTCTCCGCACGCTTCGATCTCTGACAAAACGATCTCCGCATCAGGACGATCAAGGACATATACCGTGACGCTCGACGTATCGGAACACGCAGCTTCCGTGTTGTCGTAAAGAACGACGCTCTGAACTTCATACACTCCAGGGTTCTGGAATGTAAAACTCACATTGCCTGTCGCTGTGGACAGAAATACAGGATTCACACCGAAATTCCACTTGTATTGAATACCAGGTCCGCTCGTTTCTTGGTGAAATTGAACAGCCGTTCCCTGACAAATGACGTTTGAGCTGCTCCAGAAATCGCTTACGGGGGCACCCGCATAATACAGTCCCTCTAAAATACACGATCCGTCTGCCTCGGACAGCGTAACCTCATAATAAGGGTTGCCCGCCACATAGGGGTGGGCAAGTGTAGAATCTCCCGATTCAAAGGCTCCAATGGTCTGTATTGGGCTGCCGTCTCCCCAGTCGACGACCAAATTGTTCCACGAAGAAGCGGTTTCAATGGCCAAGATGTTTAAACCATCTGTGCAATTGTACCAAACGGGATTGCTGGTGATTTCCCCAGCAGAACCCAATACCTGCGGGCATTGAGCCAATGACAGTTGAGGTGCCGTAAAGCACATCAAGAGCATGAATGAGATGAAAATTGAGCGGATCATACCGCTTTTTACGCATAAGAATCCGTGGGGTTACAGAAAAACGAGGTTATTTTTTGCCTCCTCCCGCCTCTAGAATTTTTTGAACCATGCTTGACACCGCTGGGCAAACGTGCGCATTTTCTTCTGTAATCGCCAAGATGCCAGACATCTGTTTTCGGTCGGTGTGTGGATATTCGACACACGCCTGTGGACGCACGTCATAAATGGTGCAAGAGTTGGTCCCTTCATCCAAAAAAGAGCAGGGGGACTTTTGCAAAACCCAATCTCCTTCATCATCCATTTTCAAATACTGACGACTGAATGCACCGATTTTCATCCGAAGGGACTTGGAAATCCGTTCGATGTCCCGCACTTTGAATATAGGACTCGTTGTTCTGCAGCAATGCGCGCAATCCAGACAATCCACTTCTTCAAAGACTTCATCGTGCCGCTCATGAAAGATGGCGTCCAAGTCACGAGGGGGTTTGCGCATCCATCGCGCGAACAGCGCATGAACCTTCCAGCGGTATTTTTTGGACCAAGCAAGCTGCTCCTCGAGTTCTAACTTCAATGTGGATCTTGGAATTGACTAGCCGCTATGAATGACGTATCCGTCAGAGTTTCAAGAAAAGCCAGAAGGTGAGTTTTTTGAACAGGACTGAGAGCGAGTCCCCCGGTGGTATATTTCATAAAGGGGTCTATCGTTGACGAAGGTACGCCTCCTGTATTGTAGTGGTCCAAGACTTCTTCCAGTGTGGTGAAACGGCCATCATGCATGTAAGGTGCTGTCAGTGAGACGTTTCGCAAGGTTGGCGTTTTGAACCGACCTGAATCCAAAGGCATTCCGGTAACACCAGCAAGACCAGCATCATTGACAAACGTGCTGTCCAGGCCATTGTTTCGGAATAAATAATCACTGAACTGCAGTCCGGCTTCACCATGGCAATGGAAGCAGTCCCCTCCAAACTGACCGCCGGGAGTGGTTTCTGGATCGCCGCCTTCACGCAGGAAAATCTCATACCCTGCAAACTCCTCATCACTCAACGACGTTTCGCCTCTCCTCCACTGATCGAATTTGGAATCGGCTGAGATCATCGTTCGCAAGAATTGAGCGATGGCCTTTGTGGTCAATTCGGAGTTGATTTCAGCTGTTCCAAAAGCTTTGAGGAACAGGTTTGGATAATCGACAGGCTCAGTGGAAGCTTGCAATTGCGCGACGGCGTCGGGCCAGGGCATCGCCATTTCATCGGGATGGGAAACCGGTTCGAGAATCTGCTCTTCCAGCGAAGCCCCCCGGCCGTCCCAAAAATAGTTGGAGGCCCAGCCGATGTTGATCAAAGCCATGGCGTTTCGAAGTCCCTGAGCGCCTGTTATGCCTGTGCTGTATGGGCTCGGGTCGGAAAACCCATGCTCAGGAAGATGGCAGCTGCCGCAACTCATGCTTCCGTCCTGAGAAAGGGACTTTTCCCAAAAAAGCATACGCCCGAGATGCACGCCTTCCACGGTCAACGGATTGTCCGCGGGAATGTCCATCGGAGGAAAAAATGGAGGAATATCAAGCACATAGGGTGTGGCCGCTGGGTTGCAGTCCGCCCCTTCGCACTCGGCTTCTTGACAGCGTTCACAACTTGTCAAGCAGGCCAATACAAGGATCCAGAGAATCCACGTTTGTTGATGTAGTTGCCGAGAACGCATCATCGCAAGGACCACGCGTCGTCTATGAGATCCATGATGCGGCCGCCTAAGGTTGTACCGGATGCGTTGTGCGTTATCGGATCTGCAACAATGTCAATGCTATCGGCTGCACCAACCAATGCCAAAGCCGCATCGAACACCAGTTCTTGAACCGTGAGTTCTCTGGATTGGATGAGGAGAGGCTCTTCAAATTCAAGCATGACCGAGCGGAAACTACCGTCCGTTCCGCAATGGTAGGACAGCGGCTCGAGGAGCGGTTGTCCGGGTTCCGCGGCGAATTTCCCTTCATATTTGACGAAAACATAGCCTGAAGACCAGGTCCAAAACATGCCGGCCGATCCAGGAACGCTTAGGGGATGGTCATTGGGATAGGAGGCAGGGTCCATGTCCGTATTGATTTCTGAAGGGAGGCCAACACCAAATCGTATGGCGTCGTACTCACCTGCTGGGACAGGCGCCAAAATGTGCGGTTTGAGCACGCTAAAATCGAGCAACGCGACATCGCCGATCGGTTCCCATTCACCGTTTTCGGCGCGCAGCTCCATCTCGGAGATGTACATCTGCAGATTGTCCAGACGGAGCGTGTGACCGAGATGATCCACATTCACATCTCCAAGTTCTGTCACCATGGCGTTCCACTCGAGTTGAGCGTCCAATCGAAACGTCCCAGGGATGGGCTCGTTGTTCCACCACCACACCTGTGTACATCCTTGGCCTACAAGAAAACACAGGGCAATCCATGCACACACATGGCGCTGGGTTTTTCTCATCGTTAATCGCTTGCAATTCATTTCCTCGAAGTTGGCTTCCAAGTTTAAGACACCTAATTTGGCAAGATGTTGCACAACCCCCTCAATTTCTGAAGAAAAAGTGAGAACAAGCGAGCAAAAGCCTGAATTTCTGATTGTTCGAGCCTCAGCGGGTTCAGGAAAAACCTTTCGGTTGGTGCAAGAGTATCTCCGCTGTTGCTTGCAAGTAGATGATCCAACCTACTTCAGGAAAATTCTGGCCATCACCTTTACAAATAAGGCAGCACAAGAAATGAAAGACCGCGTCCTTCGAGACGTGCAAGCTGTAGCTGAAGGTGAAGGGATCATGTTTGACATGCTCCAAGAGGTTTTAGATGTAGCGCCTGATGAGATGCAAAGGCGAGCGAAAGCACTGGGTCAAAGCATGCTTTTTCGCTACGAGGACTTTGGTGTTATGACCATTGATAGTTTTGTCAATCGCTTGGTTCGAAGTTTTGCCCGGGATTTGGAATGGGATGAAGCGTTTCAAATTGAGTTGGATGAGGACCAGTTGATCGATCAGGCTGTGGGCCGTGTTTTGAGTCGGGTGGGTCTTCCTGGTGAAGAAGCGCTCACCTCCATGTTGGAAGGGTTTGTGCGTCAACAAGTCGATGAAGAGCGCAATGCGATGCTTCGATCGCAGTTGGTGAAGTTTGGAAAACAGGTCACACGTGAACACATGCAGCCCGTTTTAAGAGCTCTGCCTCCAGATGAATGGCCCACAGAACGTTTTGGTCAGTATCGCAAGGAAATCAAGTCGTATTTAAATGAAACCTTTTCTGTTCCGATTGAAAAGGCCAAAAACGCCCAGAAGGCCATTCGAGATGCGGGATTGACCGCTTCGGATTTTGCACATGGAGCGTTACCGAGTTGGCTTGCCAAAGTGGCGAAGGGTCAGGGGAGAGATGCGGCACTCGGAGTGCGATTGACGACTCAATTTGAATCTGCTGGATTTGGGAAGGCCAAAACAGCCCTAGCTACTTTGGAAACATTGGAAAGTCTCGGCGCTGTGTTCGAGGCGGTTCGCGATGCGTGGGAGTCTGTGCACACAGGGGAAGCCGGGCAAAAACACAAGCTGTTGGCTCACCTTCAAGAACGGGCGAGTCTCATTGGAACGTTGGCATTGATTCGAGATGCGTTGGAGGAAGTACAAGTGGAATCCAATGTGCGATTGCTCTCCTCGTTGAATCGAGAGATTGCTGATTTGGTGCGAGACAATCCAGCGCCCTACATTTTTGAACGGTTAGGCAACCGATATCAGCACATTTTTATCGACGAGTTTCAGGATACGTCCATCACCCAGTGGCACAATTTGGTGCAGTTGTTTGAACACATTTTATCTACGCGTCACATGGGGATGGTTGTGGGTGATGGAAAACAAGCGATTTACCGATGGCGCAATGGCAATTATGAGCAGTTGCAAGCTTTGCCGAATTTGATTGACAATCCGGGACCTGTGCTGTTAGAAGCCGCAGAATCCTTGAAGCGAAGTGCCAAGCCATTGAACTTGGAAAATAATTTTCGCTCAGGGAAAGCCATTGTCGCATGGAACAATCGACTTTTTAGGCGAATTCAGAGCATGCTTCCAAGCGATTTGCAGTCGGTTTACGATGCTCCGGATCAAGTGGCGATGAAGGAATTTGAAGGGGCCGTGCATGCCACATGTTTGGTGGATAAAAAAGTGGAAGATCGAGAGCGGAAACGGCATGAGTGGGTTCTGCAGAGAATTCTGAAGCATACCGGTGGACAGTTGATAAAAACGGAAGGCCAAATGCGATTCCAAGCCACGGATTCAGAAGGACATTTCAAGCTTTCGGATATCGCAGTATTGATGCGCAAAAACAGAGATGGTGCAGCGCTCGCGCAATTCTTGTTGGATCACGGGATCACCCCGTTTACTTCAGAAAGTTTGCACTTGGGGAGACACCCGGCACCGCGTGGGGTGATCGCACTGCTTCGCAGCATTTTGGAGCCCCTAAACCAGGTGCACGTCATTGACTTTCTTCAGTGTTTCACCGCGCTGCATCCTGAGACGGATGAAGCCAAGTGGTTGTGGGAATACCATGAGATCGAACGCTTTGTCACGGCGGATGGTCAAGAACGTGAACGTGGCGTGATTCACTCGGAGGCTTTGCTCAAGAAATTGGTCCCTGAATTGAAATTGGAGGAACGAAGTGCAGAGCCGTTGGTGGCTCTTATTGGCCATTGTTTTGAAGCACTGGGTTGGAGCAAAAGTCATCCAGCCTATGCGGAGGGATTGTTGGAATTGGCTCACGAAGTGAGCGGTCAGCGGAGATCTGGATTGCCGGCATTCCTTGAATCGTGGGACCGTAGAGGTCACAAGCGGAGCATTCGTGTCAGTGGAGCTCAGGGTGCCGTTCAAATCATGACGCCGCATAAGGCGAAAGGCTTGGCTTTCCCGATTGTGATTGCCCCTATGGTTCACGATAAAATAGCCGCGTTTAAAGACGAACTTCCCGTGGTATTGGATCAGAAAAAGTATGGACTGCCTGCGGCATTGCTCCGCGATTCTGATTTAAAAGACACAGAATTGGGGACGGAACGGCAGCGGGAGATTGATCGCACGTTACTCGACGGATTGAATGTGGCGTATGTGACCTCAACGCGTCCAATCGAACGGCTCGATGTGTTGCTCGAATTCGAAGTGGAAGGCGTTCATGCTGAAGGGCCAAAGAGTTTGCCTCAATTGCTTCTGCAAAGCTTGGAACAGGAGTTTGCGTCGGAGCAAGCAGGAGACGGGACGTGGGGCTTGGGGACTGGTGACCGCAAGGCGATGGAGCGGGGGAATGCGGAATCTCAAGTGACCATTCGGGAAACGGCTTTAAAGGCGGGAGGAGCCATTCGCGCCATCGTCGCTCGGCCCAAAGGTTCTTGGTCTGAAGCCATGCCGGGAGGTGCCCTCAGCCAGCGGACTTACGGAAACGCCGTGCACGGCCTCTTGGCTCAGGTTGGACAACGCTCCGATTGGGATCACATTCAACCGAGACTGGGCTCTTCCTTCGGCATGGATCCGGGGCAGCGTGATGAGGTTGTGAAAGCAGTGGAAGACGTGCTGTTCCATGCGGAATGGAAACGTTTCTTTGAGGCGCCTGTAGATCACCGTTTTGCTGAACGGCCGCTGCGGTTGTCATCGGGTGAAGTTGGACGTCCAGATCGTGTGGTGAAACTTGAGGATGGTTGGCACGTGTTGGACTACAAAACAGGAACACCAGACAAGAAGCACCATCTTCAGGTGAAGAGCTACATGGACGCCATCGCGGAAATGGAGCCTGGCAAGAAGGTGTTCGGTTGGCTGCTGTATACCCGAGACTTGGTACTCGTTCCAGTAGATTGACACATAATTCGTTCGAAGTGTGTGTTTTGAGCGGGTCTGTGTAACTTGCTCCTCGACTGAATATCAACTGCCGTAGTCACCCTCCCATGGTTCGATTCTTCCTGACATTTTTTGCAACCTGCTGCTATGCATTTGCATGCGCTCAATTGACTGACGCTTCATCCATTGAAAACGGGGAAGTTGTCATTCAAAAAGGCTACATCATCCCCAAAACGCACGAGTCTGTTTTGGGTGAATCGCGGGCCGATGCTTGCGCGCCAGCAACGGCATTGCGGGATTTGGAATGGAACAATGTGCGGGCTTTGATTGAAAATGCGGGAGCGCTGTGGTACAACCGAGCCATTGATAAGGGTGCATTCATGGTTCCCAAGGAAGAAGGGGTGTCCGTTGTGTACGGAGGAGCTTTGTGGATGGGAGGCATCAGTCCGGATCAGCAATTGAAATTGGCGGCAGTTCGTTACCGCAATACAGGCAATGACTTTTGGCCCGGTCCATTGACCAACACAGGGGCTGCCGAGGTTGGTCCAGCCGTATGCGAACAGTACGATAAATTTGCCATCTCACAACGAGCGGATGCGATGCGCCATCGCCAGTATTTCGATTGCACGGCGGATCCGGAATGTGACATGGAAGAGCAATTCCCCAACGGGTACAGCATTCCCGCTTATTTCTTTGATTATCCGGCACATGGAAATGTGAGTTTGAATCAAGATTTCTACTTGTCGCCGTTCATGGATTATGATGCGAATGGGTTTTATGATCCTTCAGCGGGAGATTATCCGTGGTACGATTTTCTGCAAGAAATCGATTGTGCAGAGCGTCGTCGTGAAGATCCCGTTCCGTTGTACGGAGATCAGACGTACTACTGGATTTTCAATGACAAGGGCAACATCCATTCGGAGTCACAAGGCGAGCCGATTGGCATGGAAATCCGCGCTCAGGCTTTTGCGTTCTCGACCAACGATGAGGTCAATAACATGCAGTTTTACAACTATGTGGTGATCAACCAAGGAACACAAACATTGACGGAAACGTATTTCGCGCAATGGGTGGATTGCGACTTGGGAGGCCACGTAGATGACTATGTAGGAGTGGATGTGCGCCGCGGATTGGGGTACGCTTACAATGGCGATGCCTTCGATGAAGCAACGAGTTATTCCATTGGATACGGGAGCAATCCACCGGCGATGGGAGTGGACTTTTTTGAAGGACCGTACCAAGATTCAGATTCTATTGATAACCCGCTGACAACGGTCTTTACCGATGCCATTGACTCCTTGGGAATCCCTTACAGTGGCATCGGCATTGGATACGGCGATGGGATCAAAGACAACGAGCGCTATGGAATGCGGAAGTTCATCTATTACAATTGGAATTTTGGAATCAACGGCCAGCCGACTTTGGCTGCGCAGTACTACAACTACATGCGCGGATACTGGAAGAATGGTCAACGCATGGCGTATGGAGGAGATGGGTTGACCCCAGCGACAGGGGCCAATTTGGAAATTGAAGCGGATTATATGTTTCCTGGTGACACGGATCCATACCAGTGGGGCACCGCAGGAGTCGGAGTGGAACCATGGACGGAGGTGGGAGCTGGGAATCCGGCGGGTGACCGCTTGTTTTTGCAGTCAGCAGGGCCATTTACATTGGAGCCGGGTGACTTCAATAACATTACGGTGGGCATGGTTTGGGCCCGTGCAACAGGAGGAGAGCCGTTTGAGAGTGTAGAGCTTTTGAGATTGGCGGATGACAAAGCACAAGCGTTGTTCGACAACTGTTTCGAGATTGTCTCTGGACCTGATGCGCCGGACATTTCCATTCAAGAGTTGGAGAATGAGCTCATTTTGTACTTGACCAATGACAACCCCATCTCGAACAATTATCAGGAAGAATACACTGCGATGGATCCTTCCATACCAACGGAGTTGGAAGATGGGTCGGTGCTCACTGACGAGGAACGCAGTTATGTTTTTGAAGGCTATAAAGTGTATCAGCTTTCGGATAAGACGGTCAGCCCTTCCGATTTGGGCGACATCAACAAGTCGCGCCTGATCGCGCAATGCGATTTGCAAAATGGAGTGAGCCAAGTAATCAATTACACCTTCGACGCGGTCATGGGAACCCCTGTTCCTACGTTAGAAGCGGACGGCGCGGACAACGGAATTTTCCATAGCATGAGCGTCACTACAGACGCATTTGCACAAGGAGACAATCGGCTGGTCAACCACAAGACCTACTACTTCATGGTTTTGGCATATGGATACAACGATTACCGTCCGTATGACGCGAATCTTGGCACGGGACAAGATATCCAATTCAAGGCCTCACGAAAAGCAGCCGTCGGATCCATTCGATCGTATTCAGGAGTGCCTCACAGTCCCAACCCCGAGTCGGGCGGAACGGTCCAGCTTGCCGCTTACGGTTCAGGCGTTGAGATAACGCGCCACGAAGGCAAGGGCAATGGCCAGACCAACTTGG